>DASWQM010000304.1:0-29997 GCA_036403675.1 Solirubrobacteraceae bacterium | reverse complement strand
GCCGAGACGGCCGCCGGCGCGGAGCCGGCCGAGCCCGTCGCCGTGCGGCTCGTGCGCCGCGCACCGCAGCCGCCGGCGCCCCGTCCGGCGGTCCAGCGCGTCGTGCGCAGCGAACCGCCGGCCGACTCGCCGCCCGCCGCGCCGCCCGCCCCTGCCACGCCGGACGAGCCGAGCGGCTCGTCCGAATCTGCGCCGCCGGGGATCGCCCGGCGCCTGTGGCGGCGGATCGCCGGCGAGCCGGCAAGCGGACAGGCGCTCGACCCCGGCTCGGCTTCGGAGGCCGACGCCGGTGATCCTTCGGTCTCGGCGGCCGACGCAGGCCGTGCTCGCGGCGACTCGTCATCGACAGCCGCCGTCGAGCGCGCGACGGCGCGGCTCATGCGACGAGCAGCGGACGATCCGCCGAGCGAGCGGCCGCCCGCCGCCCGCGCCGGTGCTCGCGACGTCGCTCGCGCCCCGCTCGGCGATCCGGTGGTCCGCGCCGGCGAATCCGACGCAGCGGCGACCTCCGCGGCCGCACGCCCCGGCGGCCGCGGCGGCGGCTTCGCCGCGCTAGCCCGTCGCGCGCGCGGCGGCGACACGCCGCCGGCCGGGGCGACCGTCCGGCCGGCCGAGGAACCGCCGCCGGGGGCTCACGCAGACTCTGCGCCCGAGGCGCCGGCGTCATCGCCCGATCCCGGCGTCGTCGCGCGCGCCGAAGCCAGCGAATCCGCCGGCCCACGCCGGCTGCTGCGCCGCTCGGTCCGCTCGGCCTCCGCGGCACCGTCCGCCGCGGCGCCATCACTCGCCGCATCCCGCTCGCCCTCCGCGGCACCGTCCGCCGCGGCGCCATCACTCGCCGCATCGCGCTCGGGCTCCGCGGCACCCTCCGCCGCGGCGGATGGCGCCGCGGCACCCTCCGCCGCGGCGCCATCACTCGCCGCCTCCCGCTCGGCGGCGCCGCCGCCGGCTACGGCCGCGTTCCCCTCCGCCCCGCCGGCCGCGGCCGACCGGCCCCCAGCGCAAGCCGCGGCGCCGGCGGGCGCGGACCGGCTGCCCCCGCTCGTCGGGTCGCGCGCGGTCACAGCCTCCGGCGGCTGGAGTGCGGTGTCGCCCGCGAGCCCGGCCACCGTGCTCGCACGCTCACCAGCGGCCGGGCCTGCGCAGCGCCCGCGCCTGCGAGTCGCTCGCAGCGAGACCGCCGCCGTGGACGACGACACAGCGCCCCCCGTGCCGGAGCCCGAGTCGGGCATGGCGAAGGCGCAGGCGATCGCGCGCGCGACCGCGACCGCCGGGGCGATCGCGTACGAGGACGACGGACGCGTGAGCGTGCTGTTCCCCCCGCCCGGCGCGGTGACGGCGCCGCCCGCCGCCATGCTGGCGCGCGAGGACGACGGGCCCGCAGCGGCGCCCGCGCCGGCGCCCGCGCCGGCTGCCGCCCCGGCGGCGGCCGCCGCACCCGCACCAGCCGGCGCGACGCTCGATCGCGACGAGCTCTACCAGGACTTCATGCGGCGCCTGCGCCGCGACGTGCTCGAGCAGCGCGAGCAACTCGGGGAGCTGTTCTGAGATGGCCGGCGCAACGCCTTCCGAGCGTGACGTCGACAAGCTCGGCGAGAACCGCTTCAAGGTCGAGATCGAGCCGAGCCTGCCGATCGGCGAGTTCCGCGAATGCAGCGGCCTGGCGATGGAGCGCGAGATCCTCGAGTACACCGAGGGCGGCAACAACGACTTCGTCTACAAGCTGCCGGGCCGGGTGAAGTTCCCCAACCTCGTGCTCAAGCGCGGCATCACGGACCAGAAGGAGCTCCTGAAGTGGTTCTGGGACGTGCGCTCGAGTCTCAGCCTCAGAACGGTCACGGTCACGCTCGTCGACGCGACCGGCGCGAAGGACGCCCGCGTGTGGGCGTTCGAGAACGCCTATCCGGTCAAGTGGGCCGGGCCCAACCTCAACGCGGGCTCGGACTCGGGTGCCACCGAGACCCTCGAGATCGCACACGGCGGGCTCGTCAACGGCATGGTGAGCGTCTGATGCCGGTCCAGAAGGCCAAGCTCAAGATCGAGAACGGCGAGACGATCGAGTGCCTCTTCAACCCGAAGGACTACACGGTCACGAAGACGAACAACTGGAAGGCCGAGGCCAAGCAGGGCGCGAGCGCGGCCAAGCCGTCCTACACCGGCGGCAACCCGTGGGAGATGACGCTCCAGCTGCTCTTCGACTCGACGCTGCTGAAGCCGAAGCTCACCGTCAAGCAGATCACGCAGACGCTGTTCGACGCGATGAACGCGACGTGCGGCGAGGGCGCCGGGACGGGAGGCAAGAAGAACACGAAGCGCCCGCCGACGGTCACCTTCGAGTACGGCTGGTTCTCGTTCGTCGCCGTCGTCAAGAACCTGAGCGTCCAGTACACGCTGTTCCAGCCCGACGGCGAGCCGATCCGCGCCGACGTCAAGCTCGCGCTCATGCAGTACGAGGTCGAGCGGCCGAAGGGACAGAACCCGACGACCCGCGGCGAGGGCGGCCTGGGCGCGCACGTCGTCCGCGACGGCGACTCGCTGCCGTCGATCGCCTACCGGATCTACGGCGACGCGACGCAGTGGCGCGCGATCGCGGTGGCCAACGGCATCGACGACCCGCTGCGGCTGCGCAGTGGCAGGACGCTCAGCGTCCCGAGGCTCGACGGATGAGCCCGGCCCCCAATCTCGTCGCCGGCGTCACCGTCAAGGTCGGCGGCCAGGCACTCGACGTCCCGATCGCCGAGGCACGCGTCCAGGACAACCTCATGCTTCCGGACGCCTTCATGCTGCGCGTGCTCGACCCCGACTTCAAGCTCGTCGACGGCACGACGTTCGACATCGGCGCGAAGGTCGAGTTGCACTTCGCCGCGGCAAGCGAGCGCGGGGGGCCCGAGGGCGTCTTCAAGGGCGAGATCGCGACGCTGGCGCCGCAGTTCGAGCAGCAGGGCTCGAACCTCGTCGTGCGCGGCTACGACCTCGGGCACCGGCTCACCCGCAGCCGCAACACGCGCACCTTCCAGGACATGACGGCCAGCGACATCGCGTCCAAGATCATCGGCGAGGCAGGTCTGGCCAAGGACGTCAAGTCCACCTCGGACGTCTATCCGTTCGAGCAGCAGAGCAACGAGACCGACTGGGACTACCTTTGGCAACTCGCCCGCAGGGTCGGCTACGAGCTCGTCTGCATCGACGACAAGATCCATTTCCGTAAGCCCGGAGCCGACGCCGGCACACCGGTGTCACTTGAATGGGGCGTCAACCTCAAGGGCTTCCATCCCCGTGCGACGGCCGTCCAGCAGGTCAAGGACGTCGTCGTCAACGGCTGGGACCCGAAGGCCAAGCGACGTGTCACTGCCACGAAGTCCACGCCGCAGCTGGACTCGAAGATCGAACTGCGCCGCGACGGCCTGGCCAGCGGCAGGCATCAGGTCGCGGACGAGATCGTCAGCTCGCAGTCGGAGGCCAACGTGCTGGCGCAGAGCACGCTGGACCGGCTCGCCAACGCGTGGCTGTCGGCGGACGGCCGATGCGTCGGCAACCCGAGCGTCCGCGCCGGCAGCAAGGTCCAGATCAAGGGCGTCGGCACGCGCTTCGGCGGCGACTACCTCGTCACGCAGTCCACGCACGTCATCCGCGGCGCCGCCGGCTACGAGACCGAGTTCGAGATCAGCGGGCGCAGCCGCCGCACGCTGCTGGACCTGCTCACGCCGCAACCCCGCAGCGACTACGGCGACTCGCTCGTCATCGGGGTCGTCACGAACAACGACGATCCCGAGAAGATGGGCCGCGTACGGGTGAAGTTCCCCGACCTCGACGAAACCCAGGAGGGCTGGTGGGCGCGCGTCGCGAGCGTGTCGGCGACCGGCGGGCGCGGCCTGATGATGATGCCGCTCGTCGACGACGAGGTCATCGTCGGCTTCGAGCACGGCGATCCGCGGCGGCCGTTCGTGCTCGGCTCGCTGTGGAGCGGCACGGCCAAGCCCGACAAGCTCGCGGCCGAGGGTGGTGGCAAGCCCGACGGATCGTTCAACCTGCGCAGCGACAAGAAGGTCGCGATCGGGTCGGGCGGCGACATGGCGATCAGCTCCGAGGCGAAGATGAATGTCAAGGCGACCTCGGACTTCGCCCTGCAGGCCGACGGCAAGCTCGCCATCAAGGGCAATGGCAGCGAGATCTCGATCACCGGTGCCGCCGGCTCGGTCGTCATCAAGCAGGACGGGTCGATCACGATCAAGGGCACGCAGATCACCGTCGACGCGTCCGCGAAGCTCGCGCTCACCTCGTCGGGAATCGTGCAGGTGCGCGGCTCCCAGGTCATGCTCGGGTGAGGCGCCGCGACGATGGCTGACATCCTCGGCACCGGCCTCGCCTTCCCGCTCGGCGTCGACCGCCGCGGGGGCATCGCGCTGGCCCACGGCGCGGACGACGTCGAGCAGGCGATCTCGATCATCCTCTCGACCGCGCCCGGCGAGCGGCCGATGCGGCCCGAGTTCGGCTGCGGCGTCCACGACTACGTCTTCGACGTGGTCGACTCCGCCACGCTCGGACGCATGGAAGAGGAGATCCGCGTCGCGCTCGAGCGCTGGGAGCCGCGCATCGACGTCGTGAGCATCGACTTCGACCTCGACACCGCCGACGAGGGCGGCCTCGCGATCACGATCCAGTACCGCCTGAAGGCCACGAACGACGTCCGCAACCTCGTCTACCCGTTCTACGTCGTCCCCGCAGAGGAGACCGGATGACCCGGCTGCCCGCGATCGAGCTGGACGACCGCCGCTTCCAGGACCTCGTCAGCGAGGCGCGGACCCGGATCGGGCAGGCGTGCCCGGAGTGGACCGAGCACAACGTCTCGGACCCCGGGATCATGCTCATCGAGCTCTTCGCATGGATGACGGAGCTCACGATCTACCGCCTCAACCGGATCCCGGACAAGCTCCACGTGGCGCTGCTGGAGCTGCTCGGGATCCGCCTCGATCCGCCCAGCGCGGCCCACGTCGACCTGCGCTTCCGCCTGACGGCGCCCGCCGAGGAGCCCGTGCCGATCCCGCTGGGCGAGACGGAGGTCGGCACGCCGCGCATGCCCGGCGACGAGCCGATCGTCTTCCAGACGACCGAGGACTTCGCGATCGAGCCGCTGCGCCCGGCGGCGTACGTGCTGAGCCGTGACGGCCAGGTCAAGAACGTCGCCGTCGCCGACGGCGTGGCGAAGCCGTACGGCAACGAGCAGGCCGCCTTCGGAAGTCCGCCGCAGCCCGGCGACGCGCTGCACCTCGGCTTCGACGGGCCGATCGGACGGCTGCTGCTGCGCGTCGACGTCGAGGCGTCGCAGGCGCGCGGCGCCGGCGTCGACCCGACCGACCCGCCGCTGCGCTGGGAGGTGTCCGCCGGCGACAACGAATGGGAGCCCGCCGAGGTGCTCGAGGACCTCACCGGCGGGTTCAACTACGGCAGCGGCTCAGTCGAGCTGCAGCTCCCGCAGCACAGTGCCGTCCAGATGCTGGGAGGACGGCGCCTGCACTGGGTCCGCTGCCGCATCGATGCGCTCACGGCGGCCGGCACGTCGGGGGCGACCTACACGCAGGCGCCCGAGATCTACTCGATGACTGCCGCTCCGATCGGCGCACTGCTGCCGGGCGCCCACTCCGCCCGCGCGGGCCGCGAGCTGCTCGGCGTCAGCGACGGCACGCCGGGCCAGGAGTTTCCGCTGCGCCTGAGCCCGGTGCTGCCCCTGCAGCCCGGCGAGACGCTCGAGGTCCAGAATCCCGGTGAGGAGGAGTGGACGGCGTGGGAGCTGCGCGAGTCCTTCGCGGCGAGCAGCGACACCGACACGCACTTCTCGATCGACCTCGTGGCCGGCGAGATCGAGTTCGGCCCCGCGATCCGGGAGACCGACGGACGCTGGACGCAGTACGGCGCGGTCCCCCCGAAGGGCGCGCTGCTGCGCCTCACGGGCTACCGCCACGGCGGCGGGCGCGGTGGCAACGTCGCGCCCGGCACGCTGACGATGCTCAAGAGCTCGCTGGCGGGGATCGACACGGTCGTCAACCCGCGCGCCGCGACCGGCGGGGTGGACGCCGAGACGCTCACCGCCGCCCGCCAGCGCGCCGCCATGGAGATCCGCTCGCGCTACCGCGCGGTGACCGCCCAGGACTACGAGTTCCTCGCGGGCGAGGCCTCGCCGCGCGTCGCGCGCGCGCGCTGCCTGCCTCCGGCGGACGGCGGCGCGGTCGCGCTGTATCTGCTCCCGCGCGTCGATCCGGCCGACCGCCGGCTCACGGCCGAGGAGCTCGTCCCCGACGAGGAGCTCTTCCGCACGGTCGCCGACTACCTCGACGAGCGCCGGACGATCGGCACGACGGTCCAGCTGCTGCCGCTGAGGTTCCGCGGGGTCAGCGTCGTGGTCAACCTCCAGACCGCGCCGTCGGCCGACGTGCGGCGGGTCGAGGAGGACGTGACGCACGCGCTCTACACGTACCTCAACCCGCTGATCGGCGGCTCGCCGCACGGCCGCGGCGACGGCTGGCCGTTCGGGCGCCCGCTGAACCAGGGCGAGCTCTACGGCATCGTGCACGCGATCCGGGGCGTGGAGTTCGTGAAGATCCTGCGCGTCTACGAGACGAACATCTACACCGGCGAGCAGGACTCCAAGCCCGCCGGCTCGCACGTCGAGCTCGCGCCCGACGAGCTGCTCGCCTCGGGTCAGCACATCGTCAAGGCGTTCCGGCGGGAGCATTGACCGTGAGCTCGAGCGATCGCAACGGGCACCCCACGTTCGCCGGCCCCGGCTTCGGGACGCTGGTGAGGCAGAGCGGGCCGGGCAAGGTCGACGGCGCTCCACCGGTCGTGTCGCGACGCGCGATCCTGCGCCGCGGACTGCCGTCGATCTACCACGAGAGCGACTTCGCGATGCGCTTCGTGGGCGCGCTCGAGGGCGTCCTGGACCCGATCGCCGCGGTGCTGGACACCCTGCCCGAGCAGTTCTCACCGGACTACGGATCGGCGCAGACGATCGACATGCTGTCGGCCTGGCTCGGCATCGACGTCGACGAGGCGCAGGAGCTCGACGCGCGCCGCGAGAGCGTGCGCATGGCGGCCGAGCTCGGCCGGCGGCGCGGCACCGTGCGCGGTCTGGAGCTCGCGCTGCGGCTGAGCTTCCCCGGCATCCCGGTGCGCGTCGAGGACGACGGCGGCGTGCGCTGGTCGATGGACGGCGCGCCCGCGAAGGCCGAGCCGCCGCGCTTCGTCGTCTACGTCGACGTGCCGATCCCCGAGGACCGGCAGATCGCGATGGCGCGCTGCATCGAGCACCACAAGCCGGTGCAGGCGACGTACCGGCTCCGGGTCAAGGCCCCGAAGGCGAACTAGGACTGAACGGGGGCGGAGCATGAGGACCTGCCAGAGCTGCGGACGTACGAGCGCCGACGACGTCGACTTCTGCGAGTGCGGCGAGTATCTGCGCTGGGAGCCGACGAACTACCAGATGCCGGCGGTCGCGCCGCCCGCGACGCCGGCGCCGGTCGAGCGGCCGCCGGCGGCCGCGGACCCCGAGCCGGCCGCGACGGAGCAGCCACCGGCGCCCGTGGCGCCTGCCGCCCCGCCGGCGCCCGTCGCGCCTCCGTCCCGGCTGAAGGCGCGCTTCGTGACGGTCGTTCGGCCGGCCGTGCCGCAGAGCCCGCCGCCTCCCCCGCCGGCGCCACGATCACCGGCGCCGGGCGGCGGGGCGCAGGCGCCACCGCCACCACCTCCCCCGCCCGAGCCCCCGCGGACAGCCCCGCCCCCGCCCCCGGCCGCCTCCGCAGCGCCGCAGCCGTCGGCGGCGATCTCGCTGCGCCTGGCCGACGACGAGCCCAGCGCAACCGCCGGGCCGCTGGGATTCGCCGTCCGCCCGGGCGAACGGGTCCGCGTCATCGCCCTCGTGCGCAACCAGAGCTCGATCGTCGACAACTACACGCTCATCGTCCACGGCTTCCCGCGCGAGTGGTACAGCGTCCTCCCCGAGACGGTCTACCTCGTGCCGTTCGGCTCCGCCGGCGCCTACGAGCAGGAGATCGAGATCCACCTGCATCCGCCGCGAACGCCCGAGGCGGAGGCGCGTCGCTGGGAGCTGCGCGTCGGCGTCATGTCGCGCGCCGACGGCGGCGAGGTCGCATCGACGCCGATGACACTGGGGATCCACCCCTACGAGGACTACGCGATCCGCGTGCGCCCCGAACGCGCCTCCGGTCGCCTGCGCGCGAAGTACGACGTCGCGATCGCGAACAACGCCAACGCGCTCGTCCTGCTCGCGCTCGACGCCCACGACAGCGACGACGCGTGCGAGTTCGACTTCGACAGCACGACCGTCGAGGTCGGCGCAGGCGCGACGAGCACGGTGCGCCTGCGCTGTCGACCACCGCGGCAGATCTGGCTCGGCCGGCCGCTCGAGCGCCGCTTCGAGGTCGCGTGCGCCAGCGGCGAGGAAGGCGAGAAGCTGCTGAAGGAGAAGGCGGCGGCCGCCGGCGACGGCAGCCGGCTCGGAGGCCTGGGCGGCAAGGTGCCGAAGATCCCGGGGGTCAGCGCGCCGAAGTTCGACATGCCCAACGTGTCGCTCGGTCCGGACGGCAAGCCGGTCGTGCGCATGCCCAACGTGCGGGGACCGCACTTCCAGGGCGTCAACCTGCGCCGCCCCACGCTCGGGCTCAAGGCGCTGCGCAGCTCCGACCGTGCGGGCGCACCGGCGATCCCGAGCGGGCCGCTGCTGCCGCGGCAGGCGATCTTCCGTCAGAAGGCGTGGCTGCCCTGGTGGCTGGCGATCGTCGTCCCGCTGCTCGTGCTGCTCGCGCTCGCCCTGTTCCTCCTGCTGCCCTCGAAGGTCACGGTGCCGAACGTCGTCGGCAGCAAGACGGTGTTCGCAGCAGAGCAGAAGCTCGTCGCGGCCGGCCTCCAGCTCCAGGGCAAGGAGCCGAAAGCCTCGGCCAAGGACGCTCCCGGGACCGTCCTGGGCCAGTCGGTGAAGGCCGGCACGTCGGTGAAGAAGGGCTCCCCCGTGTCGGTCGAGTTCGCCGCCGGCGACCGCACGGTGGCGGTGCCCAAGCTGGCCGGGCTGACGCTGGCCGAAGCCGACAAGGCGCTGCGCGCCAAGGGCCTTCAGAAGGGCGCGCTGTCGGTGCAGCCGGCTGACCCGCAGAAGCTCAAGATCGCAAGCACGCTGCCCGCCGCGGGCGAGTCGGTCAAGCAGGGCACGCCGGTCGACATCTTCTTCGTCGATGCCAAGGCCGCGGAGGCCGCCAAGAAGGGCGGCGCGGCCGGTGCCGGCGCCGCCGCTGGCGCCGGCGCCGGCGCCGGCGCCGGCGCGAAGGACATCGCCGTGCCCGACTTCGCGAAGACCGACCAGCAGGCCTACGGAGCCGTGCTCGCGAAGGCCGGGCTGATCCCCGGCAAGCCCCAGCCGCGCGTCGACGTCGCAAAGCGCGGGACCGTCGTCGGGACCGATCCCGCGGTCGGCACGAAGGTCGCCAAGGGCGCGGCCGTCACGATGCTCGTCTCGGCGGGCTTCCCGCGCATGGCCTACGACGACGACCAGAACGTCCTGCTCGTCGACGGCGCGACCGGCAAGCGCATCACGCCCGCGATCGCAAAGACCGCGACAGCCGAGAAGGACCCCACCTGGTCGGGGAACGGCGAGAGCATCGTCTACACCGCCGCCGGACAGCTCTTCAGCGCCGACATGGTCAATCGCGACCGCGCGCCGAGGCAGCTGCGACCCGCCTCGGAGCAGTACGGCGATCCGTCGTTCGCGCCGATCGCCACGCGCTCGGTGCTGGCGGTCTCGCGCATCAACGCCAACCAGGATCGCGATCTCTGCGTTGGCCGCGTGAAGCTCGACGGCTACGCGCCGCAATGCATCGCCGACGATCGCTTCAGCGTGGCGTTCGCGCACTGGTCGCCGGACGGCAAGACGATCCTCGTGCCGGCCGTGCGGCCAGACCGCAGCTTCGGCATCGTCCGCTACAAGTCCAAGCACGCGTTCTCGGCGCGCAAGGCCGACTGGGGCAAGGGCACGTTCGTCACCCCCCTGTCGCCCGGCAAGGGCGTGTTCGACGCGGCCGTCTCGCCCGACGGCAAGCAGCTCGCCGCGATCGCGAACGTCGCGACGCCGGCGCCGGAGCTGTACCTCACGACGCCCGACGACCTCGAGCTGCGCAAGGCCAAGCCACTGATCGCCGCCTGCAAGGTCGTGTGGATCGACAGCCACCTCCTCGCAGTCGTCAAGCTCGGCGATACCTGCAACCAGGACGCCGGCGAGATCGTCAGCGTCAACGTCGCCGATCCGACCAAGACCTCACCGCTGGCGGCGCTCGGCGACAACCCGGCATTCGAGCCGCTGTCGACCGGAGGCTAGCGACGCCATGCTGTGCCCGACCTGCCGGCGGCAGCTTGCGCAGGCGACGGTCTGCGCGACCTGCGGCACCCCCGCGCCCGGAGCCGGCGCTCCGCTGGAGCTCGTGCTCGCGGACGGCACGCGCGTGCGGCTCGTCGGCGAGCTGACGATCGGGCGCTCGCGGGGCAACGGGCTGCAGCTCGACGACCCCAGCGTCTCGCGCAACCATGCACGCATCCGCGCGGGCGACGACGGCGCAGCGCTGCTGGAGGACGCGATGTCCAGCCACGGCACGTTCCTGGACGACGCCCGCGTGACGACACCAATGGCGCTGCGCGACGGAGTGCTGATCCGCCTCGGCAACCAGCGCCTCGAGGTGCAGGCGCATCGCGACAACGACGCCGCCGGTCGCACGATCGTCGTGCCGGTCGGCGCAAGCCTGCTGCTCCCCGCCGCCGGCGTGGCGAGCCTGCAGCCGGCGCAGACGGCTGAGGGCCAGCGACCCCGCCTGCGCTCCGGGTACGCGCTGAAGCGACTCGACGCGTCGGAGGGCGAGCGCCGCTGGGTCGTCCGCGACCTGCGCGACGACGGGTTCCTGCGCGTCTCCGACCACGACGCGCAGCTCCTGCGCCTGCTCGACGGGACGCGCTCGCTGGCGGATCTCGTCACGGAGGCCGAGAGCGCGTTCGGCCGGCTGGGTGCCGTCCGCCTCGCGCGGCTGCTGGCGGACCTCGGCGACCGCGGGATGCTCGCCGGCGTCGAAGGCGGCCCGGCGGACGCGCCGGCGCCCGAGGGCCGGCTGCGGCGGCTGCTGAAGACGCGCGAGCGCACCGTGGGCGGCGTCGGGCCGTTCCTGCACTGGGTCTACCGCCACGGCGGGTGGGTCCTCTTCACGCGCCCGGCGCTCGTGGCGACGGCGGCGGTCGCGGTCGTCGGCTTCGGCGTCTGGATCGCGCTCGTCGTCGGGCGCTACGGCACGCCGTTCGTCGTGGCGCACCGGCTCGTCCTCGGCGGTCTCGTGTTCCTCGTCGGGCGCGGCCTGCTCGTCGGGCTGCACGAGCTCGCGCACGGGCTGGCGATGGAGTCCGTCGGGCGCCGCGTGCGGCGCGCCGGCGTGAAATCGATCTTCATCTTTCCCTACGCCTTCGTCGACACGTCGGAGGTGTGGTTCGAGCCGCGCCGGCGGCGCTTCGCCGTCAGCGCCGCGGGCCCGCTGTCGGACCTCACGGTCGCCGGCGTGTTCTCGATCCTCTGCCTGACGCTCGGGCGCGGCGTGATCCGGGACGTCGCCTTCCAGGTGGCGTTCGCGGGCTATGTCGCGGCGTTCTTCAACCTCAACCCGTTCCTCGAGCGCGACGGGTACCACATCCTCGCCGACCGGCTGGGCGTGCCACGGCTGCGAGCGCGAGCGCGCGAGGAGCTGCGCAGGCGGCTCTCCGGCGAGGGCGCGCAGGACGTCGATCCGGCGCTCACGCGCTACGCCGTCGCCGGGCTGGCATGGTCGGTCGCGGCGGCGGGAATCGCCATCGGGCTGTCGCTGCGCTTCGAGCCGCTCATGGTCCAGCACGCGCCGGCGACCGTCGTATGGGTCGTGCTGGGCACGCTGTGGGCGGCGCTGTTCATCCCGGTCCTGGTCGTCGTCGGCCCGCCGCTGCTGAGCCGTCTACGTGGCGGGGAGCGCATGCGGCCATCCGAGGGGTGACGCATGCCCGACGACGCCGACGCCGCCGCACGCGTCATCGAGCGCCTGCTCGTCGACGCCGCCTTCCGCGCCGCCTTCCGCCGCGATCCCGAGGCCGCCTGCCGCGAGGCGGGGCTCGACGAGCTCGCCGAGTACATGGCCTTCGGTCGCGGCAACGCGATGCAGACGCTCGAGGTCCGCGAGTCGCGTTCGAGCCTCGCGGGCGTGATGATGGCCGCGGCGCTCGAGGGCGTCGGCGTGTTCGAGTTCGCCAACCACATCGTCCCGGGCGCGATCGCGGCGCCGGGCGCGGCACGCGACGTGCTCAGCCGGGTGAACCTGCCGAAGGTCGACGGAGCGATGGGCCTGCGCGGCGCGCTCGCGGCGACGCCCGGCGTCGCGCCCGCGGCGGGGCTCGAGGACGCGGCGGCGGACCCCGCTGCTGCGGGCGCTGTCGCGCCGGCACCGGCGCAGGCCGTGGAGGCGCAGGCGCCAGCGCCCGCGGCGCCAGGTGCGGCGGCGGCTCCGGCGCCGACGGCGGAGCCGCAGGGCGCCACTCCGGCGGAGCCGCAGGGCGCCACCGCGGGCGCGCCGCAGGGCGCGACCGCGGCGGACCCGCAGGGTGCCACCGCGGGCGCGCCGCCGGGCGCCGCCGGGGCCGAGCCGCCACCGTCCGGCGCACCGATCGACCCCGCCCAGTTCGGCGCCGAGGGCACGGGCGGCGCGCCGACGCCCGAGGCGCTCGCGCTGCTGGAGAACAAGAACGTCGTGCTCGACCAGCACGGCATCGCCGACATCAAGGCGGGGCGCATCGACCCGCGTGTGACCGCCGTCCTGACGAAGCTCTCCCAGGACCACAAGATCACCGTCAGCTGCATGTGCAGCGACCACCCCACGCTCACCACCGGCGGCTCCGTGAGCAACCACCACTTCGGGCGCGGGATCGACATCGCGGCGATCGACGGGATGCCGGTCAACGCGGGCAACCCGCTCGCGCGCGAGGTCGCGACCGAGCTGGCGTCGCTGGACCCGAGCTACCGGCCGAACGAGATCGGCACCCCATGGGCGATCTCGGGCCCGGGCTTCTTCACCGACGCCGACCACAACGACCACATCCACGTCGCCTTCAAGGAGGCGATCAGTCCCTCGTGGAAGCCGCCCGCCGACCAGGCCGTGGCGGGCGCGGCCGCACCCGCGGCACCCGCGGCTGGCGCGCCCGCGCCGGCGGCCGCGGCTGCCGGGGCGGGCACGCTGTCGGTCGTCGTCCCGCGGGAGGCCGCGCCGCCGAAGGCCGGTGGCGGCACGCTGAGCTTCAAGGCCGTCGAGCCCGCCGCCGCCGGTGCCAGCGGCGCCGCCGGTGCCGCGGCGCACCTCGGCGTCGGCGCCGGCGCCCTCGCCGAGCACGTGATCGCCGGCGCGACCGGCGGACGGGCTGCGGGCGCCAAGGCACTGGCAGCGCTGTCGGAGGCGCTGAAATTCAAGGGCACGGCGTACCACTGGGGCGGCTCCAGCCCCCACACGGGCTTTGACTGCTCGGGCCTCGTCCAGTGGGCCTACGCGAAGCAGGGCATCCAGACCGGGCGCACGACCTACGATCAGATCGACGCACCGAACGGCAGGAAGGTCGGTCGCCACGTTCTCGCGCCCGGCGACCTGGTCTTCTTCCAGTCCGGCGGCGACGTGCATCACGTCGGCATCTCGATGGGCGGCGACAAGTTCCTGCACGCGCCGCACACCGGCGACGTCGTCAAGGAGAGCTCGCTCAACGAGCCGTACTACGCCCAGCAGTTCGCCGGCGGCCGGCGCTTCGACGCGAGCCCGGTCGGCGCACCCGCGGCGGCCCCGGCACCGGCCGCCGTCGACGCCGCCGGCGCTGCGCTCGCCCGCGACGCCGCCGCGGTCAAGAACCCGCACTCGATGATCTTCAAGGCCCTGACCAAGCAGGAGGCCAGCCACCACAGCTCGACGGTCCGCTTCATGCCGACCGTCAAGCCAGAGGACGCGCCGCAGTTCCAGCGCGTCGCGGCGGCCGCCGTGCCGCTCGATCCGACGGCCGCAGCGGGATCGCTCCAGTACCCCGGCAACGATGCGACCAAGCAGCAACTCGCGGCGTGGCTGGCCGCGCAGGCGCAGCAGGCGGGGCTCCCGCCCGAGCTCCCTGTCATGGCCGCGCTCGTCGAGTCAGGCCTGACGAACAACCCTGGAGGTGACGCGGACTCTGCGGGCTTCTTCCAGATGCGCGTCGGGATCTGGGACACAGGCGACTACGCCGGCTATCGCGATCGTCCCGAGCTGCAGGCGAAGTGGTTCATCGACCACGCCCTGGCCGTGAAGAAGGCGCGGCTCCAAGCGGGGGACGCGAGCTTTGGCGAGGACCCGTCGGCATGGGGCAACTGGATCGCCGACGTCGAGAACCCCGCCGCGCAGTACCGCTACCGCTACGCGGAGCAGCTCGACGCGGCCCGCCAGCTGCTCGGCCGCCTCGTCTAGCGTGCAGCCGCACCGTTTGACCCGCAAGTGTGCCCAATCGTCCCTTGCCGGTCGACCGGCACGCTCGTAGCTTCGACCTAGTGGCCCCGTGCGTTCAAGTGAGGTGGGAGGAGTGACGTCGGCGATGCAGGAGCGGCGAGAAGGAAGCCAAGCGACGGCGGCCCGGCGGCGCACAAGCGCCGGCGTCGCGCTCGCCCTTCTCACGATGGCTCTCAGTGGCTGCCTGTCCTTGAAGAGCAACGAGGCTTCACAGACAGCGCCCGGCAAGGTCACGATCAAGGCAGTCGTATGCGCCAGCAAGTACGACAAACCGCTCCAATGGACGGACTGCCAGCCGGGCGCCAGCGGCAAGGACATCCTCTTCCGGGACAACACCCGTGAAGACGCGACCAAACAGGGGTTCGGGCAGATGCTCGTCGGCTACCGCGTTCCGCGCGGCACCGTCGGCCCGGCGACCTTCGCGAGTAAGGATGGCACCATCTTCACGCTGAGTTCGAGCTACACCACGGAGCTTCAGCGGTTGTACGCACCGCCCGCCGATCAGCAGTGGATCGGGTACATCTCGACGGTCAAGGAATACAACCCCGCGACCCCGGCCAACCGTGCCGGCGAATTGAACGTCGAGTTCAGGCTTCCACCGCCGGTCGGCGGTACCCCGATCGCCACGTTCCGCTGGCGTCAGGTCGTCGGTTTCCGGGAAGGCGGCAACGCGGATGCCCCGGTGGTCTGCGGCGACGACCCGATCGGAAAGTTCTGCGTCGACTCGCCACCTCACCCCGACCTCTCCAACGACCTCAAGACCGACGTCAGCGACTTCGGCGTGCTCCCGGGCGCGGGCGCGACCGCCTATGCGGGAACGACCGCGGTCGTCCCCTTCACCGTGCGCTACTCCGACGCCGCCGGCCTCGGCGCGAAGAGCTACTCCCTCGGCGCGTCGACCGACGTGCCCCAGACGAACGCGACGACAGACCCGCCGACGATCAACGCGAGCCCCAACAGCAGCACCCCCGCGACCGCGCGCGTACCGATCCCGGCGACCACGCCGCCGGGTCAGTACACGGTGAGCCTGTCCGCAGCTATCGGCGCTCCCGCGGTCGTGCGATCGAACAGCGCGCGGATCCTCGTCGTGCCGGTCCCCGTGGGTGCATCCGGGTCCCCGCCGTCTACGAACGGCGCACTCGTGGACTATCGCTGGACTCCCACGGCGACCGGCACGAGGGTTGACAACCTGGCGGTCAGAAAGGTGCCGCCAGGCGCCAACGTCGCAGTCGCCTGCCGCGGACGGGGCTGTGCATTCAAGTCCAAGACGATCAAGCGGCGCAGCCGCGTGAAGCTGACCGCGCTGTTCGGTCATAAGAAGCTGAAGCCCCGGACGGTGGTCCAGATCGGCATCACCGCTCCGAACTACATCGGCAAGGTGTTCACCTTCACCATGCGCAGCAAGAAGCGCGCGCCGGCGGGCACGTTCAGATGCCTTCCCCCGGGAGCGAAGAAGGCGCTGCCGTGCGAAGGCTCTGCCGCGCGGAGATAGGCACAGCGGCGGCACGAGCCGCCCGGCGATCGCAGAGGCGCAATCTTGGGTCTCCGTTGCGCGGCGCCGGGCACATGCGATTCGGGCCGCCGTCAGCCCGACGCTCAGCCGATGGTTCCGTTGACGCTCTTGTCGGGATGGGATCGCTGCGGTTTCCGCTGCGGTGCGGCGGGTGGCTTGGCCTGCGGCGCCGGGGCGCCGTTCGATGACGGGTTGACGGGTGGCTGGGCGGATGGCGGCGGCGTCGCAGCCGCACGCTGCCGAGGCGGTGAGAGCGCCGGCACGAGCAGCCTGGGCGGCTTGTCCGTGTAGCCAGCCCGCGCGAGCGCCGCGCGGGCGGCGTCCATCCTCGCTCGCAGTCGCTTCAAGGTCTGTTGCGTCCGAGCCTGTGCCGCCGCGTCGCTGCGCTGCACCGCGCTTCCGAGCCGGCCGTACGTAGCGGCGACGTCCTTGAACAGCGACGCGAGCTTCGCGTTCAGCTTCGAGTCGACGACGTTCAGGCGCGGGCCGGGGGGCGCGATGGCCGTGTCGTAGGCGTTTGCGAGCCGCTGCAGCTCGGCGGCTTGCGCGGCGACGGTCCCCGCCTTGGCCAGCCCGGTCTTCGCCGACGTGATGTGGCCGGCGACCATCGCGAACGCCTTCTTCAGGGTCGCGCCGTAGCTCGTGCTCGGCCCGGCGGGCAGGGCCTGGGCCGACTTGAGCTTCAACGTGCCGGCGATCTGGTCGCAGTCGCGCGCGGCGGCGGCCGACGCCGGCGCGCCGCATGCGATCGTTGCGACGCCCTCGGTGGTCAACACGGCGTAGACGCGCAGGGGCCGGCCTGAGCCGCGCAGCTCGTCGTAGCGATAGGCCCGCTGCCCGGTGAGCGTGATCGTCGTCGGCTTCGGCCGACCCCTCTGCGCACCGAGCAGCTTCGCCGGTAGCAGCGTCGGGTCGGCCTGGCCGTGGACGAGCTCGGCCGCGATGAAGCGGTCGCTGCCGCGGGCGCCCGTCACCGCGTTGCGGCGGTGCAGCCCGGGAACCGCGGGGACGGTATGCCGCGACCAGGACACGGGCGCCGTGAGTGCGAGGTCGCCGTTGTCGAGCGCGAGGGTGCCGGGCGCTGTCGCGGGGGGCGAACTGCCGGACCCCCCGCCTCCAAGGAGAGCGACCGCTGCGACGCCCACCGCCACCACCGCCGCGCCTCCGCCGATGAGCACGGCTTGGCGGCGCCGGTGGACGGCCGGCGACGGTCGCGGCTGTGGCGGCGGCTGCAGCGGCTGGGGCAGCGCGGCGGGCATGACCGTGCGAGCCTCGACGTGGGCCTGAGGGGCGATGCTGTCGGGCGCCGGCGCAGGGCTCACGGGCGAAACGGGCATGGGCGTCGGCAGCGGCGGTGGTGGCGGCGCTGCCAGCGCCTGATCGTCACGTTGCCCGAACTGCGGCGTGGCCGGCGCGAACGTCTCGAACGTGGGCTTGGGCACCGCCACGCTCGGCTGCGACGGCTCGACGCGCGCCGCAGGCTGGAGCGGCGCGGGCGCCGGCGCGGGGGGCGCGGGCTGCGGTGGCGGCGTCACGACCGCCGGCCCGGCCGCAGCAACCGGCGCCACCGGCGCCGGCGCATCCGCAGCGGGGCGCGGCTCGGCGGGCGTCGCCGCCCGCGCACCCCAGGCGAAGCTCTGGAACCCGCCGGACGTCGTTTCCGGGATCGGCGTCTCGACGTCCGTCGACGTGAACGGCGCCGGCGTCAGCGGCGACGCGACGGGCTGCTCAGCCGTCGGCATCAGCCGCGCCTCGCGCCGCCAGCGCGAGCCGAGCAGCCGCAGGACGACCTCCTCGAGCGCGTCCCAGGCCTGCTCCGCGGTCTGCGTGCGCTGCGCGGGGTCCTTGATCAGCAGGCGGTCGATCCAGTCCGACAGCGCGCGGTCGACGTTCGGGTTGACCGTACGCGCGGGCGGGATCACCTCGTTGACGTGGCGCAGGATGATCGCCACCGGAGTGTCCGTGTCATCGAAGGGTGCGCGGCCGGCGAAGAACTCGTAGGCCATGACGCCGACCGAGTAGAGGTCGGTGTACGGCCCGAGGTCGTGCCCCATCGCCTGCTCGGGAGCCATGTAGGTCGGCGTCCCGACCGTCGTGCCGGTCGCGGTGAGCATCGGGCTCGTGTTCGTCGGCGGCGGCTTTGCGATACCGAAATCCGCGACCTTGATCTGCCCCTGGTCGGTCACGAGCAGGTTCTCGGGCTTGAGGTCGCGGTGCACGATGCCATAGCCCTCGGCGTGATCGAGCGCAGCGAGCACGCCTTCCAGCACGCCGGCCATCTGCGCGACGGTCATACGACCGACCCACGGGCGCAGCGAGCCACGCTGCAGGTACTCCATGGCGATGTACGGCGTGCCCTCGCTCTCGAAGTACTCATGCACCGTGACGATGTTCGGGTGGCTCATCTTTCCGGCCACCCGCGCTTCGCGTATGAAGCGCTCGGCCAGCCCGGGTTCGTCGGGTGCGGCGAACATCCGCAGCTCCTTGAGCGCCACCATGCGATCGAGATCGGTCTGCCGAGCGAGGTAGACCACGGCCATGCCGCCATAGCCGATGGGATCGAGCAACTCGTAGCGTCCGACGGTCTTCACTGAATTCATGATGTCAGCGCAGAGGCGATCCGGCGAGTCGATGTCAATTACCTTGCACCGTCATCTGCCCGGCGCTCGATACCGGGAGCGACGGCGTCCCGTTGGAGGTCGCGCAGACGAGTGTCTGATTCACGGCCGGCCCTCCTCCCACGAGGATCGTCGGGCACATCCCCGCGACCACCGACACGATCACGCAGGGCGCGGGCGCGCCCGCCACGTTGAAGATACACCCCGCGGAGATCACGCCCGGAAAGTCCTGGACGTTGAGCGCCGGGGCGCCGCCGACGAGCGGCCGGGGCCCGCGCGGGACGACCATGAACTTCCCGCCATGGGCGCACTGGATGACAGCGTTGGCGTTGAGGAGCGGCGGCACGACGCAGGCTCCTCAGATCAGTCCGTCGCGGACCGCGTGCGCCACGGCCTGCGAGCGGCTGCGAGCATTGAGTTTCGTGACGACGTCGTGCAGCACGTTCTTCACCGTCCGCTCGCTGTAACAGAGCTGCTGCGCGACCTCCCGGGTCGGATGGCCCTGGGCGATCAGGGCGAGCACGCGCTGCTCACGCTCGCTCAGGCGGGGCTCCGGGAACCGCCCCGTCGCGCCGTTGTCGGGTTCGGCCGGTACGCCGCGCAGCATCGCCGCGAGCACGTCGGGACCGACGACTGCCGCACCTCCCTCGGCGGCCTGGATCGCCGCCTGCAGCAGGTCCTGTGTGAGGGTGTCCTTGCGCAGATAACCCACCGCTCCGGCCTCGACCGCGCTGATCACCGATTCGTCGGCGCAATCAGACGTGCACGCGATCACGTGAAAGTCCTCGCCGACTTCGACGAGGAACGCCGCACCACCGGAGATCGACGGATCGACGATCACGACATCGGCTTCCGGGAGGGCGGCGTGCTCCTGCGCGCCGCGCACACCGTCAGCCTGATGCACGGACTCCACGCGCTCGAGCAACTCGAGTGATGCGACGAGTCCGCGCCGGTAGATCGCGTGTGAGTCGACCACGAACACCTTCACGATCTACCTCCAGTCCGTGTCATCCGGATCCCGGGACCCCGAGAATCCTTTCCTGCGGCCCATTTTTCGCGAGGAGCGTAGTCGATCCCAGCGACGTGCGGTCGATTTCTTCTGACCCCAGTAAGGGCAAACGTAACGCATCGGCCAAGGCCACATCGTGCGCTTCGACACACAACGCGCCACGATTAACGCCTTTCATGGTAATCAAACGAACCTAAATTGGTTGAACTGGCGGCGCGTGTGCACGGTCGCATGCGCCGGATGCGACGATGGGCCCGTGCTGACGATCGGCGAGGCTCGCGAGCAGTGGTCGCCCGCCGGCGTGTACCTCAACACCGCCAGCTACGGGCTGCCGCCGCGCGCCGGGTTCGACGCCCTCCAGGCCGCCCTCGCCGACTGGCGCGCCGGGCGCACGAGCTGGGAACACTGGGGCGACAGCACCGAGGCCGCGCGCGCGGCGTTCGCCGAGATGGTCGGCGTGGCGCCGCCGCAGGTCGCGGTCGGCGCGACGGTGTCGGAGTTCGCCGGCCTCGTCGCGGCCTCGCTGCCCCGCGGCGCTCGCGTGCTCGTGCCCGACGTCGAGTTCACGTCGACGCTCTTCCCGTTCCTCGTCCAGGAGCGCCGCGGCGTGACGGTCACGACGCTGCCCGCCGGTCAGCTCGCGGCCGCGATCGACGCCCGCACCGATCTCGTCGCCTTCAGCGCCGTCCAGATGAGCAGCGGCGAGGTCGCCGACATCGACGCGATCGTGGCGGCCGCGGAGCACCACGGCGCGACGACGCTCGTCGACGCGACGCAGGCATGCGGCTGGCTGCCGCTGCAGGCAGGACGCTTCGGCGCCGTCGTCTGCAGCGCCTACAAGTGGCTCATGTCGCCGCGCGGGACGGCGTTCATGGTCGTCGGCGACGCCCTGCGGGAGGCGATGGTGCCGCACAGCGCGGGCTGGTACGCCGGCGAGGACGTCCATGCGAGCTACTTCGGCCCGCCGCTGCGGCTCGCCTCCGACGGGCGTCGCTTCGACACGTCGCCGGCCTGGTTCTCGTGGGTCGGCACGCAGCCGGCGCTCGAGCTCGTCAACCGGATCGGCGTGCAGACCGTATACACCCATGATGTGGCACTCGCCAACCGCTTCCGGGCCGGGCTCGGGATGGCGCCCTCCAACAGCGCGATCGTCTGCGTCGACCTGCCCGATGCCGCGGAGCGCCTGCAGCGCGCGGGCATCGCGGCCGCCGTCCGCGGCGGCAAGTTGCGGGTGTCGTGCCACGTCTACAACAGCGCGGCGGACGTCGACGCCGCGCTCGACGCGATCGCCGGCTGAGGGGCCACTCGTAACGAACTGCGACGCACCGATACGCCGGGTTTATGAATGGGCCCGAGGCGGGTGGGTAGATTTGGCAAGCGAATGGCGACCGCGGTGACCTCAGCGCTCGGCCACGCCCTGCAGGTCGCCCGCGAGCGCACGCTGGCCCTCGTGGCGCCGTTCTCGCATGTCGAGCTCGAGCGCGTCCAGCACCCGCTCATGAGCCCGCTGGACTGGGATCTCGGCCATATCGCCGCCTACGAGGATCTCTGGCTCGTGCATCGCCACGGCGGCGAGCCCCTGCTGCGCGGCGACCTCGCCGACCTCTACGACGCCTTCGAGACCCCGCGCGCCGCGCGCGGCGACATCCCGTTCCTGCGCGGCGACGACGTCTTCGACTACATCGCCGCCGTGCGGCGGCGCGCGCTGGAGGTGCTCGAACGCGTCGGCCCCGGTGACGGCACGCTCTTCGAGATGGTCATCCGCCACGAGAGCCAGCACAACGAGACGATGCGCCAGACGCTCTTCCTCGCAGGCCTGCCCGGTGGCCGGCCGGGACCGCGGCCCGCGTGCGACGCGCCGCAGGACTGGGTCGAGGTGCCGGGCGGCCGCTTCGAGATGGGCGCGCCCGCCGGCGGGTTCGCGTTCGACAACGAGCGCCCGCGTCACGCCGTCGAGCTGCCCGCCTTCAGGATCGCCCGCCGGCCCGTGACCAACGGCAGCTGGATGCACTTCTGCGAGGGCGGCGGCTACGAGCGCCGCGAGTGGTGGTCTGACGAGGGCTGGGCGTGGAAGGAGGAGTACGACATCACGCATCCCGAGGGATGGACGGCGGCCGGGCCCACCGAAGGCCAGGGTGCGCCCGTCCTGCACGTCTCCTGGTTCGAGGCCGACGCCTTCGCCAGAGCGCACGGCGCCCGCCTCCCCGCCGAAGCGGAGTGGGAGAGGGCGACGACCTCGACCCAGGAGCCACTGCAGGAGGTCGGCGAGGCGTGGGAGTGGACGAGCTCGCACTTCCACGGCTATCCGGGCTTCGTGGCGTACCCCTACCGCGAGTACTCCGAGGCCTTCTTCGGCGACCGCTACCGCGTCCTGCGCGGCGCCTCCTGGGCGACCGAGGCGCGCGTCCGCTCCCCCACCTTCCGCAACTGGGATCTCCCCCAACGCCGGCAGATCTTCGCCGGCGTGCGACTGGCAAAGGACGTGACGTGATGGAGCCGATCCTCGAGGGTGCCGTCGAGGTGCACTCCTACCTTGGCCCGGGCGACGACCGGACGCTCGCCGACGACGTGCTCGACGGCCTCACCCGGCCGCTGAAGGAGCTGCCGCCCAAGCACCTCTACGATGCCCGCGGGTCGGAGCTCTTCGACGCCATCTGCGAGCTGCCCGAGTACTACCAGACGCGCACCGAGCGGCTCATCCTCGAGAACCATGCTGACGACATCGTCGCGCGGACCGGCGCGGTCGAGCTCGTCGAGCTGGGCTCCGGCTCGGCGACGAAGACGCGCGTCCTGCTCGACGCGATGGCCGCCGCCGGAACGCTACGCCGCTACGTCCCGGTCGACGTGAGCGCCACGACGGTGCACGCCGTCGCCCAGCTCTTCTGCGACGAGTACCCGGGGCTGTCGGTGTACGGCGTCGTCGGGGACTTCGAGCGCCACCTCGCCCACCTGCCGCCGGCCGCGGGCCCGCGCCTGGTCCCGTTCCTCGGCGGGACGATCGGCAACTTCCCGCCCGGCAGCCGCCGGCGCTTCCTGCGCGGCCTCGGGAAAGTGCTGGGGCCCGGGGGCCACCTGCTGCTCGGCACCGACCTCGTGAAGGACCCGCACGTCATCGAGGCCGCCTACAACGACAGCGCCGGCGTCACCGCGCAGTTCAACCTCAACGTCCTGCACGTGCTCAACCGCGAGCTCGGCGCGGACTTCGACATCGACGCCTTCGAGCACGTCGCGTTCTTCGATCGCCGCCGCGAATGGCTCGAGATGCGCCTGCTCGCCAGCGAGCCGCAGCAGGTCCACGTGGCGGCGCTCGACCTCGACGTCGAGTTCGCCGCCCGCGAGGAGCTGCGCACGGAGATCAGCGCGAAGTTCACGGTGGAGCGCCTGCGCGGTGATCTCGCCGCCGCGGGCCTGGAGCTCGTGGAGCTCTACACCGACCCCGACGAGCTGTTCGCGGTGTCGCTCGCGCGCTGCGCCTGAGGCCGGCTGGACGCCCCGGGCGCCGGCATGGGACGATCGCGCGGTGGCCCTCCGGATCGTTCTCATCGCGACCGCCCCACCGGCGGCACTCGGCATGCACGCGGGGCTCAGCAGGCTTGGCTACGACGTGCCGGCGGTCGTGTCGCTGCGGGTGCCGCCGGGACGCTTCGGCCCCTACCTGCCGGCGCGGATCCTCGACGCCGCGCCCGGCAGCGATGTGCTCTACATCGCGTCGCCCGAGCGGCTCGCCCCGCTGCTGACGGCGTACGCGCCGGACGTCGCCGTCTGCTGCACGTTCCCGGCCCGGATCCCCGACGCGGCGCTCGCCGTCCCCCGATACGGGATCGTCAACGTGCACCCGGGGCTCCTGCCGCGCTACGGCGGCCCGAATCCCATGGGCTGGGCGCTGCGCAACGGGGAGCCAGAGATGGGCATGACATTTCATCGCATGACCTCGCAGATCGACGCGGGGCCGATCCTCGCGCAGGGTGCCGTCCCGGTCACCGACGAGGACGACGCCGACTCGCTGACGGCCAAGCTCGGCGCGCTCGCCGATCTGCTGCCGACCGCGCTGGAGCGGCTCATGGCCGGCGACGGCGGCGATCCGCAGAGGCCGGAGGAGGTCGGCTACGCGGGCGCGTTCGAGCCCGAGTACGTCGACGTGGACTGGACGCGGAGCGCGCTGGAGATCCACCGCCAGACCCGGGCCTGGTCGCTGTCGCCGCCCGTCGGCGGCCTTCGCGGTCCCCGCACCGAGCTCGACGGCCGCCGCGTGCGACTCGTGCGCACGCGCCTCGACGGCGGCGCCGGCGGCACGCCCGTCGCGTGTGGCGACGGGACGCTGTGGATTCTCGAGAGCGAGGCGATCGCGCCGGGGTGAGGCGATCGCTCGTCAGCCCCGTGGCGCACGCGATCCTGCCTCCGAGCCGCCGAGCGCGGTGTACGTCGCTTCGCCGGCGCGCCGCCAGGCGCGGTACATGACGTCGCTGCTGACCGGCATCGCGATCGCTCCGCGGGCGTCGACGCAGATCGCGCCGCCGAGGCCGCCGGCTGCGCGGACGGCGACGAGCGCGGCGCCGGCCGCGGTGGCGAGATCCTCTCCGCGGTAGAGCATCCGCGCGTGGATCTCGTGTGCGAAGAGCACGCGCAGGAAGGCCTCGCCGTCACCCGTCGCCGAGACCGCGCACGTCCGGGCGTCGGCCCACGTGCCGGCGCCGGCGATGGCCGAGTCGCCCACGCGCGCGGGCGGCTTGCCGCAGAAGCCGCCGGTGCTCGTCGCGGCCGCCAGCCCGCCGGTCGCGTCGAGGCAGACCGCGCCGACCGTTCCCGCCCGCTCGTGCTCCGCGTGACGTGCGCGATGGGCCGCCAGGCGGCGGCGCTGGCGGTCGGTGACCATGCGCTCTGCGTCGCGGAGCTCGAGATCGTGCAGCCGCGCCAGGTCCGCCGAGCTTCCCGCCCACAGAAGCGGCGCGCCCGCGGCGTGCGCGAGCGCCTGCGCCGCCAGGATCGGGTGACGGATGCCCTGGATGGCCGCGACCGCGCCGGCGCGACCGTCGGCGCACGCGAGCGTCGCGTCGCACCACACGGCGCCGTCGGCGGCGAGCGCGGAGCCGGTGCCCGCATTGAACAGCGGGCGGTCCTCGAGGACGCAGACGGCCGCGACGCACGCGGCCTCGGCACCGGCAGCGATCTGCTCCCAGCCGGCGTCGACGGCGCGCGCGAGCTCGCGGCGGAGCTCCTCGTCGGATCGCTCGTCGTCCTCGGCGCGACGCGGGCCCGCGCCGCCGTGCACGATGAGGACCGGCGTCGTGCTCAGCGCCTCCCTCGCTTCATCAGATGCCTGGTTCCACGACCGGCAACCAACCATCTAGTCGTCGGCAGCGTCGCCGTACGAGTCCTGCGCCTGGGCGGCCCAGCCGTCGAACGCGCACGGTCCTTCGGCGGCGCCGGCCGCGACCATCCACTCGACCCACTCGTTGAGGAGGTCGAGCGAGACGGCGGTCGGCTGTGTCGCGCCGACGACGAGCCACTCAGGCTTGGCGAGCTTGCGCTTGCGCTGCGAGCGCACCTCGACCTCGTAGTCGGTCTCCTTGCGCAGGAAGCCGGCGAGCTGCTGCGCCTCGTCCTCGCCGGGTGCCATGTAGATGAATCCCAGCCGCAGCTCGACCTCGTTGAGGCCGTGCTCCTGGAAGCGCGCCCAGATGGCGGGGTTCTCGCGCAGCTGGAGGTCGAGGATCCGCTCGTACCACTCGGGCTCGTCGGTCATCGCGCAACCGTAAACGCTCGATGGCGGCGCCCTGGTTCACGTGCGCGAAAGATCCTCGCCGGCCAGCGCGTTCTTCGGCATGCGACACGACACGAAAGTCACAATCCCGCGGCGCCGCACGGCCATGACGGCCCTCATCGCGAGCGTCGCGCTGGGCCTGGGGGCAAGCGCGCCCGCTATGGCCGACGTCAATCCGATCATGGGCGTCTGGCCGGTCGACGAGGGCGCCGGGCAGACGGCCGGCGACCTCTCCGGCAAGCGCAACCACGGCGTGCTCGGCGCCACGAGCGCCCCAGACGCCGGCGATCCCACCTGGATCGCGCTGCCCAGCAGCCGCTACTACAAGCGCAGCGCCCTGCGCTTCGGCGGCGACGACTACGTCACGGTCGCCGACTCGCCGACGCTCGAGCCCACGAGCATCTCGGTCGGGGCGGTCGTTCGAGCGACCGGTACCCCCGGCGCCTACCGTTACATCGTCTCCAAGGGCGCGCTGGGCTGCGTGACGGCGTCGTACGGCCTCTACACCGGCCGCGACGGCGGGCTCGTCTTCTATGTCTCCAACAGCCTCGACTACGTCCTGTCGGCCGATGCCGGCGCACAGCTCTGGGACGGCGCCTGGCACGTCGTGCTCGGGACGTTCGACGGCGGCCGTGTGCGCTTGTTCGTCGACGGCAAGGAGGTCGGCACCGGGACGCCGACGAGCATCTCGCTGCGCTACGGCTTGCCCTACACCGACGACTTCTACATCGGCGACTATCGCGGACCGTGCGCGAGCCCGCTCGGGTTCGTCGGCGACATCGACGCCGTGGCGGTCGCGAACCGCGCGATCACCTGGACGGGAGGCTGAGCGCCAGGCATAGGCTCCTGGCGCGAAGGTGTTCGCGCCAGGGCTAGCCTTGGACGAGGTGAGACGCGTACTCGTCGTCCTACTGGCCGCGAGCGCCGCGGCCGCCGTGACGGTCGCCCTCGCGCACGAGCGTCGCGACGATCGCGCGTCGCGCGCCGCGCCTCGGGAGGCGCAGGCGCTGCCCGCTCCGGACGCGGCGCTCCCCCGCGCTCCCGACGGTCTCGCCGCCGCGCTCACCGCGACGACTCGACGGCTGCGCGACGCCCTGCGCCACTGGGACACGTCGGCTGCCGTGCCGCGCGACGTCACCTACCTGGCGCTGCACCACCAGCGGATGCTGCGGCTCATGGCCGCGCGCCGCGCGCTGGGCGACGCCACGCTCGCGCGGCTGCCGCGCGACGTCCGCGGCGAGGCGCGCGACACGGTCCTCGCGCAGCGCTCGCTCGCGGCGATCCCGCGCGCGCGACACCGCCCCCGCGTCCGTGTGGCGAGCGCCGCCCCCGCCGCCGAGCTGCGCCGCGACTACGGCGTGGCCCAGAATCGCTTCGGCGTCCATTGGTCCGTCCTGGCGTCGATCAACCTCGTCGAGTCCGCGTTCGGGCGCATTCGCAGCGCGAGCGAGGCGGGCGCGCGAGGGCCGATGCAGTTCCTGCCCTCGACGTGGCGCCGATACGGCATGGGCGGCGACATCGACGATCCGCGCGACGCGATCCTCGCCGCCGCCAACTACCTGCGCACGGGCGGCGCGGCGCACGACCTCGACCGGGCCCTGTTCGCCTACAACCACTCGACGTCGTACGTCCGGGCGATCCGCCGCTTCGCCGGCCGCATGCGCGCCGACGAGCGGACGTTCTTGACGTACTACGCGTGGCAGGTCTTCGTGCGCACGCCGACCGCGTCGCGCCGACTCACCGGTCCTGGCCGCCGCTGACGTGCGATGCCGGCGGCGGAAGAGCATGCCCGGCGAGGATCGCCGCAGGCACGTCGGCCGCCATCCAGCGCGCGCGGCGCCCGGCGATCGCGCTCGCCGCGTCGACCGCCGAGGGCAGGTCGGCGGGCGCCGGTCCCGTCGCCGAGTGGGCGTCGGAGGCAAGCACGTGCGCGAGCCCATCGACCACGAGCCCGACCGCGAAGCGGTGCTGGTCGTCGTCGGCGGGCAGCAGCGTGCGCGCGGTGACCTGGAGCAGCAGGCCCTCGTCGACGAGCCGTTCGAGCCGCCTGCGGTCGTCGCGTAGATCCGCGCTGCGCTCGGGATGCGCGAGCAGGATGCGATAGCCGCGCTCGCGCAACGCCAGCAGGTCGCGCTCGAACGAGCCGTCGAGCGGGCCGTACGGCGTCTCGACGAGCACGTCCGAGCCGCGCTGGCCGTAGCTCACGAGTGCCAGCTCCTCGCCCGACGCCTCGCGCGACCAGGCCAGATCGACCTCGCCGCCGGCGACGACCTCGAGGTCGATCGCGGCTTCGGCGAGGCGCTCACCGAGCGCGGCGCAGCGGTCGCCGAGCTGGTTCGGGCGCACGCGCGGATGGTCCGGACGCACGTGCGGCGTCGCAGCGATCACCCGCACGCCGCCTGCCACGGCGGCGCGTGCGAGCGCCAGCGCCGCATCGACGTCGCGCGCGCCGTCATCGATGCCGGGCAGGATGTGGCAGTGCACATCGACGAGCCCGGGCGTTCCGCCGCCAGGGGTGCTCTCGGCCACCATCTTCCCGGCTCCCCGCTGGCACGGTCGTGAAACCTGATACGCACGCCGAGACGCCATCAGCGGGAAATCGCAACCGACCTGCGAATCGACGATTGGCCCCGTCGTGCGGGGGTAGCCGCTGACCATGTTCAAACGTCACAAGAGCCGGCGCTCTCGCGCCACCGAGCTCCTCACGAAGTACCTCAAGCTCAAGGCCGTCGGCAAGGCCGCCAAGGGAGCCGTCACGGTCGCGAAGTGGACGACCGCCGCCAAGGTCGCAAAGGCCGCGACGCAGCGCGTGTCGAAGAAGGGCCTGCTCGCGACCGCGGGCGGAGTCGGAACGGCCGCCGGAGTCGGAACGGCCGCGGTCGTCGCCCGCAAGCGGCGCGGCGCGACACCGACAGCCGCCTGAGCACACCGCCGCACACGAGCTGATCGCGCCCGAACGCCGGCGCCGATCGGCTCGGCTCTGTCTCGCCCGGGAGCCCGGCGGCGGCGCGTGAGCCGCCCACGGCTAGGGTTCGCACCCGATGCGGATCGCAGGCACAGGCGCGCTTGTCGTCGGGGGCGCCTCCGGGCTCGGCGCGGCCACCGCTCGCGCGTTGCATGCGCGCGGCGCGCACGTCGTCGTGGCGGATCTTGACGCCGACCGCGGGTCGGCGCTCGCCGCCGGGCTCGGCGAGCGGGCGAGCTTCGTCGCCACCGACGTCACGCAGCCCGAGCAGGTCGAGGCGGCCGTCGCCGCGGCGGCGCGGGTACCCGGCGGCCTGCGCATCTCGATGCAGTGCGCCGGGGTCGGCTACGCCGAGCGCCTCGCCCCTCCGCGGGGACCGCACCGGCTCGAGGCCTTCGAGCGCGTCCTCGCGGTCAACCTCACCGGCACGTTCAACGCCCTGCGCCTGGCGAGCGCCGCGATGCTCGCGAACGACCCCGACGAAGGCGGCGAGCGCGGCGTCTGCGTGAACACCGCCTCGATCGCAGCCTGGGACGGCCAGGTCGGCCAGATCGCCTACGCGGCCTCCAAGGGCGGGGTCGTCGCGATGACGCTGCCCGCCGCCCGCGACCTCGCCGACGCCGGGATCCGCGTCTGCGCGATCGCCCCGGGCCTCTTCGACACGCCGCTGCTCGCCGGCCTGCCGGCCGCAGCGCGCGAGCAGCTCGCTGCCGCGATCCCGTTCCCGCCACGGCTCGGCCAGCCGGCGGAGTTCGCCGAGCTCGCCTGCCACATCGTGTCGAACGTCATGCTCAACGGCGAGGTCATCCGCCTGGACGGCGCGCTGCGGATGGCTCCGCGCTGATGCGGTTGCCGCTTGACCTTTTCACACCGCGTCAACAAGGATCCCGCGGGCGGGGGAGGCGCCCTCCCCTGCCGTCCGACAAGGGGAGTGATGTGACATGGATCGACTCAAGCGCTGGCCGAAGCCGGTGCTCGCCGGCTGCGCCGGCGTCCTCGCCGCGCTCGGCGTGGCCAGCGGCCTGACGCAGGCAGCCTCCACGACGCCGACGTCGCCGACGTCCACCACGACGACGACGACGCCGACCACCACGACGAAGGCGCCGGCGAAGTCCGCGGCCGGGAGGACGAAGGTCACCTGCAAGGTGACGCTCGTGGCAACCAAGTCGTCGACGACCGCAGCCGAGAACTTCGGCACGCTGTCGTGCTCGGCGCCGCTCGGCAAGGGCGTACAGCACGACACGGCGAAGCTCACGGCCACGTCGTCAACGGCGGGGGCCTACAGCGGTGCGCTGACGCTCTTCTTCGACACCGGCACGCTGCGAGGCACGTACAAGACCTCGTTCACCGTCGCCAACAAGACCGTCACCTACACCGGCACGTTGAAGATCTCCAGCGGCACGGGCGACTTCAAGGGCGTCACCGGAACCGGCACGATCACCGGGTCGAGCAGCGACGCCGTGCATAGCACGCTCACCGACAAGCTCACCCTGAAGATCCCGCCGAAGAAGAAGGGCTGATGCGCCGCGCCGCGCTCGCGGCGCTGGCCATCGCGGCGCTCGCA
>DASWQM010000303.1:0-20716 GCA_036403675.1 Solirubrobacteraceae bacterium | reverse complement strand
TGACCGACCGCCGCCGGAGGACAGCGTGCCGGGCCTGCTCGCGCTCGTCGAGGGTGACCTTCCGAGCGGGCGCTATCGCGCCGCGGAGCTCGCCGCCGCGGCGCAGTCGTGTCGGTCGCCCCCGCCCTGCCCGAGCGCCGGGAGGCGCACGAGCCGCCCGAGGCGCGCGGCCTCGCGCGCGACGAGGTGCGCATGCTCGTGGCGACCCGCGACGGCCTCGCGCACGCCCAGGCGCGCGACCTCCCCGCGCACCTGCGCGCCGGCGACGTGCTCGTCGTGAACACGTCCGCCACGCTGCCCGCCGCCCTCCCCGCGGCGCGCGCCGACGGAACGACGCTGGCGCTGCACCTCTCGACCCCGGACATCTCCCGGCGCTGGGTCGTCGAGCTGCGCCGCGACGCCGAGCGCTTCGCCGGCGGGCGCGCCGGCGAGACGCTCGCGCTGCCGGGTGCGGCGACCGCGACCCTGCTCGCGCCGTATCTCGCCGGCGCACGCCTGTGGCTCGCCGAGCTGGACACGGGCGACGTGCCGCTGCTGGACTACCTCGCCCGCCACGGCGCGCCGATCCGCTACGGCTACGTCCCGCGCCCGTGGCCACTGGCCGACTACCAGACGGTCTTCGCGCTGCATCCCGGCAGCGCCGAGATGCCGAGCGCCGGGCGCCCGTTCACCCCGCAGCTCGTGACGGCGCTCGTCGCGCGCGGGATCGCCGTCGCGCCGCTCGTCCTGCACACGGGCGTCTCCTCGCTGGAGGCGGGCGAGGCGCCCTATCCGGAGCGCTACGCGGTCCCCGCCGCGACCGCCCGCATCGTCAACGCCGCGCGCGCCGGCGGCGGACGCGTCGTCGCCGTCGGCACGACGGTCGTGCGCGCCCTGGAGACCGTCGCGCGTGCGGACGGCACCGTCGAGCCCGGCGCCGGCTGGACGCATCATGTCGTCACGCCGGAGGCGGGCGCGCCTGCCGTCGACGGCCTGCTGACGGGCTGGCACGAACCCGACGCCTCGCACCTGCTCCTGCTGGAGGCCGTCGGCGGCCGCGCGCTCGTCGCCGCCTCCTACGCGGCCGCGCTGCGCTGCGGCTACCGCTGGCACGAGTTCGGCGACGTCCACCTCGTCCTGCCGTGATGCGCGCCGTCGTCCTGCGCGAGTTCGGCCCGCCCGCGGGCCTCGTCGTCGACCGGCTGCCGGACCCGCTGCCCGGTCCCGGGCAGGCGCTCGTCGACGTCGAGCTGGCAAGCGTGACGTTCGTCGAGACGCAGGTGCGCGCGGGGCGCCCGCCACACCCGGCGATGGCGCCGGTGCTGCCGGTCGTGCCCGGCAACGGCGTCGGTGGCCGCGTGGCGGCCGTCGGAGACGGCGTCGATCCCGGGCTCGTCGGGCGGCGGGTCGTCACGACCACCGGCGGGACCGGCGGCTACGCCGAGCGCGCCGTCGTCGCCGTGGACGCACTCATCGAGGTGCCGGACGAGCTCGCGATGGCGGACGCGGTCGCCCTGCTGGCCGACGGCCGCACCGCGCTCGCGCTTGTCGAGGCGGTGGCGCCGCAGCCCGGCGAGACGGTGCTCGTGCTCGCCGCCGGCGGCGGCGTCGGCAGCCTGCTCGTGCAGCTCGCCGCCGCCGCGGGCGCCCGCGTCGTCGCGGCCGCCTCGGGCGCGCGCAAGAGCGCGCTCGCGCGACGGCTCGGCGCCGAGGTCGCGGTCGACTACGCGCAGGCCGGCTGGGCCGCGCGCGCCGGGGAGGTCGACGCCGTGTTCGACGGTGTCGGTGGCGCACTCGCCGCGGCGGCCTTCGACCTCGTCGCGCTCGGCGGGCGCTTCTGCAGCTTCGGCATGGCGAGCGGCGCGTTCTCGCCGATCACCGACGCCGTCGCGGCCGACTTCGGCGTGACCCTCATCCGCGGCACGGCGCTGACGCCCGAGAGCCGGCGCACGCTCAGCGAGCGCGCGCTCGCGCTGGCGGCCGCCGGCCGGCTGCGGCCCGTCGTCGGCCAGACCTTCGCGCTGGACCGCGCGGGCGACGCGCACGCGGCGATCCAGTCGCGGGCGACGATCGGCAAGACGCTGCTCGTCGTGTAGGGCCTAACCTCCAGCGCCATGCGGCTGACGACCTTCCTGCCACCCGGGTCGGACTCCCCGCGCGCGGGGCAGGTTCGCGACGACGAGGTCGTCTCGTTCGTCATGAAGCGCGACACGGTGCTCGAGCGCCTGACGACGAACGACCACGACCCCGCACTCGGCGACGCCTACCCGCTCGCCGACGTCACGCTGCTGGCGCCCGTGCCGCGACCGCGGGCGATCTTCGGCATCGGGCTGAACTACGCCGCGCACGCCGAGGAGCAGGGGATGGAGAAGCCGGAGTTCCCGATCGTGTTCATGAAGCTGCCGACGTCCAGCGCGCCGCCCAACGGGCCCGTGCCCTGCCCCGACGTCGTGCGGCGGCTGGACTACGAGGGCGAGCTCGCCGTCGTCATGGGGGCGGGCGGGACGATCGCCGGTTACGCGGTCGCCGATGACGTCACCGCGCGCGACCTGCAGCGCCGCGAGCCGCAGTGGACGCGTGCGAAGGGCGCCGACGGCTTCTGTCCGTGGGGACCGTGGATCACGACCGCCGACGCCGTCCCCGACCCGCGCAACCTGCGCATCACGACGCACGTCAACGGCGAGCTTCGCCAGGACGCCTCGACGAGCGATCTCATCTTCGGCCCGCAGGAGCTCGTGGACTTCATCTCGGAGACGTGCACGCTCGAGCCCGGAGACGTCATCCTCACCGGCACGCCCAGCGGCGTCGGCATGTCGATGGAGCCGCGCCGGTTCCTGAACTCGGGCGACGTCGTCAGGATCGAGATCGAGTCGCTGGGCCACATCGAGCATGCCATCGCCTGAGCTGCTCGCCCGCCTCGGCGAGCTGTCGGACCTCGGCCATGCCGCTCACGTCATGTCGTGGGACCAGCAGGTCGTCATGCCGCCGCGCGGCATGACGGCGCGCGGGCACGCGGTCGGGACGATCCAGCGCCTTGCCCACGACCGCCTCGTCGCGCACGAGCTCGGCGCGCTGCTCGACGCCGCGGGGCCCGACGACGCGCTGCTGGTCCGCGCGGTGCGCCGCGACCACGAGCGGGCCCGTCGCGTCCCGGGCGACCTGACCGAGGCGATCGCGCGCGCCGGCTCCGCCGGCTACGCGGTCTGGCTGGAGGCGCGCGAGCGCAACGACTTCGCCCACTTCGAGCCGGCGCTGCGGCGCAACATCGAGCTCGCGCGCCGCTACGCCGCCTGCTTCCCGGAGTCCGAGCACCCGTACGACGCGCTGCTGGACCGCTTCGAGCCGGGCGCCACGGCCGCGCAGGTCGCGGTGCTCTTCACGCGCCTGCGCGAGGGGCTCGTCCCGCTGATCAGCCAGATCGCGCTGCAGCCCGACCCGCCCGGGCTCAGCGGCAACCTCCCGATCGCCGGCCAGCGCGAGATCGGCCTGGAGATCATCTCGGCGATCGGCTTCGACCCTGCGGCCTGGCGGCTCGACGACGCGGTCCACCCGTTCGCCGCCTCGCCGTCGATCGACGACGTGCGCATCACCTCGCGCTTCGACGACCACAGCCTCACGGGGCTCTTCGCGCTCATGCACGAGACCGGTCACGGCCTCTACGAGCACGGCGTCGACCCGGCGCTCGCGCGCACGACGCTCGACGGCGGCGTCTCGCTCGGCGTGCACGAGTCGCAGAGCCGCCTGTGGGAGAACCTCGTCGGCCGCAGCCCGGCGTTCTGGAGCCACTGGCTGCCGCGCCTGCGCGAGCGCTTCCCGCTGACCCTGCGCGAGGTCACGGTCGACGCCTTCGTGCGCGCGATCAACGTCGTGCGCCCGACGCCGATCCGCGTCGATGCCGACGAGCTGACGTACTCGCTGCACGTCATCCTGCGCTTCGAGCTCGAGCTGGCGCTCGTCGACGGGACGCTCGACCCCGGCGACCTGCCGGCCGCCTGGGCGGCGAAGATGCAGCAGTTCCTCGGCATCTCCGTGCCCGACGACCTCCACGGCGTCCTGCAGGACATCCACTGGTCGGAGGGGATCGTCGGCTACTTCCCGACCTACGCGATCGGCAACGTCCTCGCCGCGCAGCTGTGGCGTGCGGTGCGGGCCGAGCTGCCCGGCCTCGAGGACGAGATCGCAGGTGGCGAGTACGGCGCGCTACGGGCGTGGCTGCGCGAGAAGATCCACCGTCACGGCCGCACCCTGACGCCGCCCGAGCTCGTCGAGCAGGCCGTCGGCGGCCCGCTGGACCCGGCGCCGATGCTCGAGCACCTGAGCACGAAGTACCGCGCGCTGTACGGGCTGTCGTAGGTCGCTGCCGCTAGTGCTGCTCCAGCACCCGGTCGATGAGGCCGTACTCGACGGCCTCCTCGGGCTTGAAGAAGCGGTCGCGCTCCATGTCGGCGCGCACCTGCTCCTCCGCCTGCCCGGTGTGCTTGGCGTAGAGCTCGTCCATCCGCTTGCGCGTCTTGATGATCTCGTTCATGTGGATCTCGATGTCGCTCGACTGGCCCTCGAAGCCGGCCGACGGCTGATGGATGAGGATGCGGCTGTTGGGCAACGAGAAGCGCTTGCCCGGCGCTCCCGCGGTCAGCAGCAACGAGCCCATCGACATCGCGACGCCCATGCACATCGTCTGGATATCGGGCTTGACGAACTGCATCGTGTCGTAGATCGCAAGGCCGGCGTAGATCGATCCGCCCGGCGAGTTGATGTAGAGCGAGATGTCCTTCTCCGGGTCCTCGGACTCGAGGTGCAGCAGCTGGGCGACGATGAGGTTGGCGATCTGGTCGTTGACAGGCGTGCCGAGGAAGACGATGCGCTCGTTGAGCAGGCGCGAGTAGATGTCGTACTCGCGCTCGCCGCGCGCGCTGCGCTGGACCACTGAGGGGACGAGAGGCATGCGGGCATCGTGCCAGATCGCCCCGCTGGGGCCCCTGGGTAGCCTGGAGCGGGTGTCTCCGGCACTCAGCATCCGCGACCTGACGAAGCGCTACGACGACGGCTTCCTCGCCGTGGACGGCTTCGACCTCGAGATCGAGGCCGGCACGTTCTTCGGCCTCCTCGGCCCCAACGGCGCCGGCAAGACGACGATCATCAGCGCCGTCTGCAACCTCATCCGCATGACGGCGGGCGAGATCGACGTGTTCGGCCGGCCGCACGACGCGCTCGACGCGCGGCGGATGGTCGGGCTCGCCGAGCAGGACGTCAACCTCGACCGCTTCCTCGACGTCGAGGAGACGCTGCTCTACCACGGCGGCTACTTCGGGATGGGCCGCGCCGAGGCCCGCCGCCGCGCCGACGAGATGATGGACGTCTTCGACCTGCGCGCGAAGGCCGGCGTCCGCGCGCCGAAGCTCTCGGGAGGTATGCGCCGCCGCCTGCTGCTCGCCCGCGCGCTCATGCACGAGCCGCGGCGCGTCATCCGCGACGAGCCGACGGCCGGGGTCGACTTCGAGCTGCGGCTCGAGCTCTGGCGCTACATCCGCCGCCTCCACGACCAGGGCACGACGATCCTCCTGACGACGCATTACCTCGAGGAGGCCGACGAGTTGTGCGAGGAGATCGCGCTCATCCGCGGCGGCCATCTCATCGCGCGTGACTCGGCCGAGGGGCTGCGTTCGGCGTACGGCGCCGACTCGCTCGCGGACGCCTACGTGCGGGCGATGGGAGGGGCTGCCAGAGGCTGACTGCGACGTGTCGCAGGTTTCCGGTACGGTTTTCCGCACCTCGAATGGGTATGGGCGAGGTAATCCGGCGCTCGCGGCGGGATCGGCGCTGCGGGGGCAACGACGAACGGGAGGGACCGCATGACCCGCAAGAGACTCGGGGTGCTTGCGCTACTCGTCAGCACTGTTGTGATATTTGCCTTGCCAGCGGGCTCGTTGGCGAAGGCGCTCGATCTTCGCGAGGCGAGAGACGCGCTTGTCCAAGCGGGTCAGCAGGTGAAGCAGGGCCTCAAGACCACGGTCGAGAAGACCGGCAAGAAGACGGAAGCCGTCATCCAGAAGACGAAGCGCTCCGTCAAGCAGAAGGCGCAGACGGCCAAGACCCGCGCCACCGCAACGGATCCTGCGAAGCAGCCGCCGATGCATGGCAGCAACCCGCACGGCCAGGGCAACGTCGCGATCGTCGACATCAACCCGAGCAACGACCGCCCGCTGGATGCCAAGCCGGACGGCTCGGCATCGGGCGAGGACGTCATCGTCGGCCGCGGCCGCGGTGAGAAGGACGCCAGCGGCAACTTCCACGGGCACATCACGATCGCGGCGCTCTTCGGCAACGAGATCGCGGGCGTCAACAGCACGCCGGGCCAGGCCAATCATGGCCCGCTGCAGTCGCTGCAGACCGGGGTCCTGGACCCGCTGTGCCAGTCGACGGGCGGAGCCCCGAACGGGGTCTGCCTCAGCGTCCTGAAGGCCGACTCGACGACCACGACGACGGGCTCGACGAACGACTTCGCGGTTGCGCGGGCGTCGCTCCTCGGCCTCAACGTCGGCGCCGCCGAGAGCGCCGGCAACATCACGCAGGACCCGAAGTGCCAGACGGCTCTGGGCAGCGCGAAGACCGTGAACGTCACGTCCAGCACCGGCACGATCGCCGGCGTCGCGAACTCGCAGAGCGTGTCGAGGTCCTGCGCCGGCGCGGCCCCGCAAGTCTCCAACACGTCCCAGGTCATCAACCTGGGCGGCACCGGAGTGCCGCTGCCGGCCCCCGGTTGCGCGAACGGCACGCCTGACACGGAGACCGGGATCCCCGGCCTGCTGCCGATCATCTGCAACGCCGAGGAGATCGCCGGCGCCGCAGGCGTGCGTGAGGCGCTCGACGTCTTCGCGCTGCAGACCGGCACGAACTCGCTGCTGAAGGAGACGACGGCCGCGTCGGAGTCGCTCACCGTCGCTCCGCCCGAGACCGGACCGCAGTGCTCGGACAAGATCGACAACGACGGCGACGGCAAGATCGACGCCGCGGACCCGGGCTGCCACAACGACGGCAAGCCGAACAATCCGCAGTCGTACAACCCGAACGACAACGACGAGACCGACGTACCTGGTAACAAGGGCGCCGGCGGCGGCGGCAAGGGCGGCGGCGGCGGCAACAAGGGCGGCGGCAACAAGGGCGGCGGCAACAAGGGCGCCGGCGAGGGCGGGCCGCAGTGCTCCGACGGCGTCGACAACGACGGCGACGGCCTTGTCGACTCCGCGGATCCGGGCTGCCACAGCGGCCCCGGTGGCGCGTTCAATCCGAACGACAACTCGGAGGGTGGGGGCGCGCAGGGCCTCAAGGCAGGCACGCTTCCGTTCACCGGCACCGATGTCATCGGCATCGCGCTCGCCGGACTGCTCATGCTCGCGGGCGGCCTGATGCTGCGCCGCAGGGAGGATGTGCGTACGGTCCGGTAGATGCCGGCTCCTAGCAACGCAGCGCTGACACGGCGCCGCCTCGGCGGCGCCGTGTTGCTGCTGGCAGGCATCGCGGTCGCGGCCGTCGTGCTGTGGCCGGGTGGCAACGACGGCCCTGCGGCGCCGAACAAGAAGCTGCCGGTGCGCTTCGTCTCGGTGCCGCCGCTGGGCATGGTGTTCGCACATCCGACGAGCTGGAAGCGGACGGTGAGCAACCGCGTCATCGGCCTCCGCGCTCCCGACGGCTCAGTGCTCGTGTTCTTCTCGTCGCCGGTCGCCAAGCCGGCGGTGGCGCGCGTCAAGGCCGAGGCGGAGCGCCAGCTGCGCAAGCAGTTCGCGCCGGCGAAGATCGTCCGCGACGGGCCGGGGCGCCTCGGCGCCCGCACGGTGCAGAGCTTCGAGCTCAGGGGCCGCGACAAGTCGGGACCCGTGCGGGCCCTCGTGCTCGTCGACAGCACGAAATACCGGACGTATTCCGTCACGGTGCTGACCGGGGCCAGGCCGTCGCGCCGCCGGCTGGGCGAGGCGCGGGCGATCATCTCGACGGTGCGGTTCGGCAAGCCGCAGGCTCTACCCTCGAAGCCATGACCACTCTCGCCGAACGCCACCGCGGGCTGCTCGCGCTGTCGGGCCGCGAGACCGAGCGCGTGCTGAAGCTCTGGACGCAGACGATCGCCGCGCCGGTCCTCGCCTCGTTTCTCTTCATCGTCGTCTTCGGGCTGTCGCTCGGTGGGCGCATTCGCAGCATCGGCGGCGTCGACTACGACATCTTCATCGTGCCCGGCCTGCTGACGATGGCGATGGCGCAGGCGGCGTACGGCAACAACTCGTCGTCGGTCTTCCAGGCGCGAGCAGATCGCTACATCAACGACGTCCTGTCGGCGCCGATGCGGTCGTGGGAGGTGCAGCTCGGGCTGTCGTTCGGCGGCGTGGTGCGGGCCGTCGCGATCGGGCTTGCGCTGCTTGCGCTCGCGCTGCCCGTCACCGGCGTGCCGATCCGCGAGCCGCTCGTGCTCGCGCTCGCCCTGGCGCTGGTGCTCGTGCTGTTCGCCTCGCTCGGGGTCGTCGTCGGCGTCTATGCCGAGACCTGGGACCAGGCCGGCTTCGTCAACAACATCGTCATCCTGCCGCTGAGCTTCCTCGGCGGGGTCTTCTACTCGGTCGACGTGCTGCCGTCCCCGTGGCACGAGCTCAGCCACGTCAACCCGGTCTTCTTCCTCATCAACTCCGTCCGCTACGGCTTCCTCGGCACGAGTGACGTCCCGATCGGGATCGCGCTCGCCGTGACCGCGGCGTTCGCCCTGGTCTGCGCGCTGTGGAGCGCGATGATGTTCCGCTCCGGCCGCAGGCTGAAGGCGTAGCGCATGGCCGGCCGACGGACGGCGATCGCGGCGACCTGCTCGCTTGCCGTCGCCGTGCTCGGCGCGACGACCGGCCGCGCCGACGCGGGTGAGGCGTTCTCCTCGCGGGTGCTGGCCTCCGGACTGGCCAACCCATGGGAGATCACCTGGGGCCCGGATGGCGTTCTCTGGGTCACCGAGCAGGACATCGGCCGGGTGTCGCGGGTCCGGCCGTCCGACGGTGCCCGCAGGACGGTGCTCGAGATCCCGGACGTCCTCCTGACCGACCCCGGCGCCCAGGACGGCCTGCTCGGCATGGCGCTGGATCCACGGTGGTCGAGCGGACGGCGTCACCGCCGCGTCTACGTCGCCTACGCCTACGACGCCGACCCGTCGCCGGCCACGGTCACGGGGCGCGTGAAGATCCGGCGCTACACCTACCGCGGCGGGCGCCTGACGGACCCCGTCGAGCTCATCACCGGCATGCCGGCGAGCAACGACCACGACTCCGGCCGCCTCGCGTTCGGCCCCGACGGCAAGCTCTACTACACGATCGGCGATCAGGGCGCCAACCAGTTCAAGAACACCTGCAAGCCGATCCGCGCGCAGGACCTCCCGACGGCCGACCAGGTCAGCGCGGGCGACTGGCAGACCTACCAGGGCAAGATCCTGCGACTGAACACCGACGGCTCGATCCCGGTCGACAACCCGGTGCTCGCCGGCGTCCGCAGCCACATCTACTCCTACGGTCACCGCAACGCGCAGGGGATCACGTTCGGCCCGGGCAGGCGCCTGTACTCGGTCGAGCACGGCCCGAAGACCGACGACGAGCTGAACCTCATCCGCTCCGGCGGCAACTACGGCTGGCCGCACGTGCTGGGCAACCGGGACCTGCAGGCCTACACGTACGCGAACTGGTCGGCGTCGCGGCTCGTTCCGTGCAACGCGGCGACCTACAGCGACTACGTCATCCCGCCGTGGGTCCCGCAGCAGCAGGAGAGCGAGTGGGACGATCCCGCGTTCACGCCGCCGCTGAGGACGTTCTTCACGGTGCCGAGCGACTACCGGTTCGTCGACCCGACGTGCGCCGCGCCGGGCACCGGCTTCGTGTGCTGGCCGACGATCGCGCCGTCGAGCGTCGACGCCTACACGACGGCTGGCGGCGTTCCCGGGTGGGCCAACTCGCTGCTCATCACGACGCTCAAGCATGGGACCGTCTACCGCCTGAAGCTCAGCGAGACGGGCGAGCCGGTCGGCGACCTCGTCCCCTACTGGACCTCGGTCAACCGCTACCGCGACATCGCGATACGCCCGGACGGGCGGGTGTTCTACGTCGCCACCGACCGGCGCGGTCTCATCCGTGACGGCGCGAGCCGGCCGACGCGGACAGCCGAGAACCCGGGCGCGATCCTGGAGTTCCGCTATGCGCCCTCCGGTTGACGTGGCCGCCCGTGCAGTCGTGACGTTCGCCACGTAGGCTGGCGGCGCCATGTTCGCGCTCAACCTGCCGAACGTCCTCACGCTCGTGCGGATCCTGCTGGTGCCGGTCCTCGTCGTGGCGCTGCTCGACGAGACCGCAAACGGCGACCTGTTCGCGGCGATCGTCTTCGCGCTCGCCTCGGTCACCGACGCGATGGACGGCTACCTCGCCCGCACGCGCAATGCGATCACGACGTTCGGCAAGCTCATGGACCCGATCGCCGACAAGCTGCTGATCATCGCGGCGCTCGTCGCGCTCGTCTCGCTGCACCGGCTCGCCGGCTGGGTCGCGATGGTCATCATCGCGCGCGAGCTGACGGTGACGGTGACCCGCATGCAGGCGACCCAGCACGGCGTCGTGATCGCCGCCAACTGGTGGGGCAAGGCGAAGACGATCGTCCAGGTCGCGGCGATCTTCTTCCTCATCGCCGAGGGCGTCCCGTCGCCGGCGTGGGTCGACGGGCTCGTCTACGGCATGGTCGCGATCACCATCGTCAGCGGGGTCGACTACTTCTTCGGCCTGCGGCGGGTCCTGCGCGAGGCGGAGGCGCGGCGCACCGAGACGGCGGCCGCGGCACCCGCGAAGCCGGGTCCGTAGCGCGTCAGCGGCCGGTCGCGTCGAGCCACTCGCGCATCGACGTGTGATGCGCCGGGTGGTCGCCGGTGGCGAGCTCGCGGCGTAGCTCGCCGAGGACGCCGAAGCGCTCGGCCACGACGTTGTGCTGGTGGATCGTCTCGAGGTTCTCCTGGCGGGCGCTGACGAAGTGGCCGTCGCTGAGCTCGGGCAGCTGCTCCAGGACGCCGGCGATCATCTCGCGCACGCAGTCCTCGACGAAGCGCGGCCGCCGGTGGGCCTTCTCGACGACGGCGCGCTCGTCGCTGCGCTTCATGAGCTCGTAGATCTCAGACGACATCGAGCCCTCGACGATGTCCAGGAGCGTGCGCGCCTCGATCTCGGTGCCGGCGCCCTCGGGGACGCCGATGTGCAGCGTGCCGAGGCCGCGCTGGTTGTGCGTCGCGACCGGGACATGGTCGAAGATGCGCGTCACCTCGTTCTCGCTGAAGCCGTCGTCGAGGAGCCGCTCGCGCGAGGTGCCCATGACGAGCTGCTGTGCGCACGGGCACGCCGTCATGCCCTGTGCCGCGACACCGACGAGCCGGCGCGTGCCGCTCGCGGAGGCGACCGCCGAGCCGTAGAGCGTGTAGATCTCCTGCGTCGGGATACCGGACACCGGCGCGGGCTTGTGCTCGGGGTAGCGGGCCGCGACGGTGACCTCCGCGCGCGCCGCCTGCTGGCGCTCGCGGACCAGCACGGCGATGCGCTGCGCGAGCGCCTCGGCCTTGAACGCCGCCTCGCCGAGGACGACCTCGCCGATGACCTCGTTGACGACCTCCTCGAAGCGCGACATATGCGCGCCCTTCTGCTGGGGGCCGAGATCGACGAAGCACTCCAGCCGTGCGGAGAACAGCTGCTCCTCGCCGTTCTGGCGCACGCGAACGATCTTCTCGACCCCCGTGACGCCGACGCGGGACAGGCCGACCTGGACGGTCGGGGGTTGTGCCTGGACGTCGGGACTGGACAGACTGAGACCTTCCGGCATGGCCCGAGGGTACCGGGCGGTTCACGAATTCACGCTGACGGACCGGGATTCTTGTGCTATCACTCACGAAGTCGTCCCCGTAGAAAACGAGGATCGGAGGCAGCGGGGGACGTCCAGCGGCAGGCATGGATTGGCATCCAAGGGAGGGCCGTACGATCAAGAACGAAGTTCTGCTGGCGGACGAGGCCCCGATCCACGAACTGGACGAGCTTCGGACGCTTATCACGGACGGACAGGAGCGGGGCTTCCTGACATTCGACGATATCTCCACCGCACTGGAGGAGGTCGAGGTCACGAAGGAGCAGGTACAGGAGCTGCACGCCTACCTGTCCGAGCAGGGAATCGACGTTGTGGGTGCGGACGGGCGACACGTGACCTCCGAGGGGGCACGCGTGGAGGCCGTCGCGGAGGCCCGCAAGACACGTGCGGACGGCGGCGTCCCGGATGGGCCGAGGAAGCCCGAGCTCGACCTCACCGTCGAGCCGAGCCTCGACTCGCTGCGGCTGTACCTGCGCTCGATCGGGCGCGTGCCGCTGCTGACGGGGGATCTGGAGATCGCGCTCGCCAAGCGCATCGAGCGCGGCGACATGGACGCCAAGCAGCACATGGTGGAGGCGAACCTCAGGCTCGTTGTCTCGATCGCGAAGGGCTACCTCGGGCGCGGCCTGACGTTCCTGGACCTCATCCAGGAGGGTTCGCTCGGGCTCATCCGGGCCGTCGAGAAGTTCGACTACCGCCGCGGCTACAAGTTCTCGACGTACGCGACGTGGTGGATCCGCCAGGCGGTGACGCGGGCGATCGCCGACAAGGGGCGCACGATCCGCATCCCGGTCCACATGGTCGAGAAGCTCAACAAGGTCGTGCAGGTCGAGCGCCAGCTCGTCCAGTCGCTCGGCCGCGAGCCGACGCCGGAGGAGATCGCCGGCAACCTCGAGTGCACCCCGCGTGAGGTGCGCGACATCCTGCGCATGTCGCAGCAGCCGATCTCGCTGGAGCGTCCGGTGGGCGAGGAGGAGGAGTCCGAGCTCGGCGACTTCGTCGAGGACGAGTCGGCGGCGTCGCCGTTCGAGCTCGCCTCGGAGAACCTGCGCCGCGAGAACGTGCGACGCGCGCTGGCGGCACTGCCGGAGCGCGAGCGCGAGGTCATCGAGATGCGCTTCGGGCTCACCGGCGGCCGGCCACGGACGCTCGAGGAGGTCGGTCGCGCGTTCAACGTCACGCGCGAGCGCATCCGCCAGATCGAGAACCACACGCTGAAGAAGCTCGAGTCGCTGCCTGAGGCGCAGAAGCTGCGCGACGCGTCCTGAGCTGGAGGGCGGGCGGGGCGCGGCGGCCCGTCCGTCCGTCCGTACGAGAACGTATGTTCCCGCGCTACGACCTTTCTCATCGTCCACGCCGGCGACGGGCGGCGGTGGCTCATCCCCTCGGACGCCGTCCAGCGGTGGTCCGTGCAGCCGGCTCGGCGGGCCCAAGTACGCGACCTGCGAGATCGAGCGAGATCAGCCGAGTGCGCCCATCGCGGCCGCGCGGCTCGGGTACACTGGCCGACCCCTGGCGGGGTTCCCGAGCGGTCAAAGGGGACGCGCTGTAAACGCGTTGGCTCTGCCTTCGCAGGTTCGAATCCTGCCCCCGCCACTGCCGCTCTCATAGAGCCGCTGCGCGGTCAGCTCGTCGTCGGCGCCGAGCGTGATCACGGGTTGGCTGGGATGGATGCGGTGGTGCTCGTCGGCGCGGCTCGCGCGCAGTAGCCTCAGGCCGTCTGCGGGCCGGTCGGTCGCAGTCGCCTGACGATCGATGTCGGCGACGGGTCCGCGCTGGAGCTGCGCCTCAGCGAGCAGCTGCACACCCGGCGTGCTGGCCGGCAGCAAGGATGGCCGCGAGCTGGACCGCGAGGCTGTCGCCGCGTACGTCGCCGTGGGCTTGAAGGCGCTGGTGCAGCGGAGATCCACGAGCAGGCGTTCGCTTCGCGTCCGAGCGTCTCTTGGCCGGCTCACCCTGGTCATTTGACAGCGTGATCTAGTTCGCTACAGTCAACTGTATTGATTATAGCTCGCTGCACGCGAGCCTGAGGAGGGACCGTATGCGTAGGGCGGCCACGATCGCGATCTCGTTGCAGCGACCGTCGCCGTGCAGCTGGCAGGTAGTGCCCGCGGGTGCGCGAGCAGCCGCCGCGCGGGCGGGCCGGCGCCTCAGCGGAGCGGTACAGGCGGCGGTCGGGGAGGTCTGCGCGGCGGGCGCGCACTGCAGAAGCTCGCCGCAGTCAACGTTTTCCGAGGGGGTTTGTCATGAAGCGGGGGTTTAGTCGTGGTCGTTATGCGAACGTGACGGCGACGATGGCGCTGATCGTGTCGCTGGGCGGCACGAGCTATGCGGCGATCAAGCTGCCCAAGGACAGCGTGGGCGCCAAGCAGATCCGCGCGGACGCGGTGTCCTCGAGCAAGGTCGAGGACGCCTCGCTGCTAAGCAAGGACTTCAAGGCAGGCCAGCTGCCCCAGGGGCTCCAGGGGCGGACCGGGGCGACTGGGCCGACCGGGACGACCGGGGCGACTGGGCCGGCTGGGCCGGCTGGGCCGATCGGCCTCGCCAAGGTAACCATGGAAGCTGCGAGTGGGGCCGGTGAGGCCACGGCCTTCTGCCAATCCGGTCAGCGGGCAGTCGGCGGCGGAGGCGACGCGTCGGGCCCCGGCGACGTCCTCTTTACCTCGGTGCCAATCAACATCGACGGCGACAAACCGGGATGGCTCGTAAGAGGCTTCGACGTGGACCACGGCCCCATAGGTGACGTGGTTTCCTATGTCGTTTGTGCCTCGCCGTAGGCGGCGCGCGGCCCCGGGTCCCGATGTGAGGACCGTTTGACCGCCACCCTCCGGGGATTGCCGCCCGGCCAGCCACCACGACGCCACGTGTCCGCAAGCAGTCGCCGAGCCGCCGGCGGCCGCGACGCCGCTGCGGCGGAGGGTCTCGTGACGGCTGCCAAGTCACAAATTAAGCACGACCCGACGGTTGCAGGCGATGTGGTCTGCCCCGGCCATAGGTCTCGTCTGACGCGCCGCGCAGCTTGCCGCTTCATCTGCGCCACATGGTGACGGCGCTCGATGGGACGAGGTGAACGGGCTCCGCAAGACTTTTGCGGTCTGCCCGCCCGCTCCGAGGCGTGCGCTTGAGGCGACTGAGCACGTGGCAACGGGTGCTGCGCACGCGGTCGAGTCGCTGGTCCGCGAGCCGTTCTGGCAGGCGCAGGCCGCGCTCGTGGCCGCGGTCGTGCGCTACCTCTCGCTACCGGGCAAGTTCATCGTCGGGCCGGGGTGGCTGGAGCCCGCGTTGGAGCTGCTGCTCGTCGCCGGCCTGTGGGGCGGTCAACGTCCTCGCGTGAGCCCGTGACGCCGTGCTCGAACCCCGGTACGGTCGAGCAATGAAACAGCAAGCTCACCCGGCTTCGCGGTCGCCCCACTCTCGTCGGATCGCGCTGCTCGCGGTGGTCGGCGCCACACTCGTTGTCGGCAGTGGCGCGGCGGTCGTGCTGCGCGGGGGCGAGGCGGCGCGGGCGGGCGTCGGGCCGGGCACTCGGCAAGCCGTGAGCAACGGCGCCGCAGCCAACGGCTCGAGCACCAACGCGGCCGCGTTGGCGCAGGACACATATCCGAAGGCCAGCTATCCCGGCCTGCAGCATCTGCACTACCGGTTCGGCCCGGTCCACCTCACGCCCGGGCAGAACCTCATCAAGTTCAAGCCGATCGCCGCAGCCAGCAGGCCTGCGGTGCCGGGGTACATCACGGCGTTTCGCCCAGCGCTGACATACGTGAACGGCCGGGTGCCGCGCGTAGACGTCGTGCACCTGCACCACGGCGTCTGGATCGTCGATCGTGAGACGCGCTGGGCCAGCGGAGAGGAGAAGACCAACGCCGATCTGCCGCCTGGTTTCGGCTGGCGCTACACGCCGACACAGTCGTGGGTGATGAACCACATGATCCACAACCTCTATCCCAACGAGGATGACGTGTACATCACGTGGGACATCGACTTCCTTCCCGACAGCGCGCCGGCCGCGGCCACCATCAAGCCGGTCACCACCAAGTGGATGGACGTCTCCGGGCCCTCGGCGTACCCCGTCTTCGACGCCGAGCGTCACGCAGGCCGCACGACGTTCACCTTCCCCGATCAGGCAGCGCCCGGCGCTCGCGGGCGCGGGTCCGAGCATCAATGGATCGTGTCGCGCGACCAGACCCTGGTATGGACCGCCGGCCATCTGCACCCGGGCGGGCTGCACACCGACCTGACGATCACCCGCGGCGCGAGGACCGTGTCACTGTTCCGCTCCAGCGCGCACTACTGGGAGCCGGCAGGGCCCGTCTCGTGGGATGTCGCCCTCAGCGCGACCAAACCCGACTGGCGCGTCAAGGTGCGCAAAGGCGACGTCATCAAGCTCAGCGGCACCTACGACGTCTCGCAGGCGTCCTGGTTGGAGTCGATGGCGATCATGTTCGTGGCGCGATACGCCGGTACCGATGCGGGCGGCGTCGATCCCTTCCATGGTCGACTCGACACCGCCGGACTTCTCACTCACGGGCACCTGCGCGAGAACGACAACCACGGCGGCGGCAAGGCGCTTCTCCCTGACGCCCGCTCGCTGCTCAGCCGTCCCCTGCAGGGGGCGGTACGGCTCGCCGGGTTCCTGGCCTCCCGCGGGGACCTGCACCAAGGGGATCCGCTGCCCACGATCCGGCGTGGCGCCGCGCTGACGTTCGTCAACAAGGACGCGGCGCGGAACATCTACCACACGGTCACCGCGTGCCAGCAGCCGTGCAACGGGACCGCCGGCATCGCCTACCCGCGCGCCGATGGTGCGCTCGACTTCGACTCCGGCGAACTCGGTGTCGGGCCGAAGGGCGCGACCGCCGCGTCGGGCCGCGTCCGCTGGTCGACGCCGACGTCGCTGCCTGCCGGCACCTACACGTACTTCTGCCGCGTGCACCCGTTCATGCGCGGAGGCTTCCGCGTGATCCATTAGCTGCCGAGCGCGTGCGTCGCTGCGGCGTGTCAGCAGCCTCAGCGGGGCTTGCGAGCGCGGACGATCGCGGCGGCGGCGTGCTCGTGGACGCGGTGGGTCTCGTGGATCTCGATGTCGACGAGGCCCGCGTCGGCGAGCGAGTGCTCGAGCTCGGCACGCGTGAGGGCGCCGGCGATGCAGCCGGTCCACTCCGCCATGTCGGCACGAGTGACCTCGTCCATGTCCGCATCGGCGACGATGTCGGCGATCGCGAAGCGCCCTCCCCGGCGCAGGACGCGGGCGGCCTCGCGCAGCACCCGCGGCTTGTCGGCGGAGAGGTTGATGACGCAGTTGGAGATGACGACGTCGACGCTCGCGTCCGCCAGCGGCAGCTCCTCGAGGTAGCCCTTGACGAACTCCGCGTTGTCGATGCCGGCGGCGGCCGCGTTCGCCCGCGCGATCGTGAGCATCTCGTCGGTCATGTCCAGGCCGATCACGTGGCCATCGGGCGCCACCCGCCGCGCACTGATCAGCGCGTCGGCGCCGGCGCCGGAGCCAAGATCGAGGACCGTATCGCCGTTGCGCAGGTCGGCCACGGCAGTCGGCACGCCGCATCCCAGCGATGTCTGGACCGGGGCGTCCCCGGCGTCCGCGGCCGGGTCGTAGAGCGAGCCGCCAAAGACCTCGCCACCGTTGGCCTGCTCGAGCCTGGCGGTCGGCGCGCAGCACGAGGAGCCCGCCGACTCCGCGCCGCAGCCCGACCGGGCGGCGTCTGCGATCGCGTTCGCTGCTGCGGCATAGCGCTCGCGCACGAGCTCGCGGATGTCCTTCTCGTTCGCCTCAGCCATACGGACAACTCCTTTTCAGGTGCCAGTACATCTGGCGATTCAATCGACCGATGTCAGTCTAAATGTGTAGCGTTTGTAACGAAGGCGCGTGGCTCGAACCGCGTGCTTGAACCTTCCCGACAATGAGAATCATTCTTGGCTGACGACCGGATCGGTCTTCGACCAAGGGGGCGCGCGATGTCGTTGGATGTTCAGCAGGATCTGCTGGAGCAGGCCGAGCGAGGCGAGGTCGACGCCGCAGAATTCGCCGAATGCGTTCGCACCTCCCTGCCCTACGCCTGGGAGACGATCGCCGGCCTTACCGCCGAGCTTGGTGCCGACGGCCGGCTCGAGTTCGGCGACAACGAGGTCCCGCCTCCGGACGAGCAGGCACGCGGGCAGCTGCTGCGGGCGCTCGCCAGCGACGCGATCCGTCAGGCGCTGGAGCGCCACTTCGGCGTCACGCTGGCCTTCCAGAACTGCCACCGCGTTGCCGTGTTCCCCGCCGACGCGGCGAGCACGCCGACGTACGCGCGGTTCACCTCGGCACGTGCGCAGCTCCTGAATCAGTCCCCGCTGCTGCGCGATTGCTGAGCGCCGCGTGATCAGCGAAACGACGGCAGGCCCTTCCACACCTCATAGGACGGGCGCGTGGCGCCGCCCGCGTCCTTCGGCTCGCACAGCCCGGAGTCGAAGATCGCGTCCGAATAGAGCAGGTACTGCGCGGTCATCGCTATGCCCGCTCCGTCGCCGCTGTCGCTCGCCATCCTGTCCCAGTTGCGCGCGATGAGCTCGGCCTGCTTGCGCCGCTGCTCCGCTGGGTCGCTCAGGCCGTAGCGCGCCCGCATGCTGGCGAGCGTCGCTCCGCCCTCGGTGAGCAGGAGCTGCGGGTTTGCGACGTCGGCGTCGGGCCAGCCCGCCCAGCGGCCGACGAGCCGGCTGCGCATGTCCGCGGCGAGGTTCGTCTGCCGTGCGCCGTTCGTCGCGGCGTCGGGCGCCGTGCTCCCCGGGCCCTGGTCGTAGGTCACGTCGGCGTAGTTGTGGTGCGTCCAGGCGAAGCCCGGGCCGGGGACGACACCCGCTTCGGCAAGACTCGCGAGGACGCGATCGCCAAGGCTGTGGTAACCGGTGCGGAGGCGGTTGCTGGCCGTGAGGTCGGCGCTGCCGGGACCGGCGAGGATGATGTCCCGGCCGGCGTCATCAGCGATCTGCTTGGCCGTGATGAACATCCGCGCCACGGCGTCGTCGACGACGATCGATCCTCGGCCGTAGGGATCCGGGGTGGCGCTCGGTCCCTGCTGCGGCCACCACTGGAGATTCGGCTCGTTGCACACCTCGAGCGCGTCGACCGGCGCGTTCGTCGGCGCGGGGCGGCCGTAGCGCTCGATGAGCAGCCGCAGGAAGCCACCGAACGGTCCCGTCGGCGACAGGTCGTCCGGGTAGCGGAACTCGAGGCTCTTGGCGCGCGCGTCGGGCTGGCCGGCGCTCCGGCGGTCCGGCATCGTCGCGGCGAGCTGCGCGGGGGTCATCGTGGCGGTGCCGTTCGCCCACCTCGGGAAGCGGTACGCCGTGAGGATGATGCGCATCCGGTCGGCGCGGGCGCGCGCGATCTGCGCGTCGAGGGCGCCGATGTGCGCCGGGTCGAGCTGGTCGGGGGACGGCATGAGCGACGGCCAGTCGGCCCAGAGCCGAACCCAGCGCGTGCGGGTGTCCCTCAGCCAGAAGCGGTTGCTGCCGGTCCGGTAGTCCTGGGGGCTCTCCGGGGAGATGACGCCGGCCGGGCCGAGCACGATGCAGCGGCGCAGGCGGGTGGCCATCAGACGCTCACCGGCGAGGTGTGACGACGGGTGACGCTTGCTCGCAGATGCCATCCGAGGCTACGCCATGACGGATCTGCACGCTGTGCTGGACCGGCTTTGCGCCGTGCTCGTCCAGGTGCGACGATCCAGCCGACCCCGAGTTCAACCGAAGCGCGCTCATGGAGTCCTCTGCGCCAGCCCGCGTCCTGGTCGTCGCCAACCGGACCGCCGCCACCCCGGCCCTGCTGGATGCGGTCGCGTCGCGCGCCGCCGCGGGGCCCGCGACGTTCACGCTGCTCGTGCCGCGCGTCGCGCACGGGCTGGACCGCGTCATGGACCCGGAGGACACCGACGACCGCGAGGCGCAGGCGGTGCTCGAGCTCGCGCTGCCGCTGCTCGAGAAGGCGGCCGGCGCGCCGGTCACCGGCCGGATCGGTGACCCCAATCCCTACGACGCCATCCAGGACGCGGTGAACATCGTCGGCTTCGACGAGATCATCATCTCGACGTTGCCACACCGCGTCTCGCGCTGGCTGCACAGCGACCTGCCGAGCAAGCTCAAGGCGCTCGGTCTGCCCGTCACGACGGTCATCGCACAGGGCACGCGCGCCGACGCCCGCGCCTGACCGCTACGCCAGCGCGTCGCGCAGCGCCCGCTCGGTCGACCAGAACGCAAGCTCGTCCCACGGCAGCTCGGACGGCTCGAACGCGCGCACCTCCGACGCCTCCTCGGTTTCGCGCGGGATGCCGAGCGCACGCGCCGCGAAGACGACGAGCACCGTCCGCTCCTCCGCTCTTGAATAGACGCCGACGAGCCCGCCGAGCTCGATGTCGATCTCCAGCTCCTCGCGCGTCTCCCGCCGCGCGGCGTCCTCGACGCACTCGCCGAGCTCGACGTAGCCGCCCGGAAACGTCCAGAGCCCGGCGCCCTCGTGCAGCGTTCGCCGCAGCAGCCACATCCTGCCGCCCTCGTCGCGCGGAATCGCCGCCGCGACGGGCTCTGGGCTGAAGATCGCGCGGTACCCGCAGCGTTCGCAGAGCAGCGACCGCGGAAACGAGACCCGCGCCTCGGCAGCGCAGCGCGGGCAGAACCGGACGTCCTCGAGCGCCGGATTCAGGCTGTACAGTGGGGACCTCCCGCCCTCTTAGCTCAGTTGGTAGAGCACTTCCATGGTAAGGAAGGGGTCTCCGGTTCGAGTCCGGAAGAGGGCTCTCGCTTTCTGCCTGCTAATCAGCATCATTCGGCTCCTCCTGTCGGG
>DASWQM010000302.1:0-7746 GCA_036403675.1 Solirubrobacteraceae bacterium | reverse complement strand
CGATCCCCGGCCTCATCAACCTCGACTTCGCCGACGTTCGCACGATCATGCAGGACGCCGGCTCGGCACTCATGGGGATCGGTACCTCCAACGGCGAGAACCGCGCCGCCGAAGCCGCGCGGATCGCGATCTCCAGCCCGCTCATCGAGGAGAACGTCGAGGGCGCCACCGGCATCCTCCTGAACATGACCGGCGGCCGCGACCTCGGCCTCTTCGAGGTCAACGAGGCGGCCGAGATCGTGCGCGAGGCAGCGGCCTCCAACGCGAACATCATCTTCGGCGCCGTCATCGACGAGGCGCAGGGCGACGAGGTCCGCGTCACGGTTATTGCCACCGGCTTCGATCACGGCCGTACGCGCCCGCGCGAGGCGCGGGAGCAGACCCGCGCGACCGCCCGCGAGCGCGACCGCGGGCCGCGCTACGACGATCGCCAGCGCTCCTCGCTGGAGATCCCCGACGACGAGATCGAGATCCCGCCCTTCCTGCGCTGACCGCCCCCGGCGAGAGCCGGTCGCTTCGCTAGCCTGCGGCGGGTGACAACCCCCACCCTGAAGCGCACGCCGCTCTTCGACTCGCACGTGCGCGCGGGCGCGAAGCTCGTGCCGTTCGGCGGCTGGGAAATGCCGGTCCAGTACGGCGACGGCATCCGCGCCGAGCACCTCGCGGTGCGCAACGCGGCCGGCGTCTTCGACGTCTCCCACATGGGCCAGGTCGAGGTCCGTGGCCCCGACGCCGAGGCCTTCCTCCAGCGCGTCTACAGCAACGACGTCTCGAAGATGGCGATCGGCGGCGCGCAGTACGCGCTGCTCTGCAACGACGACGGCGGCGTGCTCGACGATCTCTTCACCTACCGGGTCGATTCCGATCGCTATCTCACGGTGACGAACGCCGCCAACCATGATGCCGACGTCGCCTGGCTCAGCGGCCACACCGACGGCTTCGACGTCGAGGTCACCGACGTCCACGAGCTCTACGCGATGCTCGCCGTCCAGGGCCGGGTCGCGCGCGAGGTCGTCCAGGCGATCGCGGACAGCCCCCTGCCGCCGCGCATGCAGGCGGCCCGGCGCATCGTCCTGGGCCGGGAGGCGCTCGTCTGCGGCACGGGCTACACCGGTGAGGACGGCGTCGAGCTGATCCTCGACCCGGCCGGCGCGCCCGCGGTCTGGGACGAGATCGTCGCCCGCGGCGCCGTGCCGTGCGGCCTCGCCGCCCGCGACACGCTGCGCCTGGAGGTCTGCTTTCACCTCTACGGCAACGACCTGTCGCCGGACCGCAACCCGATCGAGGCCGGTCTCGGCTGGGCCTGCGCCGAGGACACCGGCTTCATCGGCTCCGATGCCGTACGAGCCGCGCGCGAGGGCGGGACCGCCGAGAAGCTCGTGGCGTTCAAGCTCACAGGCCCCGGCATCGCCCGCCAGGGCAACCCGGTCGTCGGCGGCGGCGTCGTGACGAGCGGAACGCTGTCGCCGTCGCTGGAGGTCGGGATCGGGATGGCGTACGTCCCGTCCGCCTCCGCGAGCGTCGGCACGCCGCTGGAGATCGACGTGCGAGGCAAGGTCCGCAGGGCCGTCGTCGAGCGCAAGCCCCTCTATCGCCACCCGAGCAAGGAGACCGATGGCTGACGCCAGCTACCCGGAGGACCGGCTGTACCACCCCGAGCACGACTGGGCGAAGGTCGACGACGGCCTCGGGACGTTCGGGATCACCTGGTTCGCGCAGGACGCGCTCGGCGAGGTCGTCTTCTTCGATCCGCCCGAGGTCGGCACGTCGGTGACCGCGAACGAGTTCTACGCCGAGGTCGAGTCCGTCAAGGCCGTCTCCGACGTCATCGCGCCGCTGTCGGGTGAGATCGTCGAGGTCAACACCGCGCTGGCCGACAGCCCCGAGACGATCAACGAGGATCCCTACGGCGCCGGCTGGATGGTGAAGGTCAAGCTCGCCGACCCGTCCGAGGCCGACGGCCTGCTGGACCGGGACGCCTACGTGGAGAGCATCGCCTAGCCATGAGCCGCTACACCGGGGTCACCCCCGAGGACCTCGAGATCATGCTCGCCGCGATCGGCGTCGGGTCCGTCGAGGAGCTCTTCGACTCGATTCCGGCGGGCGTGCGGCTGCGCCGTCCGATCGACCTGCCGCCCGGTCAGCCCGAGCAGGCCGTCTACGCCGAGCTGCGCCGGCTCGCCGAGCGCAACGTGTCGGCGGAGGACGAGATCACGTTCCTCGGGGCCGGGATGTACGACCACTACGTCCCGGCGATCGTCGACATGCTCATGTCGCGGTCGGAGTTCCTCACGCCGTACACGCCCTACCAGCCCGAGATCAGCCAGGGCGGGCTGCAGGTCATGTTCGAGTACCAGACGGCGATCTCGGAGCTGACGGGGCTGCCGGTCTCCAACGCCTCCGTCTACGAGGGTCCGAGCGCGGTCGGCGCGGCCGCCTACCTCGCGAAGCTCGCGAACAAGCGCCCGCGCGTCCTCGTCAGCCGCGGCGTGCACCCCGACAGCCGGGCGACGCTCGAGACGCTCGCCGCCGGCTACGGCACGACCGTGCAGGAGATCGGCCTCGACGACGGCATCACGGACCTCGACGCGCTGCGCGACGCGCTCGCCGACGACGTCAGCGCGGTGATCGTGCAGCAGCCGAACTTCCTCGGCGCCGTCGAGGACGTCGCCGAGGTCGCCGCGGCGGCCCACGAGCACGGCGCGCAGGCGATCTGCGCCACCGACCCGCTGACGCTCGGCGTCCTCGAGGCGCCCGGCAACCAGGGCGTCGACGTCTGCGTCGGGGAGGGCCAGTCGCTCGGCAACCGCCTGGACTTCGGCGGCCCCTCGTTCGGCTTCTTCGCGGCGACGACGGAGCACCTGCGCCGCATGCCCGGCCGGATCGCGGGGGAGACGACCGACGTCGACGGCCGCCGGGGCTTCGTCCTGACGCTGCAGACGCGCGAGCAGCACATCCGCCGCGAGAAGGCGACCTCGAACATCTGCACGTCGCAGGCGCTCAACGCGCTCGGCGGCGTCGTCTACCTCAGCTGGCTCGGGCGGCGCGGGATCGTGGAGCTCGCCGAGCTCATGCTCCAGCGCACCCACTACGCGCGCGAGACGCTGGCCGCGCTCGACGGCGTGCACAAGCTCCACGACCGGCCGGTCGTGCGCGAGTTCGCGCTGCGGCTCGACGCGCCGGTGGAGAAGGTGCTCGACCGCTGCGCCGCGCGGGGCGTCAACGCCGGCTACCCGCTCGCGCGCGCGTACCCCGAGCATCCCGACGGCCTGCTCGTGGCGATCACCGAGCAGCGCTCGCGGGCCGACATCGACCGCCTGGGCGACGTGCTCGGCGAGGCCGTCGCGGCCGAGCGCCGCGCCGCGGGGGTGACGGCATGACAGCGCTGGAGGGCGGCACGACGCCGCAGCAGCGTGAGCGCGCGACGACGATCTTCGAGAAGGGCGCCGCGGGACGGCGCGCGTTCGTCGCGCCGGAGCTCGACGTTCCCGCGGTCGAGGGCCTCATCCCGGAGGGGCTGCGCCGGGCGCAGCCGCCGCGGCTGCCCGAGGCGACCGAGCCCGAGATCGTGCGCCACTACGTCAACCTCTCCAAGCGCAACTTCGATCTCGACTCGGGCTTCTATCCGCTCGGCTCCTGCACGATGAAGCACAACCCGCGCCTGCACGAGCGCGTCGCGGCGCTGCCCGGCCACGCCCGCCTGCATCCGCTGCAGGACCCGCGCCGCTCCCAGGGCGCGCTCGAGCTCATGTACGAGCTGCAGGAGGCACTGGCCGAGATCGCCGGGCTGCCGCACGTCTCGCTGCAGCCGTCGGCGGGCTCCCACGGCGAGCTCGCGGGCGTCCTGCTCACTCGCGCCTACCACGCCGACCGCGGCGAGCACCGGACGAAGGTCCTGACGCCCGACAGCGCGCACGGCACGAACCCTGCAACGGTGACGATGGCCGGGTACGAGGTCGTGAAGGTGGCGCTCGACGAGAACGGCGGCGTCGACGTCGACGACCTGCGCGCGAAGACCGACGAGGACGTCGCGTGCCTCATGCTCACGAACCCGAGCACGCTCGGCATCTTCGACCCGAACATCGAGGAGATCGCGCGGATCGTGCACGGCGTCGGCGCCACGCTCTACTACGACGGCGCCAACCTCAACGCGATCATGGGCTACTCGCGGCCGGGCGACATGGGCTTCGACATCGTCCACTTCAACCTCCACAAGACGTTCACGCAGCCGCACGGCGGCGGCGGCCCGGGCGCCGGCCCGATCGCGGTCAGCGACCGCATCGAGCCGTTCCTGCCGCGCCCGCAGGTCGTGCGCCGCGAGCCGTCGGCACCGAACGGCACAACCGCGTCGGCGGGCCACGACGGTGGTCGCCGTGTGGTGGGTGGTCCGCCGACGTTCGACCTCGACGAGGACCGCCCGAAATCGATCGGGAAGCTCCGCGGGTTCCAGGGCAATTACGGCGTCTTCGTGCGCACCTACGCGTACATCCGCTCGCTCGGCGCCGAGGGGCTGCAGGACGTCAGCGAGGTCGCGGTCCTCAACGCCAACTACCTGCTCGCGCGGCTGCGCGAGAAGGTCGGCGACCGCCTGCCGCTCGCGTTCGGGGAGCGCTGCATGCACGAGTTCGTCCTCACCGGCGCGCCGATGAAGAAGGAGCTCGGGATCCGCACGCTGGACCTCGCCAAGCGCCTGCTCGACCACGGCATGCACCCGCCCACCGTCTACTTCCCGCTCGTCGTCGACGAGGCGCTGCTCGTCGAGCCGACCGAGACCGAGACCCGGGAGACCCTCGACGCGTTCGCCGACGCGATCGCGCAGATCGTCGACGAGGCCGCCGAGGACCCCGAGATCGCGCGCGGCGCGCCCTACACGACGCCGGTGCGGCGGCTCGACGAGGCCGGCGCGGCCAAGCGTCCTCGCGTGCGCGAGCAGCTGTAGCGCGGCCGGCTGTCAGCGGACGCGATAGCCGAGGCTCGCGTCCCAGTGCAGTGGCGTCGGGTATGCCGGCAACGGCGCGTCACGCGCCGAGATCCGCCTGCCCGTGCGCGTGGAGGGCGGACAGATCGCGACGTACCGCGCGTAGCCGCCGAGCCCGCCGCGGAAGCGCGGGAAGCCGATGTTCACGAGGCAGCCGGTGGCGGGCACGCGGTCGAGGTTCGCGACGCCCTCGGCCTGCGTGTAGCCGTGATGCATGAGCCAGGCCTCACCCTCGAGCGTGGGCGTCGTGTCGGTGTCCAGCGGCTCGTGGCCGTGGAACAGGATGTGCCGCCGGAGGTGCAGGAACTTCAGCGCGTCCAGCCCGACGCCGGGGAACGCGAGATCGGCGGCGAGCGCCTTCGCCTGCACCGGGTCGTCGGTCCAGCGCTTGGACCAGTCCGAGCGCACCATGACGACGGAGCCCGCCGGGATGCGGCCGTGGCGGCGCTCGAAGGCGCGGATGTCGGACGGGCGCAGCGCGTACGCCGGGTCCCTGGAGACCTGCGGGACGATCGAGATCACGACGAGCGGGCGTACGGCATAGGTGGGCGGCAGCTCGTCGATCGCCGGGTACTCGGGCGCCCAGTGCGCCGGCGGGTCGAGCTGCGTGCCGAACTGATCGGTCTCCAGGCGGTAGGCGGTGGCCTCGAAGCCGTCCTTGGCGTACGTGTAGGCCTGGCCCGTCACGGGGTCGACGCTCGGCGCGAACATCGACGGCCCGAAGCCCTTCCAGACCGGCATGGTGGGCGTGATCGCGTGCGTGAGATCGATGTAGCGCGCCCGGCTGAGCGTCTGGTCATAGAGCTTCCAGAGCCCGGGCGCGCCCTGCGCGACGGCCGTGGTGCCGGATGCCGCGACGGCGACGAGCGCCAGGACTGCGGCCGTGGCGGCTCGCTTCAAGGTCTGCATGGTGCCTCCCCTCGGTGCTGATGGATGGAGAAGTCTGCTTGCGCGCCTGCTTGACGCGACGGCCCGGCTGGGGCAGGGTTCCCGCCACGAGGCATCGTCGAGGGCCAGGGGGTAGGGGTCATGGCACGCAGACTGCGGACCACCGCAGGGCTGGCGACCGCGTTCATCATGGCCGCGGCTCCGTCGGCGCACGCCGCGGTGCCGAGGACGCTCATCGCCAGCGATCCGTTCACGAACCCGCAGAGCCAGCACGCCGCGATCGTGGAGCCCGACACGTTCGCCTTCGGCTCGGCGATCGTGGCGGCCGCGCAGTCCGGCCGCTACTTCAACGGCGGTGCGTCGGGGATCCGCTACGCGACGTCCACGGACGGCGGCACGACCTGGACGCAGGGCACGCTCCCCGGGATCACCTTGTGGGACGGCACCGGCGGCGGCTACCAGCGTGCCACCGATCCGGCCGTCGCGTACGACGCGCAGGACGGCGTGTGGCTCGTCTCGACGCTGGCGCTGAAGGAGGACGCGACGGGCGCTCCCTCGGAGCCGGCCCTGCTGACCAGCCGCTCGACCGACGGCGGTCTCACCTTCGGCGCGCCGGTCGTGACGGCCCCGTTCGTTGCGGGCACGAACTACGACAAGAACTGGATCGTGTGCGACAACCACGCCACCCTTCCGAGCGGCGCGGCGAACAGCCGCTACGGCAACTGCTACACGACCTGGGACGACAACGGGCAGGGCAACCTCCTGCTGAACAGCACCTCGACCGACGGCGGCCTGACGTGGGGCCCGCCCGTGCCGACCACGCGCCGCGCGACCGGGATCGGCGGCCAGCCGGTCGTCCAGCCCAACGGGACGGTCGTCGTGGCCTCGGAGAACGTCAACGAGACCCAGATCATCGCCTACCGGTCGACGAACGGCGGCGCGAGCTGGACGGCGCCGGTGCTCATCGCGAACGTCGCCGACCACGTCCCGGCGGGCAACCTGCGGTCCTCGCCGCTGCCGTCGGCGGAGGTCGACGCGGCAGGCAGGGTCTACGTCGCCTGGCAGGACTGCCGCTTCCGCGCGGCCTGCACGTCCAACGACATCGTGCTGTCGACATCGGCGAACGGCACGGCGTGGACGGCTCCGGCCCGGGTGCCGATCGACGCCGCCACGAGCGGCGCCGATCACTTCATCCCCGGCCTGGGCGTGGATCCCACGACGTCCGCCGGCGGGGCGAGGCTCGGCCTGACGTACTACGCGTATGCGGACGCTGCCTGTACGACCGCGTGCGCGCTGCAGGTCGGCTACATCCAGTCCAACAGCGGCGGCGCGAGCTGGGGCAGCCCGGTGGCGCTCGTCGATCCGTTCCCGCTGGCCGACCTGCCCAACACGACGCAGGGCCCGATGGTCGGCGACTACATCTCGACCTCGTGGGTCGGCGGCAGGGCGTTCGGCGCCGTCGCCGTGGCGCGGCCGCGCAGCCCCGGCGCGTTCTCGCAAGGCCTCGAGGTGCCGACGGGCGGGATCGTCGCTCCCGGCGCCCCGTGATCGTTCAGGGATCCGCGTAGCGTCACGCTCGTCGCCGTCCGGCGGCGAGCGGATCGGTACGCCGACCAGCCATGACAGGCTCGCGCCGGCTGCTGCGTTCGCGACACGCTTCGCGGGGACCGGCGAGCGGCGCCGCGCGACGCGCTGTGGTGCCCCTCAGGCGAGGAGGGCCAGCAGCTCCTCCCGGTTCGGGCCCGCGGGCGGCGACGCTCGCGAGACTAGCCGGATCCCTGAGCGCTCACCGGGCGCCGGGAGCGACGATCCCGCCCGTCGGCACCTCGAGGCCCTGCGAGAACGCGGCGCCGCTGCGCGGCCGCGCCACGACGACGGGA
>DASWQM010000301.1:0-12495 GCA_036403675.1 Solirubrobacteraceae bacterium | reverse complement strand
CCGGACCGCCGGGTCGGTCGGTCGTGCGCCGCGATCGTGCGTTGCACCGCACCCGATGGCCACGAGCCCGCTCGTCACGACACCCGCCACCGCGTGGTTGCGACATCGAGCCACCGCGCGCCGTCAGCGAGCCAGCAGCTTCTCGACGTACTTCGCCAGCACATCGACCTCGAGGTTCACCGGGGTCCCGGCGGTCGCGGTCCCGAGCGTCGTACGCTCGAGCGTCTCGGGGATGAGCGAGACGTCGAAGCCGTCGGCGTCGATCCGCGCGACGGTCAGCGAGACGCCGTCGACGGCGATCGAGCCCTTCTCGACGACGTAGCGCAGCACCCCGGGGCCGGCCGCGATCGTCACGACGCGGGCGAAGCCGTCCTGCCGGACGCCGTCGACGACGCCGACGCCGTCGACGTGGCCCTGCACGATGTGGCCGCCGAGGCGGTCCGCCGCGCGCAGCGACAACTCGAGGTTCACGCTCGAACCGGCCACGACCTCGCCGAGCGACGAGCGCAGCAGCGTCTCGTGCATGACGTCGGCGCCGAAGCGGTCGCCGCGGATGCCCACGGCCGTGAGGCACACCCCGTTGACCGCCACCGAGTCGCCCTCGGCGACCTCGCGCGCCAGCGGCGTCTCCAGCGTCAGGCGAACGCCGTCCGCCGTCGCGTCGACCGCGGCGACCGTGCCGAGGCCCGCCACCAGGCCCGTAAACATGGCACTACCACTCCCGCAGCCTGGCCGAGATCAGCAGGTCGTCCGCGACGCGCTCGCAGTCGAGCGTCAGCGCGCGCAGCGCCTCGGAGATGCGCTCGACGCCCTCGCCCTCGAGCGGGTCGCGGGCGGCGCGACCGCCGAGCAGCAGCGGGGCGAGGAACAGGCGCACCTCGTCGATCTCGCCGGCGTCGAGGAACGCGCCAGCGAGGTGCGGGCCGCCCTCCAGGAGGATCGACGTCAGGCCGCGCGCGCCGAGCTGGTCCAGCGCCGAGCGCACCCGCGCAGGCTCGTTCTCCCCCGTCGCGACGATGACCTCGGCGCCGGCCATCTCCAGTGCCTCGACCGCCGAGCGGCGGGCCGCCCGCGACACGACGACGGTCAGCGGCAGCCGCGGCGCGGCCGACGCGAGCTGGGCGTCCAGCGGGAGCCGTGCGGTGGCGTCGAAGACGACGTGGTGAGGCTGGTGGTGGACGCCATCGACGCGCGCGGTGAGCTGCGGGTCGTCGGCCAGCGCGGTGCCGATGCCGACGGCGACGGCATCGACGCTCGCGCGCCAGCGGTGCGCGCGGGCGCGGCTGGACGCGTCGGAGATCCATTGCGAGTCGCCCGTGCGGGTGGCGACCTTGCCGTCGAGCGTCATCGCGGACTTGAACAGGACCCACGGCCGACCGGTGCGCGCGTGCTTGCGGAAGGCCTGGTTGACGAGCCGGGCCCGCCCGGCGATGTCGCCCTCGGCGACGACGACCTCGATGCCCTCGTCGCGCAGGATGCCCAGGCCGCGGCCGGCGGCCTTGGCGCTCGGGTCGTCGGAGGCGACGACGACGCGCGCGATGCGGGCGGCGATGATCGGGTCGGTACAGGGCGGCGTCTTGCCGTGATGGCAGCAGGGCTCCATCGAGACGTAGAGCGTCGCTCCCTCGAGATCGGCGCCCTCGGTCGCCGCGATCGCGTTGACCTCGGCGTGCGGGCCGCCGTACTCCTCGTGCCAGCCCTCCCCCAGCACGTCCTCGTCGCGCACGATGAGCGCGCCGACCATCGGGTTGGGATGCACGCGGCCGAGCCCGAACTCGGCGAGCTCGATCGTCCGCGCGAGATGGGCGTTGTCGGCTGCGGTCAGCAGGGCCACCGACGCAGCATAGGGGCCGTCAGCCGCCCGCGCACTGGCCGCCCTGGAGGCGGTAGATCGTCATCTCCGGGCCCGGCCGGTTGTAGGCGAGCGGGTAGTAGTTGAAGGTCCAGTCGAAGTTGAATCCGACCGGTCCCTCGCCCTTGGAGTAGGGCGAGGCGTCGTAGACGACCTTCGAGCGCTGCTCCAGGCGCTTGTAGTAGCGCAGCGCGTTGGGCACGACCCCCGGCTCGGCCTCGGCGCGCCCGCGCTGGGTCGATCCGACGACGACCCAGCAGTAGTCCTGCTGCTCGAAGAAGTCCACGAGCTCGGGGCGCAGGACGCGCTCGAAGTCCTCGATGTTCACGATGACGCCCGCGCCCGCGACCCGCTTGCCGGTCTTCGGGTCGATCTGCGAGCGGCTGAGCGGGTACTTGTTCCAGCGGTTGCCGTTGGGCACGATCGGCAGCGGGTTGCCGATGTCCTGCGCCCATTGGTCGGGCACGACCGGCTCGACGACGACCTTCGTGCCGGCCGGGACGTTGGCGACCATCCACGCGCGCGTGAGGTTGCGCGTGTCCTGGCGCGACAGGACGAGGCCGCTGTGCAGCGAGTACACGAAGCCCTGGCCGCAGGCGGCGACGACCGCGAGGGCGAGGAACGTCGGCTTCAGCGCCGGCCGCGAGCGCGCGGCCCACTCGGCGAGCTCGATCGCCGCGTACGCGGCGAGGATGCAGACGAACGGGAAGACCGGCATGAGCCAGCGCCCGAAGTAGCGCTCCTGGGAGCCCATGAAGAGCACGAAGAGGATGACCGGCGGGACGAGGACCCAGACGAGCCGGCGCTCGTCGAACCACAGCCGCACGGCCCCGCCGACGGCGAGCAGGAGCGGAAGCCAGCCCAGGCCCCACCCGAACGACCACAGGTAGTACAGATAGCCGTTGTCCTGGGTGAGCCCGAGCTTGCCGGCGGCGTCGCCGGAGGCGTCGGACTGGTGCGTCAGGCCCTCCCAGAACGCGCCGAAGTCCAGCAGCGCGTACGGGTTGGCGACGATGAACGCCGCCAGCGACGCGGCGGCGGCGATCGCCAGCCCGCGCAGGGCGAAGCGCTTGCCACCGCTGGCGGCGAACTGCGCGGCGGCCGCCCCGACGATCGCGAGCAGGACGATCCCGCCGGTGTACTTCGTCGCGCAGGCCAGGCCGAGCCCGATCCCCGCGGCCGCGTAGTCGCGCGCGCGCCCGAAGCGCAGGATCCCGGCGGTGCCCCACAACGCGAGGCACACGCCGGCGAGCGTCGGGACGTCGTTGAGCGCGAGCTTCGAATAGAAGACCGGCAGGAAGGCGACGGCGAAGACGCCGGCGGCCAGCAGGCCGACGCGGCGGTCCAGCAGGCGCGAGCCCGCGAGGTACAGCAGCCACACCGCGACGGTCCCAAGCGCGCCGGCGAGCACGCGGCTCATGATCCAGATGCCGGTCGGGTCGGTCGCGAACGCGTTGGACACTCCCGCGCGCCCGCCGTACCAGGCGCCGAGCAGGATATGGACGACGTACGTGTAGGCCGGCGGGTTGACGAAGTAGTTGGGGTTCCAGTCGTGCCCGAACAGGCCGATCGCCCGCGTGACGAAGTGCGCGTTCTCGTCGGCGTTGTAGGCGTAGGGCAGGCCGTGGTCGACGCCCCAGATGCGCAGGCCGAAGGCCAGCACCAGCACCGCGCCGATCGCCAGCCCCCAGCCCAGCCGCCCGTTCCTGCCGCGCAGGCCGGGCAGCGGCAGGCTCAGGAACGACCCCGAGCCGTCGGACGAGCCATCCGCCTGCCGTGGAGGGCTCTCAACAATGGACATACGCGCCGTAGTAGCGGCTCGTCGCCGCCCGGGTGAAGCCGGCCGGCGGAAGGTTGTCGCGGGGATTGTCGTTGTCGGTCACGAGCGCCTGCTTGAAGAGCGCAGGCCGGTCGTGCACGAGCAGCGCCACGCCGCGCACAGGCCGGCCGACCTTGTCGCTGGAGCGCGCGAGCACCCCCGACCGCCCGCGGTCGAGGATCCAGCGCACGTCCGGGATGAGCTTGTGGTTGGGCACGTAGACCGGGCCACAGCGCAGCGCAGAGACGACGGCCGGATCACGCAGGACCCCTACCAGTGCCGCGTGCGCGTCGCCGCGAAAGCGAAGCTCCTTCTGCAACTGGTCGAGCTTAACGCGGGTCGCGGTGAAGACGACGCCGAAGACGACGAGCGCCACCGCGGCGCCGGCCCACACCCGCCGCCAGGCGCTGCGCTCGCGCAGCATCGTCCAGCCGGCGAGGAAGACGGCCGCGAAGACCATGACGCAGAGCGAGGGCACGAGCAGGTAGCGATCGATGACCGACAGGCCGGCGAATCCGACGAGCGCGAACGTGGCGACGCCGACGAGGAACAGGACGAGCGGCATGACGACCCGCCGCGGGGTCAGCACGACCGCGAGCAGCAGCCCGGCCGCGCCGCCGAGGATGACCGGGAACTTCGCGAGCTTCACGAGGAACGCGTAGAGCGACGACGGCACGGCGGCGCCGCCCTTGGCGCGGCCGAGCTCCTCGGCGAGGTCGCCGGTCGCCGTCAGCGAGTACATCGGGTTGCCGGTGACCGCCAGGTCGACCCCGGCCCAGACGAGCGGCGCGACGGCCGCCAGCGCGGCGTAGCCCGCGCGCTGCTTCCACGTCGCCCGCGGGAGGAGCCACAGCCAGTACAGCCCCGTGAGCAGCCACGCCTCCGGGCGCATGAGCCCGGCCGCGCCGAGCAGGACGAGCACGAGCACGGGATGCCTGCGCGGGCCGCGAGCCTCGATGACCGCCGCCCAGATGACGACGGCGAGGTAGGGAATGTCGATGTACCCCCGGGCGGCGAGGAACGGGTAGTCGAAGCGCGTGACGAGGAGCGCCGCGGCGGCCGCGCCGACGAGCGGCGTGAAGGCCGTCTTGCCGAGCGCGTAGACGCCCGTTACGAGCACGAGGAATGCGATCACGGCGCAGGCGACCATGACGCGGTCGGCGCCCTGCCCCAGCGGCGTCAGCAGCGCGCCGAAGGCGATCGCCAGCGGATGCTCGGTCGGTGCGCGGTAAGCGGTGAACGAGAGGTGGTCGAGGCCCAGCAGCTCGCGTCCCCACAGCAGCGAGTAGTAGGAGTCGTAGTTCGGATACGTCGGGTAGACGAGGAAGCCGGTGAACGCCGCCAGCGTCAGCGCCGCGAAGCCCGCGCGCTCCAGCGCGCGGGTCGTCAGCCGGCTCAACCGGCCTCGCGCCGAGGAAGCCTCGGCGGGCGACGGCGGCGACTCGACGGCGGCCGGGCTCAGGGCGCTGGACACGGATGACGGGGCGATGGCGGATAGAATCCCACGCCGGCCAGCCGCATGAAGCTGATCATCCAGATCCCGTGCTTCAACGAGGAGCACACACTTCCGCTCGTCCTCGCCGACCTTCCGCGCGAGGTCGACGGCTTCGACGCGGTCGAATGGCTCATCATCGACGACGGCTCGAAGGACCGCACGATCGAGGTCGCGCGCGCCGGCGGCGTGGACCACATCGTCCGCTTGACCAACAACAAGGGGCTCGCCGCGGGCTTCCAGGCGGGTCTGGACGCCTGCCTCAAGCTCGGCGCCGACGTCATCGTCAACACCGACGGCGACAACCAGTACAACGGCGCCGACATCCCGAAGCTCGTCGCCCCGATCGTCGCCGGTAAGGCGGACATGGTCGTGGGCGACCGCGAGGTCCACACGATCGAGCACTTCTCGCCGCTGAAGGTCACGCTCCAGCGGCTCGGGTCGTGGGTCGTGCGTCAGGCATCCTCGACGGAGATACCGGACACGACCTCGGGCTTTCGCGCGTACAACCGCGAGGCCGCGATCCAGATGGCCGTCGTGTCGAAGTTCACGTACACGCTCGAGACGATCATCCAGGCCGGCAAGCTCCTCGTCGCCGTCGACCACGTCGCGATCAGGACGAACCCGAAGACGCGCGAGTCGCGGCTGTTTCCGTCGATGTGGGCCTACGTGCGGCGCAACGCCGTCTCGATCTTCCGCATCTACTCCCAGTACGAGCCGCTGAAGGTCTTCATGAGCGCGGCGGCGTTCATCGGGCTCATCGCGCTCATCGTCTGGGCGCGCTTCGCGTACTTCTACGTCGTCGCAGGCGAGGGCAAGGGCCACGTCCAGTCGCTCATCCTCGGCGCCGTGCTCTTCAACGCCGCGATGGTGCTCGCCGCGCTCGGCGTCATGGGCGACCTGCTCGCCGCGCAGCGCGCGATGGCCCAGCGGACGTTCGAGCGCGTGCGCCGCATCGAGCTGCAGCTCGGCGTCGCGCCGTCGCACTACGAGCCCGGCGCGCCCGGCGGCGACCACGCCGCCACGACCGGCGCCGAGTCCGGCGCGGCGACCGGCAAGACCGGCGAGCACAACGTGGTCGCCCTATGACGCCCGCGGTGACGGTCGACGCCGAGGGCACGGTCACCGGCAACACCTACGACAAGTACGGCTCCACGAACCCCGTCGTCCGCCGCCTCATGGCGGCCTTCGAGGGCACCCTCGGCGAGCTCTTCGAGCAGGCCGATCCATCGTCGCTGCTCGACGTCGGCTGCGGCGAGGGCGTGCTCACGCACCGCTGGGCGCAGCGGCTCGGCGACCGGCGCGTCGTCGGCATCGACCTCGACGACCCGCAGCTGCACACGCTCTGGGAGCAGCGCCAGGCCCCGAACCTCACCTATCAGGTCATGAGGGCCGAGAACCTGCCGTTCGCCGACGGCGAGTTCGACGTGGCGAGCGCGATCGAGGTGCTCGAGCACGTCCCCGATCCCGAGCACACGGTCGCCGAGATGGCACGCGTCGCCGCCGGACACCTGCTCGTCTCGGTGCCGCGCGAGCCGCTCTGGCGCGCGCTGAACATGGCTCGCGGCGCGTACTGGAAGGACCTCGGCAACACCCCGGGGCATCTGAACCACTGGTCCAAGCGCAGCTTCGTCGAGCTGCTGTCCCGCCACGGCGAGGTCGTGCAAGCGCGCTCGCCGTTTCCGTGGACCATGCTGCTTGTCCGCCTCTAGCGTCAGCGTCGCCTCTCCCGCGCAGCGCTCCGGCTATGCGAGCGGCGCGCGGATCCTGTCCGTCGGCATCGCCACGACCGGCGTCGTCACGTTCGCGTACTTCGCGCTCGCCGCCCACGCGCTGGCGCCCGTGCAGTACACGCACATCTCGCTGCTGTGGTCGATCATGTTCGTGATCGTGTCGGTGATCTACCGGCCGATCGAGCAGTTACTGTCACGCACGATCGCCGAGCGCCGCGCCCGCGGCCAGAGCGCCGGCGGGTCGCACCTGCGCGTCGCGCTGCTCATCCAGGCGGCCTTCGCGGCCGCCTTCCTCGCCGCCGCGCTGGCGACCCGCCACCAGCTGCAGGACGACGTCTTCGACGGCTCGGCGGCGCTGTACTGGATCCTCGTCGTCGGCGTCCTCGCGTACGCGGCGAGCTACTTCGCCCGTGGCTTCCTGGCCGGCCATCAGCGCTTCGCCCTCTACGGAGCGCTCGTGTTCCTCGAGGCGACGTCGCGTGTGTGCTTCGCCCTCGCGGTCGTGGTCGGCCTCGCGTCGGGACAGTCCGCCGTCGCGCTCGGCATGGCGGCCGCCCCGCTCGTGTCGCTCGTGGTCGTGCCGGCGTTCTTCGCCCGTCGCGAGGACCCGCCGGCCGATCCGGCCGCCGTGAAGGAGAGCGAGGGCGGCCTCACGCTGCGCCGCGGCGCCGGCTTCGCGGCCGCGGTCTTCGGCGTCATGGTGTCCGAGCAGACGCTGCTGAACGCCGCGGTGCTGACGGTGGCGGGCACGTCGCCCGACCCGGGCCTCGCAGGCGTCGTCTTCAGCGTGCTGCTCATCGCGCGCGCGCCGCTGCAGCTCTTCCAGGCGGTGCAGGGCTCGCTGCTGCCCCACCTCGCGGGCCTGCAGGCGGCTGCCGGCGCGGCCGAGTTCCGCCGCGCGATCCGCGTGACGGTGCTCGCGAGCGCCGGCTTCGCGCTGGCCGTCGCACTCGGGCTGTTCGCGATCGGACCCGCCGTCGTGGGCCCGATCTTCGACATCGACCGCGACCTCGCACGAGGCGGCCTCGCGCTCGTCGGGCTCGGCATGGGCCTGCATCTCGTCGCCGGGACGCTGAACCAGGCGGCGCTCGCGCGCGGCCAGGCGCGCGGCGCGAGCATCGCCTGGCTCACCAGCGCCGGCGCGTTCGTGGCCTTCATGCTGAGCCCGCTCGTCGACGACCAGCTTCTGCGCGCGGAGGTCGGCTACTTCGGCGCGACCGCGTTGCTGTGCGCGCTGCTGACCGTCGTGTACCGCCGCGGCGCGCCCGGCGTCAGCTTCCCCCGCCCGCGGTCATGATGTTCTGAGCGATCCGCTGAAGCTGGTCGCGCAGGTCGTCGAGCTCCACCTTTGCCTTGTCGAGTGCCGACTTCGTCTCCGGCCAGATCTGGTCGCGGAACTGCTGCGCGAGCGGCCCGTCCCAGACGTCCGGGTTCGACAGCGTCTTGCCCTGGGCGTCGAGCTGCGCAATCTGATCGGACAGTCCGCCGTTGACGATCGCTTGTACCTGCTGGATGGAGGTCTTGGCCTGTTCGGTCGAGAGGACGCGTCCGGACATATGTCTGTTCTCCATGTTTCGGGTGAGAAGCCGTCAGTACCGTACTGCCACGTGCAAACGGGGCGGCGAGCCGTTGCTAGGGTTCGCCGACACTCGGCTGGGAGACGAAGCATGGGCGACAACCTGGCAGGGATCGAGGAGGACGTGGTCTTCGACTGGGCCGGCGCTCAGCGTCTCGCCGCAGAGCTGCGATCTGCCGCGAGCACGCTGAGCTCTCAGGTCTCCAGTCGCAACGGCTACGCGCACGGTGCTCTCGAGGACTGGCGCGGCGTGTTCGCCAGGGAGTTCGTCGGGCGGATGCAGACGTGCGCCGGCGACGCCGGCAGCCTGTCGAGCGCGATGGAGGTCGCCGCCCACCAGGTCGACGAGCTCGCCCGGCTGGCACGCGAGGAGCAGCAGCGCCGCGAGGCGGCGCGCGCCTGGAAGCGCCAGCACGACAGCAGGAGCATCCTCGAGAAGGTGGGCGACTTCCTCACCGGCGACGAGGAGCAGCCGCCGATACCGCCTCCCGTGCAGCCGCCCCACTGGACGGCGGAGTCGCACGTGCCAGGGGGCCGGAGCTAGTGGTCGCCCCCGTGGGCACGCGGCGTGTCCAGGCGGTCGCTGGCGCCGCCTGGCAAGAACGCACCCAGGAAGGTGTGCCTCTGGCACATCGACGACCGAGGACGCCGCCAGGCGGTGATCAGCGACCGCCTGGCGCGGTGCGTGCTCGCGGGGGCGACCACTAGGTGGGCACGAGCTCGGCGCGGCCCGACGACCTCGATCGGTTCACGCATCGCAGTCGCAGCGCCGACGACGCGCTGCGCGGCCACGACGGCAGGCTGCGCGGCGCCTACGGCTCCTTCCTCGCCGGCACGCAGTGGGGCGTCTTCGACTGCGACTCGATGCTGCGCGGCTTCACGGAGTTCATCAACCTCAACGACGTCGACGCGCGCTGGGTGGAGCGGATCGCGACCGCCTTCCGGCTGGCGGGCGGCGATGGCTCGATCAGCTCGCTGCCCGACGCGGCGATCGCCGCGAGCCTGCGAGCGGCCGGCCTCGACGGCGGCCGCAAGGCGATCACCTTCGACAGCCCGACCGCCTACGGGTTTCCACCGACGACGGGCTACGCCAACGACCCGGTCAACACCGCGAGCGGCAATTTCGTGGAGCTCGAGAACGACCTGCCGTTCGCGGGGCTCGCGCGCGGACTGACGATCGCGCGCGTCTACAACAGCCGCTCGGACCGGATCGGCGCGTTCGGGACGGGATGGTCGTCGTGGGCCGGCGCGCGCCTGCGCCCGCGCCCCGACGGCGCGGAGTACGAGGGTCCGGACGGCCGGCGCGCGCTGTTTCCGCGCATGGGTGACGGCTACGGCCGCGTGCTCGGGATCGAGGCGGTCGTCGAGCCGCTGCCGGAGGGGCTCGCCCTGCGCTGGTTCGACGGCGATCGCTGGGAGTTCGACGACGCCGGGCTCCCGGCGCGGTTTCACCGCGGCCCGGGGACCGAGATCCGCTTCCGCCACGACAGCGGCCGGCTCGTCGAGCTCGCCCACGCCGGCGGCCGTCGCGTCCGCGTGGGCTGGGACGGCGACCGGATCGGCACGCTCGAGTGCTCCGACGGCCGTCGCGTGTCCTACGCCTACGACGCGTCCGGCAACCTGGAGCAGGTCGACGGCGCCGCGGGCGCCCGCCGCTACGAGACGGGCGACGACGGGCGCGTCGTCAGCGTCCTCGACGCCGACGACGTCGCCGAGGTCGTCAACACCTACGACGAGGACGGCCGCGTGCTCGCGCAGGTGTCGCCGTTCGGCCGGCGCACCGTCTTCGGCTACCTCCCGGGCCAGGTCACCGTCACGGCGGACGAGCAGGACGGCCCGTCGAACATCTACATCCACGACGACGCCGGGCACCTGCTCGCGATCATCGACGGCGCAGGCCAGCGCACGGCGGTGCTCTATGACGAATGGGGCAACCCCGCGGCGGTGACCGAGCGCAGCGGGGCCGTGACCGTCCAGGAGTGGGACGAGCAGGGACATCCGGTGCGCCGGATCCTGCCGACCGGCGCCGAGTTCAGCTTCACGCACGACGCGGCCGGACGCGTCGTCGAGGTCGCGGCGTCGACGGGCGCGGTCGTGCGCCACGCCTACGAGGGCGACGAGCGCAGCCCGTGCGAGATCGTCGACGCCGAGGGCGGCACGACCCGTCTGCGGGTGCAGGGCGGCCTCGTGCACACGATCGTCGATCCCGACGGCGTCGAGCTGCACTTCGAGTTCGACAGCGACGGCAACATCGTGGCGACGACCGACGCCGACGGCAACGTCGCGCGCCTGGAGCGCGACGCCGCGGGGCTCGTGACGGCGGCGATCACGCCGCTCGGGCGGCGCACGACGTTCGTGCACGACGCCCAGGGCCGCCCGATCGAGCGCCGCGACCCGAGCGGCGCGGTGTGGCGCTACGAGTACTCCGCCGCGGGCCGGCTCACAGGACTCGTCGATCCGACCGGCGCGCGCGAGGAGCTCCGCTACGCGCAGCACGGCGAGGCCGCGGCGATCGTCGATCCGCTCGGCCGGGTCACGACGCACAGCTACGACGTGCTCGGCAACCGGGTCGAGGTCGTCGCGCCCGACGGCGCCGCGTGGCGCTTCGGGTACGACGCGCTGTGCCGCCTGACCCGGATCGCCGATCCGTCCGGCGCGACGTGGCTGCGCGAGTACGACGTCAACGGCAACCTCAGCGGCTCGATCGATCCCGTCGGCACCCACTACGCGGCGGCGCATGACGAGGCCGGACGCGTGACCGCGCTGCACGACGGGCTGACGTCGGCCACGTTCGACTACGACCCGCTCGGGCGCTGCCTCGCGCACCTGCGCCCGGACGGGTCCGCGGCCCGCGCCGGCTACGACCTCATGGGCCGCCGCACGTCGATCGAGGACCCGCTCGGCGGGAAGAGCACGATCGAGTACACGCCGGCCGGTCGCGTGCGGCGGGTCGTGCAGCCGTCCGGCAGCGCCGACACCTACGAGTACGACCGCTGCGGCCGCGCGAGCGCCCGGATCGACGGCGCAGGCCGGCGCTGGGAGTTCCGCTACGACGCCGACGGCGCGCTCGTCGAGACCGTCGCGCCCAACGGCGGGTCCGAGCGCTTCGCCTACGACGTCGCCGGGCGCCTGACGGAGTGGTCGGCGCCGGGACGCGGGCTCACGAGCTATTCCCACGACGCCCGCGGGCGGATCGTGGCGATCACCGACCGGGCGTCGGGAACGCGGCGCTTCGAGTACGACGCGGCGGGACAGCTCGTCGCCGCCATCGATGCCAACGGCGCGGTCACGCGCTTCGCCTACGACGTGCGCGGACGCCTCACGCAGACGACCGACCCGCTCGGCGGCACGATGACTCGTGCGTATGACGCCGCCGGCCGCCTGACGAGCGAGACCGACCAGCTCGGCCGCACGACCACGTCGGCGTACGACCCCGCCGGGCGCCTCGTCGAGCGCGTCGACGGCGCGGGCCGGCGGCGGCAATGGACCTATGACACCTCCGGCCGGGTGGGCACGTTCGGGGCCGCCGACGAGGAGCCGGTCATGATCGCGCGCGACGAGCTGGGCCGCGAGATCGGCATCGACGAGCCGGGCGGCTTCTCGCACGCGCTCGTGTGGGACCGCGCGGGCCGGCTCGTCGAGCGCCACCGCGGCGACCTCGCGCTGCACTGGGGCTACGACGAGGACGGGCGGCGCGCGTTCGTCGGCTACCCCGACGGATCGGCGACCGCCTACGGATACGACGCGGGCGGCCTGCTCGCGACGCTGCGCCACCCCGCGACGGGGGCGATCGAGCTCGAGCGCGACGCGGGCGGCCGCCTCGTCGGCGCACGCGGCGAGGGGATGCGCGCGCGCTGGGAGTACGACGGCGGCGGAGACCTCGCCGGTTACACGTTCGACGCCGGCGACGTGCGCCGCTCGGCGCGGCTGACGCGCGACCCGATCGGGCGCGTCGTCGCCGCGGTTCTCGACGGTGCCGACCAGCGCTTCGCCTACGACCCCGCCGGGCAGCTCGTCGAGGCC
>DASWQM010000300.1:0-2174 GCA_036403675.1 Solirubrobacteraceae bacterium | reverse complement strand
GACGAGCAGCACTGCGAGCAGATAGACGACACCGAGCGAGACGACCGGCGCGAAGCGGCGCAGCGGATAGATGACCGCGGTGGCCACCGCGACGCCCAGCACGGCGACGGCGACCCCCGAGCGCAGGCTGGGACGCTGTGTGCCGAGCAACAGCGACCGTGGTGCCATGACAGCAGCGTAGTTCGCCATCCGACGCTCGATCAGAAGTGTCCGGCGACGCCGGCAGCGGTGATCCGACGGGTGTCGTCGGGGGCCGGGCGGAGGATCAGGACCTCGGCCGGGACGCGGCCCAGCAGCCAGGTGAGGTCGTCCGCGCTCAGTCCGTTGCGCGGGCTGTCGGTCGCCGACACGATGATGCGGTCGAAGTGCTCGCGGTCCAGCAGCCGCCGCAGCGCGTCGCGATAGGAGCGCCCGCGGCTGACGCGCGCATCGACGTCCACACCCTGGGCTCGGGCGCTCTGCTCGATCGCCTCCAGCAGCGGCATCCCGGCCTCGCACTCCCTCGGCACGGCAGCGTCCAGCGGCAGGTACAGCGGCACGCGTGCGAGGAAGACGGGCATGATCGTCGCGTGCTCGGCCTTGGCCAGCCGCACCGCCGCGTCGAATGCCCGGCGCGAGATCGCCTGGCCCGTGAACGGCAGCAGGATCGTGTGGACGGGCCGCGGGCGCTCCGCGCTGGGGCGACGTCCGTGCGGCGGCAGCCACCATCCCACTGCCACGCCGGCGCCCAGGCCCACGATCGCGACGGCCACGATCACGAGCGGGCTCATGACGCTCGCTCGCTGCGCTTCGCGCGGTCGGCGACGATTCGCACGTCGACGCCCGGGGCGAGCTCCATGATCCGCATCGCGAGCGGGGTGCGCAGGCGGGCGAGCCCGCGCGGCAGCCGCGGCTTGCCCATCAGGACGTACGTGCTGCCGCGACGCCGGACGACGTCTGCGATCGCGGCGGCCACGTCGTCGGACTCGACGATCAGCATGTGCGCGCCCAGCAGCGAGGCGAGCTCGCGCAGCGCATCGAGCGCGCGCTGCTGCCCGTCGTCCAGCCGCTTGCCCGGACGGCGTATCCAGAGGAGGTCGAGCTCGGCACCCAGCCGCTGGGCGGAGCGAAAGGCGCGGCGCACGAGGCGCTGCGCGCCGGGATAGGGCTCGACGAGCGCCATCATCCGCTCGCCGACCGCCTGCGGCGCGTCGCGCGCAAGCGTGTCGTCGCGTGCGTCGACGACCTCCGTGGTGAGTCGCTTGGACTCGACTTCGGCGGCCACCTCGCGCAGTGCGATCTCGCGCAGCGCGGCGAGGTTCTCGATGCGGAAGAAGTTGTTCAGCGCCGTGTCGACGCGCGCGGCGGGGTAGATCTTGCCGGCACGCAGGCGATCGAGCAGCGCCTCGGGATTGAGGTCGATGAGCACGACCTCGTCGGCCTCGGCCAGCACCGCGTCGGGGAGCGTCTCGCGAACGTGGACCCCGCTCAGCTCCGCGATGCGGTCGTTGAGCGACTCGAGGTGCTGCACGTTGAGGGTGGACAGCACGTCGATGCCCGCGTCGAGGACGTCGCGCACGTCCTCATAGCGCTTGGCGTGCTCGACGCCGGGGGCGTTGGTGTGGGCGAGCTCGTCGATGAGACACAGCTCCGGCGCGCGCTCGAGGACCGCCGGCAGGTCCATCTCCTCCAGCTCGGTGTCGCGGTACGTCACGCGTCGCCGCGGAATCGTCGGAAGTCCATCGGCGACCCGCTGCGTGTCGGCGCGCCCGTGCGTCTCCAGCAGGCCGATCACGACGTCGCGGCCGGCCTCCCATTCGGCCTGTCCCTCCTGGAGCATGCGATACGTCTTGCCGACGCCGGCGACCATGCCGAGGTAGACCTTCAGCCGCCCGCGGACACGCCCGCCCACGCCCCTAGGCCCCGAGGAGGTTGTGTACGAGCAGGTCCAGCAGCTTGATCCCGGCGAACGGCGCCAGGAGCCCGCCGAGGCCGTAGATCAGCAGGTTGCGACGCAGGAGCACGGTGGCGCCGACAGGCCGGTAGCGCACCCCGCGCAGCGCGAGCGGCACGAGCATCGGGATGACGATCGCGTTGAAGACGATCGCCGAGATGATCGCGCTGCGCGGCGTGCCGAGGTTCATGATGTTCAGCGCATCCAGCGGGCCCCTCGTCTGTCCTCTGGCGGCGTACGT
>DASWQM010000299.1:0-3082 GCA_036403675.1 Solirubrobacteraceae bacterium | reverse complement strand
CAGGCGCAGGCACAGGTGCTCGAACAGCAGCCCGCCCGCGCGAGCTTCCGCGACCGCGGCAGGCTGCGGCGGCGCCTGCGCTTCCTGCGCCGCGCACGCGAGCTGGCCTACCGCGACATCGGCGGGCTGATCTTCGACATGCGCCGCTTCGGCCGCAACCGGCAGGACCTGCTCGACGCGAAGCTCGGCGCGCTCGGCGCCGTCGACCACGAGCTGCGCGCCCTCGAGCGCGTGCTCGACGATCGCCGGCCGATCCACGAGCTGCGCGAGCCGGGCATCTCCTCGTGCCCGCGCTGCGGCGCGCTGCACGACAGCGAGGCCAACTTCTGCCCGCACTGCGGCCTGCAGCTCGGCGGTCCGCGCGCGATGGGCGAGGTCGGCGGCGCGATCGCGGCGCCACCGCAGGCGCCACCGCCGCCGGCGGGCGCAGCGGCGCAGGCGAGCGCTGCGCCGGCGTCCGCGCCCCAGTCGACGCAGACCCTGCGGCCGCCGAACGCGCCCGGCGGCGCGTGACGGCCGGTTCCGCCACCATCGAGCCGTGAGCGCCCAGCCGCCCGAGCCCGGTCAGCCGCAGGTTCCGGACCGCGCCACGATCCGCTGCCCGCGCTGCTCGTCCCCCGTGGGTCCCGACCAGGACTGGTGCCTGGAGTGCGGCGCCCCCGCGCGCACGAGGCTGGCGCCGACGCCGAACTGGCAGCTGCCGACGGTCGCGCTCGGCGCGATCGTCGCGATCGCGGGCGCACTGCTCGCGTTCGCGTTCGTGAAGCTCACCAACGACAACGGCAACGGCAACGCGGCCGTCGGCACCCCCCCGTCGGCCGTCGTCGAGACCGCGACCCCGACAGCCACCGTCCCGCCCGCGGCCACGTCGACGGTCGCCACGGCGACGACGACGGCGCCGGCCGGTCCTGCCGTCCCGTCGACCGTGCCGGGGCAGACCGCGCCCGCGCCGGCCGCGCCCACGCAGGCCTCGACCACGAAGCGGCGGGCGAGCACGCCGACGACGCCGTCGGGAACGACCGCCACCACGCCCTGAGCTCAGGACGTCGCGGCGAGCGCGGGCCAGTAGGCGCCCAGGCGCTCCAGCGTCCGCGCCGCGAGCGGGTGCGGCGCGACCTGCGGCGGCGACGGCGGGGCCTGCGCGCCGGCGACCTCGAGCGTCAGGACGACGCAGCGCGCGAGCGCGCCGAGGTCGTAGCCGCCCTCCAGCACGACCCCGAGCGGGACGCCGAGCTCGTCCGCCGCCGCCCGCAGCACGGCCGCCATGCCCGCATACCCGGCGTCGCTGACGACGCAGCCCGCGAGCGGATCGTCGGCGTGCGCGTCGTAGCCGGCCGAGACGAGCAGCAGATCGGGCTCGTAGGAGCGCGCGAGCGGCACCACGACGTGCTCGAGATGCGACAGGAACACCTCGTCGCCCGAGCCGCCCGGCACCGGCATGTTCACCGTGAATCCCTCGCCCGGTCCGTGGCCGACGTCCGACGCCGGCCCGGTGCCGGGGTACAGCGGCGACTGGTGGATCGAGCAGAACAGCACGTCGTCGCGGTCGTGGAAGATCGCGTTGGTCCCGTTGCCGTGGTGGACGTCCCAGTCGACGATCATCACGCGCTCGCAGCCGTGCTCGCAGAGCGCGTGCTGGGCGCCGATCGCGACGTTGTCGAAGAGGCAGAAGCCCATCGCCCGCGACTGCTCGGCGTGGTGGCCGGGCGGGCGATGCAGCGAAGCGCCGGCCGGCGCGCGCTCGGGCCCGAGCAGCGCGTCGACCATCGCGATCGCGCCGCCGGCGGCGTGCAGCGCCGCTTCGAACGACCCCGGGCTGACGATCGTGTCCATGTCGATCATCCCGCCGCCGCGCCGGCAGAGCTCCTCGATCCGGTCGACGTGACGTGCCGTGTGAACGGCCTCGATCTGCGCGCGCTCGGCGGCCGGCGACAGGCGCACGTCCCAGCCGAGCCAGTCGCGCTCGCCGAGCGCTCGCTCGATCGCGACGATCCGGCGCGGGGACTCGGGATGCGCGCCGGTCTCGTGCTCGAGCGACGACGGATGGCGCAGCAGGACCGGCGGAGCCATCCGGATACGGTACCCCGCGCGTGCCCGGAGAACCGATGCTCAGCTGCGAGATCGCTGTCGTCGGAGCCGGCGCGGCGGGGCTCTACTCCGCACTGACCGCCGCCGCCACCGGCGCGTCGGTGGTGCTCGTCTCGGCGACGCCGCTCGCGCAGACGGCGAGCTATTGGGCCCAGGGCGGGATCGCCGCCGCGCTCGCGGTCGAGGACTCCTTCGAGCGTCATCTCGCCGACACCGAGGCCGCCGGCCGCGGGCTCGTCCGCCGTACCGCCGCGGAGGTGCTCGTGCAGGAGGCGCCCGCGCGGGTGCGCGACCTCGAGCGCCTCGGCGTGCGCTTCGACGCCGACCGCCGCGGCGTTCTGGCGCTCGGGCTCGAGGGCGGCCACTCGCTGCGCCGCGTCGTGCATGCCGGCGGCAGCGCGACCGGCCGGCGGATCGTGCGCCAGCTCTCCGCGCTCGCCGTCGACGAGCCGCGGATCGCGGTCCTCGAGGGCGCGCGCGCCACGAGCGCCTGGATGCGCGACGGCCGCTGCGTGGGCGTCGTGCTCGAGGACGGCCGCGCCGTCCGCGCCCGCGCGACGATCCTCGCCACCGGCGGCGCCGCGGCGCTGTGGTCGCGCACGACGAACCCGCCCGGCTCGCTCGGCATCGGGATGTCGCTGGCCCACGCCGCCGGCGCCGAGCTCGCGGACCTCGAGTTCCTGCAGTTCCATCCGACCGCCGTGGTCGGCGTGCCCGGCCGCGAGGGCTTCCTCGTCACCGAGGCGATCCGCGGCGAGGGCGCCACCCTCCACGGGCCCGACGGCGAGCGTTTCGTCGACGAGCTCGCGCCCCGCGACGAGGTCGCGCGGGCGATCGCGGAGCTGCTGGCGCAGACGGGCGCGACCTCGGTCGGCCTCGACATGCGCGCGATCGACCCGGCCCGCTTCCCGAACGTCGTCTCGGCGCTGCGCGAGGCAGGCCTGGACCCCACGCGCGAGCGCATCCCGGTCTCGCCGGCATCGCACTACATGAT
>DASWQM010000298.1:0-2148 GCA_036403675.1 Solirubrobacteraceae bacterium | reverse complement strand
GCGTTCGCGTATCGCCGGTTCCTCGTCGCCCATCCCAATGTGCTTCCGCTCCTCGTTGGCCGTCTGCCGGTCGGGCCGCACGCACTGACCATCCGGGAGCGCAGCCTCGCCGCGCTCACCGAGCGCGGCTTCTCCCAGGAGTTGGCTGCTCGGGCGTTCACCACGCTCCTGCAATACGTCGTCGGCGCTGCCGTGACGCAGGCCGGCTCTCCCACTCCCGGCGAGGCGGCCGCCATCCGGGACTACTACCACTCTCTGGACGCGGCCGTGTATCCGCACGTCGCAGCGGCGGCCGAGGCGCTCACGCACGCACCGCGCGAGGCGGGATTCGTCGAGGGCCTGGAGATCGTGCTCGATGGCATCGATCGCACCCGCCGGCGCAGCGCGCGTTAGCCGGCGACCGTCGTGACCGGGGCGGCCCGGACAAGGGCGGGATCGCCTGTCGCGGCATCGCTCGTGCGATGGCAGACTCGCATGCGGAGTGCGGCGAACACGGAGGCGTTCGACCGCTCGGATGCGGCACGCGCCGCGCCGACCGCGCTTCCGCTTTGAGTTCATCTGTCCGCTTCGCGGACGCGCGCGGGCGCATGAGAAGGAGCGATGATCCGGGCCGTCGCCCGTAACGCCGCCTCTTTGCCTTGGTGCCTGTGAGCCTGTTTTGAGTTTGGCGTGCGGGGTCTCCCCGGAGCTCCGGACTGTGCTGCGAGCACGCCTGTCAGATTCGTTCGTTCTTGAGGCCCCTGGGCGACGGTTCGGTGGTGTCGACGGGAAGGGGTCGGGATGGAGGTGATCGTCGAGCGCCCGGCGGCGCTTGATGTCCACAAGGCGCAGGTGACGGCGTGCGTGCGCATCGCGGACGAGCACGGCCAGCGCGAAGAACGCGTCGCCGAGTTCGCGACGACCGTCCGCGGTCTGCTCGGGCTGCGTGATTGGCTGGCCGCGCACCGCGTTCAGCAGGTCGTGATGGAGGCCACGGGCGTCTATTGGAAGGCGCCGTGGGCGATCCTCGAGGACGAGTTCGAGTGCCTGCTGGTCAACGCGCGGCACGTCAAGCAGGTCCCGGGCCGCAAGACCGACGTCTCGGACGCGGCGTGGCTGTGCCGGCTCGCGGAGGCCGGGCTGCTGAAGGCGAGTTTCGTGCCGCCCAAGCCGATTCGCCAGTTGCGCAACCTCACGCGCTATCGCAAGACCCAGATCCAGGAGCGCTCGCGCGAGGTCAACCGGCTGCACAAGGCGCTGGAAGATGCCGGCATCAAGCTCGACTGCGTCGCCGCGGACGTGCTGGGCAAATCGGGGCGCGACATGCTCGACGCGCTGGTCGCCGGGACCACCGACCCGGAGGTCCTCGCGCAGCTCGCGCGCCGCCAAATGCGCAAGAAGATCCCGCAACTCCAAGAAGCGCTCGCCGGGCACTTCGACGCCCATCACGCGCTCTGGATCGGCGCGATCCTCGCCCACATCGACTTCCTCGACGACCAGATCGACCGCCTCTCGGACGCCATCGAGGAGCAGATCCGCCGTTTCGCGGCCGCGGTTGAGCTGCTGTGCACGATCGTCGGCATCCAGCGCCGCGGCGCCGAATGCATCCTCGCCGAGATCGGGACCGATATGACTCGCTTCGCGTCGGCCCGACACCTGGCGTCCCGGGCCGGCCAATGCCCCGGCAACGACCAGTCCGCCGGCAAGCGCCGGTCCGGCAAGACGCGCGACGGCTCGAAGTGGCTGGACTTCGCGCTCGAAGAAGCCGCCATGGCCGCGATCCGCGTCAAGGCCAACTACCCGGCCGCGCAATACCAGCGGCTCAAGCCCCGCCGCGGCCACAAACGCGCGCTCGGCGCCGTCAAGCACTCCATGATCAGCGCGATCTGGCAGATGCTCTCCACCGGCGAGACCTACCGCGACCTCGGCGCCGACTACTTCACCCAACGCGACCCCGAACGCCAGACCAAGCGCCTCGTCAAACAGCTCGAACGCCTCGGGCACCACGTCACGCTCGCAGAGGGGGCCGCGGCAGCCTGAGCGAACTTTTCCTGTCAGGCAGAAGCAGCGGCGTCGCCGGGCTCGCCCGTGCTATCGCCACGGACGATGACCAGCAGCGGGCGCTATGCCGTCAGAGGCGGAATGTTGCGTCGACGGGGACCATCGGCG
>DASWQM010000297.1:0-4452 GCA_036403675.1 Solirubrobacteraceae bacterium | reverse complement strand
GCGCCGAGGTTGGCCGCGATGAAGGCCAGCCCGGTGATCCACGCGGGGAGCGCGCGGCCGGAGAGGAAGAAGTCGATGTCGGTCTTGACCGACATCCGCGCGACGGCGCCGATGCCGAGCACCACCACGAAGTAGACCGCGATGATCGCGTAGTCGAGCGCGGTCAGTTGCAGGTGCAGCACGGCCCCGGAATCATTGCTGACCGCGGGCACGCGCGTCGTCGCCCAGCGGGCCTATCTCGGGCGTACTCCGGCGGTATGGCTCAGAGCAGTCGCGCCCCCTGCGCCGGCGCGACCTCGACGGCGCCGCCCGGCGGCCGCGCCCGCGGCGGCAGCAGCGCGATGACCTGGCCGCCGAAGCCGCCGCCCATCATGCGCGCCCCTGCCGCGCCCGCCGCGCGCAGGCGCTCGACGGTGCGCTCGACCGCCTCTGTCGACGCGCCGTAGAGGTCGCGCAGGCTCGCGTGCGAGGCGTCGAGCAGGGCGCCGAGCGCGGGCAGGTCGCCGGCCTCGAGCGCGGTCACCGCGTCCTCGACGCGCTCGTTCTCCTCGAGCACGTGGCGCACGCGCCGGTCGAGCGGCTCGGGCAGCCGCTCGGCGTCGGCGGCCGTCGCGTCGCGCAGGGTGTCGAGGCCGAGCAGCCGGCGCGCGCGCTCGGTCTCCGCGCGGCGCTCGTTGTAGCCCGAGCCCGCGAGCGAGCGCCGCTCGCCCGAGTCGAGGGTGACCAGCCGCCAGCCGTCGAGACGCAGCGGGACCGGCCGGATCTCCAGTGTGCGGAAGTCGATCCGCAGCGCGTGTCCCTCGACGCCGAGCAGCGACGCGAGCTGGTCGAGCAGTCCGGTGCGGGCGCCGACCCAGTCGTTCTCGATGCGCGAGCACAGCCGGGCGAGCGCGACGGGGTCGGCCGGCTCGCGGGCCCCCGCCAGAGCCTCCAGCGCGAGGCACAGCGCGACCTCGACCGCCGCCGACGAGGACAGGCCCGCGCCCTCGGGCACGTTGCCTTCGATCGCCACGGAGCCGCCGCGAAGCGCGACGCCGGACGCGCGCAGCTCGCCGATCGCGCCGCGCACGAAGTCGCGCCAGTCGCCCGAGCGCCCGGTGTCGATGCCCGAGAGCGCGAAGCGCGCCTGCTCGCCGTGGTCGACGGCCGTGACGTGGAGCTCGTCGCCGCCGTCGGCCTCGGCGGTCACGAGAACGCCCTGTGCGATGGCGAAGGGCAGGCTCAGGCCGTCGTTGTAGTCGGTGTGCTCGCCGATGAGGTTCGCGCGCCCGGGAGCGAAGGCGACGACGGTCACGCGGGCGCCTCACCGAAGGTCACGTCGCCGCGGACGACCAGGCGCTCGGCGGCGACGAGCGACGGCGGGCCCGCCGGGAAGCGCGCCTCGAAGTCCGCCAGCGTCGTGTAGAAGCGGCGGTCGAGGTCGACGAACGGCGGCGGCGCGCCGGCGCGCTGCGGAGCGGGCTCCAGCCGGGCGTCGTCGGGGTCCAGGACGTACGCGTCGGAGCGGACGACGAGCAGGTCGTCGGTCGTCTTCACGGGCGCGAAGCGCGTGCGCGGCACGAGGACGACCTCGGCGCCGTCGATCGCGCCGAGCGCGGCGCCCATCGCGGTCTCGAGCTGGAGCACCTGCGGCGTCGAGGCCTCGGCCGCCACCACGTTCTTGCGGTTGACGATCAGCGGCAGACGGGGCGGGCCGTGCTCAGCCAGCCACGGCAGGTGCAGCCAGAGGTTGTTGGTGTTGTAGTAGCGCCAGCGCCGGAAGTCCGTGAACGAGTCGTCGCCGGCGGGCACCTGCCCGCTCTCGCGCAGGACCAGACGGCCGTCGCGCCGCGCGACGTGACCGCCCTTGCGATCGGCCTCCGTGCCCTCGACGACCTCCATCACGAACGGCAGCCGCGCGCGCTCGGCCAGCGCGAGCACGCGCGGCTCGAGCACAGCGCCGAGGTTGTCGCCGTTCGAGACGAAGAGGTGCTCGTAGCCGTGCGCGAGCAGGGCGTCGAGCATGCCCGACCCGATCAGCGACGCGTAGAGGTCGCCGTGCCCGGGCGGAGACCATTCGAGCTGGGGGTTGGCGGGCCATTCGACCGGGTGTAGGTCGTCGGCGCGCAGTCGCGGGACGCGGCTCTGGAGGAACTGCGCCGGCACGTCCGCGGCGAGCTCGGGGTAGCCCGCGAGCGCGTCGCGCGTCGCGCGCTGCGTGGAGAAGGAGTCCATCAGCACCAGCGGCAGTCGCGCGCCATGGCGGCGTCGCAGCGCGAGGACCTGGCGGACGATGACGTCGAGGAAGGTGCGGCCCGGCTTGACCTCGATCAGCGACTTGGGGGCGCTCAGCCCCATGCTCGTTCCCAGGCCGCCGTTGAGCTTGAGGATCGCGACCTTGTCGACGAGGTCCGCGGCCGCGTCGCCGGGCAGGGCGTCGAGCCCGCGCACGTCGCGCACCGGCTCGAGCTCGTCGCCCGCCAGCTCACCACGGTCGCCGGCCAGCAGCTGCTCGTACATGCGCCGGAACGCGTCGCGTGCCGCCTCCGAGGCGCCGTCGCGCCGCATCTTCTCCACGGCGGCAGCCAGCCCGGCGTCGAGGTCGCTTTGTCCGAGAGAGCCCACGCCCTCAACGCTAAGCGGCCGGGGCGCGCCTGTCGTCGGCGAACGCGCCGACGAGCGGGATGAAGTCGGCTGCGTCCAGCGCCTTCAGGCTGCCGGACGCGCCACGTCCGCCTACTTGACCTCCGCCTTGCCCTTGAGGTCGGGGTGCGCCTGCACCCTGGCGAGAAGTCCCGGGTAATCGTGCTCGTAGTCGGTCTGCACCTCCTGGATCGTGCCCTCGCCGCCGTTGATGGCATCGATGCACAGCCGCACCATCTGCGTCATCTGCTCTTCTGAGACCGCGGCCTTGGGCTCCTCCACGGGGGCCTCCACCACGAGCGGGGGCGGGGGAATTCCCTGCTCCAAGAGCTTCGGCAGGAGCGTCTCGTACTGCGCAGGATCGTTCACCCGGCCGGCGTAGCGCGTGATCCAGTCGCGGCTGCTCTGGTCGGCGAGATCGATGTCTCCATGCCATGACAACGAACGGCTCAGCATGGCGTCGAGGAACGTCTTCACAGCATCCGGGTTCTTCCAGGACAGATGGACGATCCAGCGAAGCGCCTTGGGCGAAGGGTCGCCCAGGCTCTTCGCGATGGACGCTTTGACGTCGCCGGGTAGCCGTCCCACCCGTTCCAGGCCCCACCTGCGCATGGAGTCCCAGTCCTCGGGAGACGGTGTGAACCCGTAACGAGCCCACGCGAAGACGCCCTCCTGGGACCCACCGATCATCGATGCGGTCAGCGTGATCCGACGGACGTCGAGCAGGCTGGACTGGTTGAGCAGGCTGGACTGGACGAACTCGCGGCCCTTGCCGACGGCGACGACGGCCTCGACGTGAACGCTGACGCGCCCGTCCACCGCCTTGTAGACCTGGGTCAGGCCGAAGGGCCGAGGGTCCGCCGCAGTGAGCGGGGCCGTCGTGGCGACGGCCACGCGGATGCCCTTGCCCATCCCGTTCGTCTGTCCGCCGCCCGATTCCGGCAGCGCACCCTCGGAGAACAGGTCGATCGTGACGCCGGTGCGGGACGCAACGGGAAGGAAGTCCAACAGGAGCGATCTGACGAACTGCTCCAGGGTCATGGGAGCCGAGCCCGTCTTCATGTACGTCTCCCAGAAGCGATCGTCCTTCCCGTCGAGGCCGCCGCCCTGGATCGTGATGCCGGGAAAGACCTCTTGCAGGCCGGCTGTGGCCACCGTCTGATCTTCGGGCAGCACATACCGTCGCTGGAGGCGCACCGCCGAACTACGGGAACGTGCGGGCCGCCCGGCCATGAGCTGGGCGACCGCCCTATTGCCGGCGGTGCGGCTCAGGCGCAGCACGTCGGCTGCCTCGGGTGAGACCGGGACCGGTGCAGGAGCCTCGGACACCGTCGCCGGCCGAGGGGCGGACGCACCCTCCCGCCGGCGACGCGCCGCGGCCGGATCCTCGTGGACGCTCATGACCGCGGCCGTAGCGTATGCCGCGCACAGCATCGGTGCGTCAGCCGGTGAAGTTCGCGTGGCCCTGCTCGGAGCCTGTGCTCGCCGAGCCGCCGCATGCGGACAGGTATCGGTCAGCGATGGACCGTTGACATGTCGGCGTAGCGGTCGCCGGCGCCGGCACCGACCGGCGCGACCTCGTCGATGCGGGCCAGGTCCTCCTGTGTCAGCCGCACGTCGACCGCCGCGGCGTTCTCCTCCAGGTAGGAGCGCCGCTTCGTACCGGGGATCGGCACGATGTCCTCTCCCTGCGCCAGCACCCACGCCAGCGCGAGCTGGCCCGGCGTGATGCCCTTCTCCTCGGCGATCTGCCGCACCCCCTCCACGAGGTCGAGGTTGCGCTGGAAGTTCGCGTCCTGAAAGCGCGGGAAGCGACCGCTGCGCCGCGAG
>DASWQM010000296.1:0-16952 GCA_036403675.1 Solirubrobacteraceae bacterium | reverse complement strand
GTACGGGCACGGCTTGCGCCGGCCGCTGCCGGGGCCGCCCTTCTTGTCACGTCGACGCGTGGGCTTGCCACGGTTGCGCTGCTTTGCCACTGACGAAAGTCCTCTGTGTCGGTTCCTGGAAGCGCGCACGTGCGCGCGGCTGACCATTGTGGCACGGACCGCGCGTCAACTGCCGGACGGACGGCTCGCCGGGCACGAGCGGGCGATGAACGCAGCGAGCCTCCGCGCAGCGGAGGCTCGGATCGTGCGAGTGTGTCGCCCGTGGATCTAGAACGGGATGTCGTCGTCGGCGCTGCCACCGCCGCCGCCGGTCGTGACGGGCTGGAAGTCGTCGGTGTTGGCGGGCACGTCGGACCGGGGCGTGAAGCCGTTGGAGCTGCCGGCGCTCTCGTCGCGGCCGCCGAGGAACTGCACGGAGTCGGCGATGATGTCGATCGCCTGGCGCTTGCCGCCCTCCTTGGTCTCCCACTCGCGCCATTCGAGGCGCCCGTCGATCGCCACCGGGCGGCCCTTGCTGAGATAGCGGGCGCAGTTCTCGCCCTGCGCTCCCCAGACGGTCACGTCGAAGTAGTTCGGCTTGTCCTCCCACTCGCCGCTGGCGCCCTTGCGGCGGGTGTTGCAGGCGACGCGCAGCTTGCACACCGACATGCCGCTCGGCAGGTTGCGAAGCTCCGGCTCGGTCGTGAGATTGCCGGTCAGAACGACGCGGTTGATGTTGGTCGCGGCCATCTGCGGCCTCCTCTTTCGGGAACGAACGATCGGCGAGCGAGTCTAGACCTGGGATCGGCCGGAACCCGAGGATGACGCCGCTCTCTCCGCGCTTAAGTCACCACTCCGCGCGCAAGCGCGCGTGAGCTGACACGAAGCCGGCTAGGCGACGGCGTCGGCCGGCACGGCGGGGGCCTCGGCCGCGACCGGCTCGCCGATGCCCGTGGGACGCGGCTCGGGCCGGGTCGCCGGCGGGGCGGGAGTGCCGGGAGCCAGCTTGATGATCCGGAAGCGGACGACGCCGTCGGTGATGCGCAGCGTTCGCTGGAGCGTCTCGAGCACCTCGCGCGTCGCGGCGTGGAACTGCAGCAGGTGGTATTCGGCGTCGGTCTTGTGGCGGATCTCGTACGCCGTCTGGCGCACGCCCCAGTCCTGCTCGTTGACGATCTCGCCGCCGGCGACGATCGCGCGCTGGACGCTGTCGAGCACCTTCTGGCGCTGCTCGTCGGGCGCGGCGCTGTCGAGCATGAGCACGAGGTCGTAGAGGGGGTCGTGAGCGGGCATGGTGGGTGCGGAGCCTCGGGGGCGGCCGGGGATGATAGCGATCGGGGGGCGAATGCTCGCGCGGGCGTGCCTATCGGGAGCATGCCGGCCGACCGTCCGCCGCCCCTGCGCGCCCGCGTTCGGTGGGGCAACGTCGCCCGTGCGGGCGCGCTCGTGGCGCTCGCCGCGGCGATCGTCGCGTGGCCGCGGCTGAGCCCGCAGCCGCCGGCGCTGCCGCCGCTGGAGCCCGTGCCCGTGGCGCCGTCGCCGCCGCTCCGATCGCATGCACGACCCGCGAAGCGGCGTTCGGTGCCCGCACGACCCCCGAAGCGGCGAACAGCGTCCGCGCCCTCGGCTGTCGCGGCGACGGCGGACGAAGGGGCGCGGCGCCGGCGTCCGCGCGCAGGCCACGAGCAGGGCCGGGGGCGCGTCCAGCCGCGGCGCGTGCGCCGGTGCAGGCGTCGAGCGCGCCGGGTGGCGCCGCCGGCGCGCTCGCTCGTCCAGCAGGCGCCGGGGCCGCGGGCATCGCCACCCGCGGCACCCGCGCCGCCGCCCCGCGCTCGACCGGCGCCGTCGCCCCGCCACCGGCGGCCGGCACCTCCGCCCATCGTTCGACCGTCGCCGGCGCCCCGCCACCGCCCGCCGGCACCTCCGCCCACGCGTGACTTCGACGCGGAGTTCGGCTAGCGACGGCGGGTGGCGAGTGTCTCGTGCCACGCGCGAGGAAATCGCCGTTCCGGCCGGGCGGGACCGTCGAGCGGCGCATTCGTCGCGCCGCGCGTCAAGAACTCGCCATCGAGCGGGTGGAGAGAGACGAGCGCAGCCTTCCGAGGAACGCGCCACGATCGCCACGCGCCGCGGCGCCCGTAGAACGGCGTCGAGGAGGAGCGGTCCGCACGGCGTGGTGGCGTGGCCGCCGCTCCGCGCGCCGCGGCGCCCGAAGAACGGCGTCGACGAGGAGGAAGGATCCCGCCCCGTGGCGTGGCCGCCGCTCCGCGCCGCATCGTCGTGCCGCTCGCCATTCGTCCTGCCCGGTGGTCGTCCTGCGACCGTCAGGCAGGACCGGTCAGCGCGGAGCCTCAGCCGCCCGCCGCCATCGCCGCCGCCTTCGCCCGGATGTCGTCGAGCTGGTCGTCGACCCAGTCGCCGGGGTCGCGGGCGGTCACCGCCGACTTGAGCCCGAGCGAGCGGCGCTCGCGCTCCTCCGGCGTCATCGTCAGCGCCTCGTAGATCGAGTCGGCGGTCTCCTTGATGTCGAACGGGTTGACGCTCAGCGCGAACTCGCCGAGCTCCTCGTGCGCGCCGGTGTTCTCCGACAGGATCGACACCCCGTCGCGCTCGTTCACCAAGGGCCCCTCCTTGGCGACGAGGTTCATGCCGTCGAACATCGCGTTGACGATCATGACGTCGTAGTGCTTGTAGGCGGCGACCGCCTCCTCGAGGTCGTCGCGGAGCTTGAGCTGGATCGGCATCCAGTCAGGCGTCCCGTGGCGGTGGTTGACGATCGCCACGAGCGCCTCGATGCGCTCGAGGTACTCCTGGTACTCGGGGACGTCCATCCGCGACGGCATGAGCTGGGCGACGAACGTCACGCGTTCGAGGTACTCGGGATGCTCGCCGAGGAACTGGTCGAAGGCGGTGAAGCCGCGCAGGATGTTCTTCGACAGGTCCGCGCGGTCGACGCGCAGGATCATGTAGTCGCGGCGGCGGCGCTCGAGCTCGGCCTCGAACTCGCGCGTGCGGTCGCTGCGCGCGACCTTGCGGGTGGCCTCGTAGTCGATCGGCAGCGGGTACGCGCGCACCCAGGTCTCGCGGCCGTCGTGGTGTACGACGCCGCCCTCGAAGTCGACCGCGAGGTCGAGCAGGTCGCGGCAGCACTGCAGGAAGTTCCAACGGTACGAGCGCGTGTGGAAGCCGACGATGTCGTTGGCCAGCACGCCCTCGTAGATCTCGTCGCGCATGCCCTTGGGAAGCACCCGCCAGGCGTCGGGCTGCGTCCACGGGATGTGAATGAAGTGGTGCAGGAAGACGTCTGGGCGCGCCGCGCGGACGACGGCCGGCAGCGTGTAGAGGTGGTAGTCGTGGACCATGACGACCGGCTCCTCCTCGCCCTCGATCTGCTCGATGACGGCCGACGCGAGATCCTCGTTGACGACCTTGTAGCCCTGCTCGAAGGCCTCCACCTCGTTCTCCCGGATGTCGGGCGCGTTGGAGAGGTCCCACAGGTAGTGCTGGATGAACCACAGCATCGGGTTCGCGACGACGTTGTAGAAGCGGTCGTAGGCCTCCGGGTCCGACACGACGAGGCGGACGTGGAACTCACCCGCGGGCGTGTCGACGCCGAACGCGCGGCCGTTGCGCTCGCGCGACTTGCGGATGTCGCCCTCGGTCATCGCGGAGGCGATCCAGACGGCGTCGCGGTGGGAGGCAAGGCCGGTCAGCGCCGTCACGAGTCCGCCGGTCCCGCGCGTGAACGACCCGTCCACGTCGAAGGTCACCGGGCCGCGGTTGGAGACGAGCACGAGCGGCGCCGAGCTCGCCGACGAGCCGCTGGACGTCCCGTTGGATGCTGCCATGAGCTGTCGTTCCGGTCGTGCGATTGGCTTGCGCTACCCGCCGCAGTGTACGGACGCACGTCCGCGGCGGGCGCTTGCGCGCCACGCACTACGCCGGAAGCTCGAGCGAGAACGTCGTCCGGCCCGGCTCGGCTTCGACGTCGAGCGATCCCTTCATCCGCTCGGCGAGCTCGCGCGCGATCGCGAGCCCGAGGCCCGACCCCTGCGCGTCGACGGACGTGAAGAACGGCTCGAAGACGCGCGCGGCGGCATCGGCCCCGATGCCCGGGCCGTCGTCGCGAACGACCACCCGCACGGAGCCGTTGTCGCGCTCGGCGCTGACGACGACGCCCGTGCCCGGCGGCGTGTGGGTGACCGCGTTGTCGATGAGGATCCGCAGCACCTGCGCCACACGCTCGGGATCGCAGACGGCCTCGATCGGCTCGCCGTCCAGATTCAGCTCGAGCGTCGAGGCGTGCTTGTCGAGCGCCGGCCCGAACTCCGACGTGACCGCGCGCGTGAGGCCGGCGAGATCGGTCGCTTCCGGGCGCAGCTCGAGCGACCCGGCCTCCAGGCGCGAGAGGTCGAGCAGGTCGGTCGCGAGCTTGCCCAGCCGCGCGACCTGCTCGCGCACGACCCCGACGAACTCGCGCCGCGTCTCGTCGTCGAGCTCCTCGTCCTGCAGCAGCTCGAGGAACCCGCCGAGCGAGAAGATCGGCGTGCGCAGCTCGTGCGAGGCCGTCGCGATGAAGCGCCGCCGCGCCGACTCGAGCTGGACGAGCTGGCGCTGCATGTCGTTGAGCGCCCGCGCGAGCTGTCCGAGCTCGTCGTCGCGATCGGTTGGGAAGACGGCGGTGAAGTCGCCGGCCGCGACCTGCTGCGCGCCCTGCTCGAGCTCCCGCACGCGGCCGGCCATCGAGCGTGACACGACGAAGCCGCCGCCGAGCGCGAGCAGCAGGCCGAGCGCGCCCGCGACGAGGATCTGGCGGCGGATGATCGCGACGTTGCCCTGCACGTCCGACAGCGGCGTCGAGAAGACGGCGACGCGGCTGACGGTCCCCTCGTCGCGGATCGGCTCGGCGACCTGGCCGAGCTCGGCGTGGTCGGAGGACTCCGTGCCGGTCGCCGTGCGCCCGGTGCGCGCGGCGGTGCGCGCGACCTTGAAGTGCAGGTCGGTGATCGCCACCTGCGACGTCGAGTCGGAGAAGATCACCGGCTGCAGGCCCTCGGTGCCGTCGCCGATCGACAGCAGCGTCACGCGCGAGTTCGACTGCTCGCTGACCCACGCGACGACCATGTCGATCTGGGGGGCCGACTTGTTGTTGCGCACGGCGTTCGCGATGAAGGGGGTGTACGCGTGCGCCGTCGAGGCGAGCGAGCGCAGTTTCTGGTCGCGCAGCGAGGACTCCAGCTGGGGCGCGATGTAGAAGAGGATCGCCCCGACCGCCACGAGCGTCACGCCGAAGGAGAGGATCGTCAGCCGCGTCCGCAGCGATCGCACGCGCATGTCAGGTCTCGGAGTCGCGGAAGCGATAGCCGACGCCGCGCACGGTGAAGAGGTACTCGGGCTGCTTGGCATCGAGCTCGATCTTCTCGCGCAGGTGGCGGATGTGGACGTCGATCGTGCGCGGATCGCGGTAGGCGGCATCGCCCCAGATCCGCGTGAGCAGCATCTCGCGCGTGTAGACGCGGCCCGGATGGCTGGCGAGCGCCGCGAGGATCTCGAACTCGACGAACGTCGTCTGCACCGAGTCGCCGCGCACGCGGACCGCGCGCTTGTCGAAGTCGATCCGCAGCCCCGCGATGTCAAGCGGCCCGTCGCCCGTCGGCGCGCTGTCGTGCGGCTGCATCTCCGCGCGCCGCAGCGCCGCCTTCACGCGGCTGCGGAACTCGCGCATCGAGAACGGCTTGGTGATGTAGTCGTCGGCACCGAGCTCCAGCCCGACGACCTTGTCGATCTCCTCGGCGCGCGCGGTGAGCATGATGATCGGGACCGTGCTGCGGGCGCGGATCCGCCGGCAGACCTCGAGCCCGTCGAGCTGCGGGAGCATGAGATCGAGGACGACGAGGTCGTAGCTTCCCTCCGCGAAACGCGCGAGCGCCGCGCGGCCGTCGGTCGCCTGCACGACCTCGTACCCGTCCTTGCGCAGGGGGTAGGAGAGCAGCGTTTGGATCGCGTGCTCGTCATCGACGAGCAGGATGCGGGGAGCGCGATCCACCATCACCAATAGTGTGACGAAGGAGATGGTCGACCCGCGCATATACCGGGCGGCGTTGCTTCCCGTTCTCTTCGCGCTCGCGCTGCTCGCGTTCTCGGTCGAGAACCGGCCGCGGGCGCTCACGACGCCGATCGCGCCCGACGCGTTCGCCGGTGCTCGCGCCTTCGATCGCGCCTACGCGCCGGGCACCGGGCTTGCCGACCGCTTCCCGAGCCGCCGCCCCGGATCGACAGGCGACGAGCGGCTCGCCGACGCGATCGCGGGCCAGATGACGCAGGCCGGCTTCCGGGTTCGCAACGTCGTCGGCGCGGCCGACACGATCGACGGCAGCCGGCAGCTGCGGACCGTCATCGCCGAGCGCACCGGCACCGTCGACGACCGCATCGTCGTCGTCGCCCACCGCGACGCCGCAGGCCGGCCGGCGCAGGCCGAGCTGTCGGGGACGGCGGCGCTGCTGGAGCTCGCGCGCGTGTTCGGCGCGCCGCGCCAGACGCGCCGCACGCTGACGCTCGTGTCCACGAGCGGCGGCAGCGGCGGTGGCGCCGGCGCGGCGGCGCTCGCAGGCGAGCTGCAGGGGCCGGTCGAAGCCGTGCTCGTCCTCGGCGACCTCGCGTCGCGCAACGTCCGCGCGCCGCTCGTGACGCCGTGGTCGGACGCGCTCGGCGCGACGCCGCTGCGGCTGCGCGCCACGGTGCAGGACGCCGTCCGCGTCGAGACCGGCTCGCGCGCGGGGCAGCCGCGCGCGCTGAGCCAGTTCGCGCGCTTCGCGCTGCCGGCGACGTTCGGCGAGCAGGGGGTGCTGCTCGCACGCGGCCTGCCGGCGGTCCTGCTGTCGATCGGCGGCGACCGGCCGCCGCCCGCCGGCGCGCCGATCTCGCGCGCGCGCCTGGAGGCGTTCGGGCGCGCCGCGCTGCGCACCGTGACGATCCTCGACGGCGCGCCGGTGGCGACTCCCGAGGCGACGAGCAGCGACCTGCTGACGAGTCGCAAGGTGATCCCCGGCTGGGCCGTGCGCCTCTTCACAGGCATCCTGCTGCTCGCCGTCGCGATCACCGCGATGGACGCGTTCGCAGCGCTGCGCAGAAGACGGGAGCCGGCGCTGCCCTGGTTGCGCTGGACGCTCGCCGGCGCGCTGCCGTTCGTGCTCGCGGCGCTCGTGGCGCTCGCGCTCGGCGTGACCGGCCTGGTCATCGCGCCGGACGCGCCGGCGCCGCCGAGCGCGCTGCCACCGCAGGCACCCGCGCTGCTGGTCGTGGCGCTCGCGTTCGCGCTCGGCTGGGCGTGGCTGCGGCCGGCGGCTCTGCGGGCGACCCGATCCGCGGGCGATCCGTCGGACCCCGGCGCCGGGATCGTCGTCGTGCTCGTCGCGCTGGCGGTCACGATCTGCGTCTGGGCGTCGAACCCCTACGCGGCCGCGCTCGCCATCCCGGCGCTGCACGTGTGGCTCTTCGCGCTTGCGCCGGAGTTCCGGCTGCGCCGGGTGCCGGGGGTCGTCCTCGTGGCGCTCGGCGTCGTGCCCTTCGCGCTCGCGGCGATCGGCCTCGCGCGGTCGCTCGGCCTCGGACTCGTCGACGCCGCCTGGGAGGGGCTCGTGCTCGTCGCCGGCGGCCACGTCTCGCTGCTGAGCCTGCTGCTGTGGAGCCTGCTCGCCGGCTGCGGCGCGTCGGCGCTGCTCGTCGCAGCCCGCGGGCGCGACGATGCCGACGACGGCGCGATCCCGATCACCGTCCGTGGTCCCGCCAGCTACGCCGGCCCGGGGTCACTCGGCGGGACGGAGTCCGCGCTGCGAAGATGAGCGGCGTGCGGCGGCCGCTGCGGGCTCTCTCGACGGTCCTGATCATCGCCGGCGTGCTCATGCTCAGCGACGCCGCGCTCACCGTGGCGTGGCAGGAGCCCGTCTCCGGCGCCTACGCGTGGATCGTCCAGGATCGCCTCGGCGGCGACCTGCGCAAGCTCGAGCTCGCGCGCCCGGGAGCGGCCGAGCTCGCCGCGCTGCGCTCGCTCGGGGACGAGCGCCGGCGGATCGCCTTCCTCGCCCGCCTGTTGCGACGCACGACCCACCGCGGCGATGCCGTAGGACGCATCCGCATCCCGAAGATCGGCGCGAACTTCGTCGTCGTCGACGGCACCGACACGGCGTCGCTGCGCAAGGGCCCGGGGATCTACGAGGTGGTCCCGTTCCCGGGCGCGCCCGGCACGACCGCGATCGCGGGCCACCGCACGACGTACCTCGCGCCGTTCCGCCACATCGACCAGCTTGCGCGGGGAGACAAGATCACGCTCGAGATGCCATACGCACGCCTCACCTACGAGGTGGAGAACAGGCGCATCGTCGTGCCGACCGAGCTGTCGGTCGTCAAGCGCGTCCGGTTCGACCGCCTCGTGCTGTCGGCGTGCCACCCGCTCTACAGCGCGGCGAAGCGGATCGTCGTCTTCGCGCGGCTCGTCGGCGAGCAGGCCCGCGGCGCAGCGGCTTAAGCCACCTGTGGACGCGAGGGGCGCCACGCTAAAGCAGACGTGGGCCGCGCTCGATAGCGACCGTGGGATGCGAATGCAAGAACTCAAACTGCGCGTGCAGCGCGCGGACTACGTCGTCGACCCCGAGGTCGTCGCGGCAGCCATCATCCGCCACGCCATCAGTCAGAGGCGATGCTGGAAGCCGCGCACGGTCCTGCGGACTCCGCCGGCGCTCAGCACGACCTCGGCCGGCCCGTCGCAGACGGTGCCGATCCAGGTCAGCGGCGCGGCGGACTCGGTCGCCGGGCGGTCCGCGGGCGCAACGCACACACACAACTCATAGTCCTCGCCCGCCGCGGCGGCGAGCTCCCAGGCGGGCACGCCGAGCTGGCGCGCGACGTCGGCGACGCCGTCGGCGAGCGGCAGGGCGTCGAGGTCGATGTGGAGCGCGACGCCGCCGGCGCGGGCGACGTGCCAGGCGTCGGCCGCCAGGCCGTCGGAGAGGTCGATCATCGCGTGCGCACCCGCGCGCGCGAGCGCGCGTCCCTCCGCCAGGCGCGGGCTCGGTCGCAGGTGGCGCTCGATCAGCGCCTCGGGCCCGTGCGCGCGCCCGTCGAGGATCGCCAGGCCGGCGCCTGCGCCCCCGAGCGTGCCGGTCACGCCGACGAGGTCGCCGGGCCGCGCGCCGCCGCGGCGGACGAGCGCGTCCTCCTCGTCGGCCCAGCCGACGACCGTCACCGCGAGCGTCAGCGCCGGCGCGCGCGTGACGTCGCCGCCGACGAGCGCGACGCCGCAGCGGCGCGCCAGCGCGGCCATCGCGTCGGCGAGCTGGAGCGCGTCGTCGCGGGTGAAGCCCGGTGGCACGCCGAGCACGACGTACGCCTCGCCGGGATCGGCGCCCATCGCGGCGAGATCCGACAGCGCTCCGGCGAGCGCGCGGTGGCCGGCGTCGGCGGCGCTCGCAGGCGCGCCGAGGCGGAAGTGGACGCCGTCGACCATCGCGTCGGTGGACGTCACGCTCAGCGCCCGTGCGCGCACGACCGCAGCGTCGTCGCCGCTTGCGACGAGCACCCGCGGCGGCGGTGGATCGAAGCGCTCCCGCATCGCGGCGATGAGGTCGAACTCGTCCAAGATCGGGACCGGCCGCGCGCCCGGCGGCGGCGGCGCGGCGCTAGCGGTGGCGGTAGACGATGCGGGCGCGGTCGAGGTCGTACGGCGACAGCTCGACGCGGACCCGGTCGCCCGGGAGGATGCGGATGCGGAAACGGCGCATCTTGCCGGCGACATGACCGAGCACGGTGTGGTCGTTGTCGAGTTTCACGCGGAACATCGCGTTGGGCAGGGCCTCGATGACCTCGCCCTCGAACTCGACTTTCTCTTCTTTTGCCATTGCTACGAGCCTAGCAGCGGCTCGCGGGCTCGGTCAGTTCGGTGGTGGTGTGGCGACGGGCTCGTTCGGTGTCTGCGGCGGAGGCTGCGGCGGCGGAGCCTGATAGGCGCCCGGGTCGTAGCCGTTGCCGCCGGTGGACGGCGCGGGCGGCGGCGCCGCGGGCGGCCTCGTCACGCGCGGGGGCTGCACGGTCCCGGGCTTCGTCTTGCCGGCGCCGGGATCGACCGGCGGCGGCACCGGCGCGACCGGCTGCACGGGCGCCTGCGCGCGGCCCGAGTTGAAGTCGCGCTTGAACCCCTTCGGCTTGAAGGGGTGGTCGGGCTTGGGGAAGTCCTTGCAGTAGCCGCGGCGCGCGGCCTTCATGTAGTTGCCCCAGATCTCCGCCGGGAACGTCCCGCCGTCGACCGGCCCGCCGTGGAAGAGGTTCGGCATCGGGATGTTCGCGTTCGGGAAGCCGACCCACACCGAGGTCGCCAGCTTGGGGGTGAAGCCGACGAACCAGGCGTTCTTGTTCTCGTCGGTGGTGCCCGTCTTTCCGCCGGCGGGGCAGCCGGTCGCCGCGCGCGTGCCGGTGCCGCTCTTGATGTTCATCTGCAGGATCTTCGCGACCTCGTACATCGCCGCCGAGTCGAACGCCTTGTGGCGGATCGGCTGCGAGAGGTCGTCGACCTTGCCGTCGGGGAAGCGCACCTCGGTGATCGCCTTGGGCTTGTTGCGCCAGCCGCCGTCGGCGATCGTCGCGTACGCGTTGGCCATCTCCAGCGGCGAGCAGCAGGCCTTCACGCCGCCGAGCGTCTCGGCCGGGACGGCCTCGAGCTTGGAGGTGATGCCGAGCCCGCGTGCCGCCGCCTTGACCTTCGCCGGGCCGAGGGCGAGCGCGAGGCGGATGTAGACGGTGTTGTCGGAGGTCAGCGTGCCGGTGATGAGGTTCTTCGAGCCGCCCGAGCAGCGCCCGCCGTAGCAGTTGACGTCGACGAGGCCGTAGTGCGGCAGGAACTGCGTGAAGCGGCCGGAGGGGTAGTACGTCGTGGCCGGGTTGACGCCCGCGTTGACGGCCGCCACGAGCGCCATGATCTTGAACGACGACCCGGGCTGGCGCTTGGCGTCGGCCGCGAGGTTGAACTTCGAGTTCGCGTACTTCGCCGACGACGCCATCGCGCGGATGTAGCCGTTGGACGGATCGATCGTCACGATCGCCGACGACGGGGCGCCGCGGAAGCTCAGGCTCTTGGCGATCGCGGCGCGCGCCTTCTTCTGGAGGTCGAGGTCGATCGTCGTCTGGATCCGCAGCCCGCCGCCGCGCACCTTCTTGACGCCGTACTCCTTGATGAGCTCGTCGGTGACGTAGTCGAAGAAGTAGCTCTCGCGCTTCTGGCGGAAGTAGCCGCTGGCGTGCAGGTCCAGCGGAGCGGCGACCGCCTCCCGCGCGGCGGCGTCGGAGATGTAGCCGATCTCGTTCATCTTGCGCAGGACGTCGTTGCGGCGGCCGATCGCGCGGGCCGGCTCGCGGAACGGGTTGTAGGCGCTGGGCGCCTGCGGGAGCCCGGCCAGCAGCGCCGCCTCGGGCAGCGAGAGCTGGGCGGCGGGCTTGTCGAAGAACGCGCGCGCGGCGGCCTCGATCCCGACGGCCGTCTGGCCGCCGTTGGTCCCGTACGGCACGGAGTTGAGGTACTTCGTGAGGATCCACTCCTTGCCCCCGCGCCCCGGGTGCTTGTTCTCGAGCTCCTCGGCGAGCTTCGCCTCGCGCACCTTGCGCTGGAACGTCCGCTCGCCGGAGAGGTAGAGGCTGCGGACGAGCTGCATCGTCAGCGTCGATCCGCCCTGCACGGTCTTGCCGGAGCTCACGTTCTTCAGCGCGGCACGGACGACGCCCTCGAAGTCGACGCCCTTGTGCTGGTAGAAGCGCTCGTCCTCGATCGCGACGGTGGCGTCGCGGACGTTCTGCGGGATCTGCGGCGAGTCGACCGGGATGCGCAGGACGTCGTTCTGGATGATCCCGAGCCGCTGGCCGTCGGCGGCGTAGACGGACGAGATGCGGCCCGGATCCTGAGGGCGCAGCGAGCTGAGGTCCGGCGCGGAGTTGGCGATCCCGACGACGTAGCCGACCGCGCTCAGGGTGCCGATGACCAGGCACGCGAACAGCACGGTGGTCGTGATGATGATGACGCGCCCGGCCCCGCCTCTGCGGCGGCGGCGGCGCTGGCGTTCGAGGCGAGCGGACATGGGTGCGGGCGCGCGGGGCCGTGACCGGGCGTAATGACGAAGTTTAGAGCCACGACGCTCTTTCGCCCCCCGCTACCCACGATCCTGCCGCTGCACGCAGCGGACCGCGCGCCCGCGCTTGCCAAGATCCTCCGATGCTGTCGCGCGTCACGACCCCGCCGCGTCCGCGGTCCGCGATCGCTTGCGGGCGCGGCCTCGAGGGGGAACGCGCGGCGGCGCTCGCCGACGCGTGGCGCGCGCTGTGGGTCAGCCGTCTGCTGGTGTGGGCGGCGGCCGTCGCGGCGGTGCTCGCCTTCGGGTTCTCCGGCCGCATGCACGACTTCGACCCGGCCGGTGTGACGACGCCGTTCGGGCCGGTCGGCGACGTCCTGGCCGCGCCGCTCGGGCGCTGGGACTCGGTGTGGTACCTGGCGATCGCCGGCGCGGGCTACGGCGGCGACGGCGTCCGGGAGGCGTTCTTTCCGCTGTATCCGCTGCTTGTCCGGATCGCCGGAGCGCCGCTGGGCTCGGCGCTCGTCGGCGGGGCGCTCGTGTCGACCGCGCTGCTCGGCGCCGCGCTCGTCGTGCTGCACCGTCTCGTGGCGCTCGACCACGACCGCGCGGTGGCCCGCAACGCGGTGCTCGTGACGGCGCTGTTTCCGATGTCGTTCTTCTTCTCGGCGGTCTACAGCGAGTCGCTGTTCCTCGCGCTGTCGGTCGGGGCGGTGTACGCGGCGCGGCGCGAGCGCTGGGCGTGGGCGGGCGCGTTCGGCGGGCTGGCGGCGACGACGCGCAGCGCCGGCGTCGTCCTGCTCGTGCCGCTGGCGCTGATCTACCTCTGGGACGTCGGCCGGCCGAGCCTGCGGGTCCGCCGCCGCCTGCGCGCCGACGTCCTGTGGCTCGGGCTCGTGCCGCTCGGGCTCGCCGCGTACTGCGCCTTCCTCGCGCTCCAGGGCCACGCCGCGCTGGCGCCCTTCCACGCCCAGGACGTCTGGTTTCGCTCCTTCGCAGGGCCCTTCGGCGGGGTCTGGGACGGCACCGTCGCCGCCGTGCAGGGCGCGCGCCAGCTGCTGTCGGGAGCCCGCGAGCCGGTCTTCTTCAGGCCGGCCGGCGGCGACCCGTTCCTCGTCGCGCGGCACAACATCGAGCTCTTCGTCTGGCTCGTCCTCGGTGCCGTCGCCGTCGTCGGCGCACTGCGGCGCCTGCCGCTCGCCTACGGCGCCTACCTCGTCGTCGCGCTGGCGCTGCCGCTGTCCTATCCGGTCGGCCCCCAGCCGCTCATGTCGCTGCCGCGCTTTCTCGCGGTCCTCTTCCCGCTCGCGATCTGGCTCGCGCTCTGGATGACGGGGCGCGCCCGGCGCGAGCGGCTCGTCGTCGCGACGTTCGCCGCCGGCCTCGCCGTCTATACGGGCATCTTCGCGACGTGGCACTGGGTGGCGTAGTCGTCACGCTCGACGCGCTCGGGACGCTCGTCGCACTCGAGCCGCCCGCGCCGCTGCTGACCGCCGAGCTGCGCGCCCGCGGGGTGGATGCCGACGAGCGGCAGGCGGTCACGGCGATCGCGGCCGAGATCCGCTACTACCGAGCCCACCACGACACGGCGGCCGACGCGGCGTCGCTCGCGCGCCTGCGCGCGCGCTGCACCGAGGTCCTGCGCGAGCACCTGGAGCGCGCGGGCGCCGCCGTCGGCGCGCTGGCGCCCGGTGAGCTGCAGGAGGCGCTGCTCGCGTCGCTGCGGTTCGTCCCCTACGACGAGGTGCCGGGCGCGCTGCGCGCGCTGCGCCACGCCGGGCACCGGCTCGTCGTCGTGTCCAACTGGGACGTGTCGCTGCACGAGATGCTGCGCGCCACCGGCCTGCGCGCGCTCGTCGACGGCGCCGTCTCGTCGGCCGAGGCGGGCGTCGCGAAGCCGGGCGCGGGGATCTTCGAGCGCGCGCTGGCGCTCGCCGGCGGCTGCGCGCGCGGCGCGCTGCACGCCGGCGACTCGCTGGAGCACGACGTCGCGGGTGCTCGCGCGGCCGGCCTGCGGCCGGTGCTCGTGGCGCGCGAGGCGCCGCCGCCGGCCGTGCCCGCCGGCGTGAGCGTGATCCGCTCGCTGGCGGAGCTCGCCGACCTCGCCGCGTAACCTCCTCTGCAGCGTGACGAGCATCCCGCCACCGAGCCTCGACGAGTCCGAGCCCACACCCCCACCGGCCGGGCCGACCGCGTCGCGCTTCGCCGGTCTGGCGCGCCCGGGCGCGTCGGGCTGGCCGCCCTGGACGGCGCTCGCGGCGCTCTTCACCGGGTTCCTCGTGACGATCGTCGGCGGCTCGATCGTCGCCGCCGCCAGCGGCACGGCCGGGTCGCTCGACAACCCGCCGCCGGGCATCAGCATCGCGCTGACGCTGTTTCAGAACATCGCGCTCGTCGGCGCGGCGCTCCTCTTCGCGCGCATCGCCGGACGCCCGACGGCGGCCGACTTCGGCCTGCGCCGCCCGCCGCTGAAGCGCGCCATCGGGCTGCTCTTCGCCGTCTGGATCGGCTTCTACGTCGTCAGCACGCTCTGGGGCATCGCCCTCAACCTCAACGAGCACCAGCAGCTGCCCGACCGCCTCGGCGCCGACCGCGGCACGCTCAACCTGCTCGCGGTCGTCGTGCTCATCACGGTCGTCGCGCCGCTGGGCGAGGAGCTCTTCTTCCGCGGCTACTTCTTCGGCGCGCTGCGCAACTGGCGCGGCCTGTGGCCCGCCGCGATCCTCACCGGCATCGTCTTCGGAGGCATCCACCTGGGCTCCGCGCCGGCGGGCTTCCTCGTACCGCTCGGGTTCTTCGGCTTCGGCCTGTGCCTGCTCTACCACTACAGCGGATCGCTGTATCCGTGCATCGCGCTGCACGCGCTGAACAACTCGATCGCGCTGGGCGTGGCGCTGAAGTGGTCGTGGCAGATCCCCGTGATGATGGTCGGATCGACGGCCGGGGCGCTCACGCTCGCCGCGGGGCTGGCGTGGGTGCTGCGCAACCGCACGGCGCCCGTCCCCGCGCCGGCCGCCTGAGCGCCGAAATCCGTACCGATGAGCTGCGGCGCATGGCATAGTGCGGCCGATGCGACGGAGCGCCGCCCTCTCAACGCTGCTGGCGGCGGCGCTCCCGGCACAGGCGCCTGCCCAGGCCCCCGTTCCGCCGGCGCCCGCGCCCGCGCCTGCCCCGGCGCCCGCGCCCGCCGCGATGGCGCTGACGCTCGAGCGCGTCGGCGGCACGCACTCGACGGTCCTCGCCGGCGCGCGCGTGCGCGTGCACGGGAGCATCCCCGCGTTCGTACCGGACGAGACCGTCACGGTGCGCGTCTCGAGCAACGGGCGCAAGGTCTTCGCCAGGCGTGTCGCGATCCAGCCGGGCGCCGCCGGCACGGGCAGCTTCGTGCTGTCCTATCGCGCGACGCGGATCGGCAGGCTCGTCGTCCGCGCCGTCCACGACGCGACGCCGGCGCTCGGTCCGCTGGCCGCGGTCGGGCGCTCGGTGGACGTGCTGCCGCGCCGCGTCAGCCCCGCCAGCCGCCGCTCGGCGGTCCGCGCGCTGCAGCGCCGGCTGCGGCGCCTGGGCTACGTCGCCGGCGCGCCCGGCGCCTATGACGCGCGCACGGCGCGCGCGGTGCTCGCGTTCCGCAAGGTGACCGGCATGCGGCGCACCTACGACGCGTCGCCGGCGGTCATGCGAGCGATCGCGCGTGGCGCGGGCTCGTTCCGGATCCGCCGGCCCGGTCACGGCCGTCACATCGAGGCCGACCTCTCCCGCCAGGTCATCGCGCTGATCGCGAGCGGCCGCGTGGAGCGCATCTACCCGATCTCCTCGGGCGCTCCGGCGACTCCGACGGTCCGCGGCTCGTTCCGCGTGTACTCCAAGACGCCCGGCACGAACGCCAAGGGCATGGTTCACTCGGCGTACTTCATCGGCGCCTACGCGACCCATGGCTACCCGTCGGTCCCGCCGTTTCCGGCGAGCCACGGCTGCCTGCGTGTCCCGCTCGCCGATGCCCTGAGCCTCTTTCGCTGGATCCGCATCGGGACCCGGGTCGACGTCTACCGCTAGCGGACGCGCGCGTAACGCTCGAGCACGGCTCTAAGGTACGGGCGCGATGGGGGCGCGTAGACGGTTGACCGAGGAGCTGCGCGAGCACGCGCTCGTGATCGGCGAGGTGACGCTGACGAGCGGCGCGACAGCGCAGTACTACGTCGACGCCAAGCGTGCGATCCTGCGCCGCCCGGGCTTCGTGGCGCTCGGCGAGCTGCTCGCCGAGCGGGTGCGCGAGTGGGATGCCACGGCGGTCGGAGGGCTGACGATGGGCGCCGATGCCGTCGCCTGCGCGGCGCTCGCCGGCGGGGCCGAGGTCAAGGCCTTCTTCGTCCGCAAGGAGGCCAAGCGACACGGGCTCGCGCGGCGGATCGAGGGCCCACTGCTGGCGCCCGACGACCGCTGCCTCGTCGTCGAGGACGTCGTCAGCACCGGCGGCTCGACCGTGCAGGCGATCGAGGCGCTGCAGGACGCCGGCCACCGGATCTGCGGCGTCGTCAGCGTGCTCGATCGCCTCGCGGGCGGCGGCGAGCGCATCGCCGCGGCGGCCGGCGCCCCCTACGTCGCGCTCGTCACGATCGACGACATCTATCCCGAGCGACCGGACCGCTGAGCCGCCGGACGGCTCGTCACGGATCGAGGTCGATCCGGACCGTCACGAGCTCGCTGCCGAGCGCCCGGACGGCGACGGAGTTCAGGCGCGGGAGGTCGCGCTGGCGCGCGACCGGGTCGTCGTCGTCGAGGACGTGTGCCAGGCCCGTGCGCCAGCGCCGCCCGATCCGCACCCGCACGCGCGGCTCGGCTCGGATGTTGCGCACGTAGGCGGCTTTG
>DASWQM010000295.1:0-15727 GCA_036403675.1 Solirubrobacteraceae bacterium | reverse complement strand
CTCGGATGTCGTGGTCGAGAATCTACTACTGCGGCCGGCATGGAAGTCAACGAGCGGGTGCGATCATCCTTGCGCACAACTTCGTGCATCCGCCTCCGCGCGCCGCGACTATCGTCGCGCGCGGTGTTGAAGACGGCGATGGTCCCCAGCCCACGGACGCCCCGGCCCCGGCGCCGGCTCTGCGCTGCGGCCGCCGCTGTGGCGTGCTGGGCGCTCGCCGCGCCGCCGGTGGCTCCGGCAGCCGACTGCCCCGGCGCGGCCCCGAGCTGCCCGTACGTCGCGACGTCGCAGATCGGACAGCGCGGCGGCGGCGTCCTGCGCTTCCCGCAGACGGTCGCGATCGGTCCTGACGGCGCGGTCTACGTCGGCGACCAGTCGTCGAATGTCGTACAGGTCTTCGGTCCCGACGGCAGCTTCCAGCGCGAGGTCGGCGTCGCCGGGACGCGGCCCGGCGAGCTCGGACCGGTCGGGGCCGTGGCGGTGGCGGCCGACAACACGCTGCTTGTCGCCGACGGGCGCGACCGCATCAACCGCTTCGACGGCGCGGGCCGCCTGCTGAACTCGTTCGGCAGCAGCGGCACGGAGGTCGGCCAGTTTCACTTCGGCGCCGGCGGGGGCCACGACTCGCCCGCGGGCGGCGGCCTGGCGATCGCCGGGCAGACGCTGTTCGTGTCCGACAGCTTCAACGACCGCATCCAGCGCTTCCAGCTCGACGGCACGGGCGCGGCCGAGCTCGTGGCGCCGGGGCAGCTCAACAACCCGCGCGGGCTCACGGTCAGCGGCACGCGCCTGCTCGTCGCCGACGACCACAACCACCGCCTCGCCGTCTTCGACACCGGCGGGCGCTTCCTTCAGGCGGTCGGCAGCGGGCAGGGGCAGGGCCTCGGCCAGCTGAGCTTCCCCTTCGGGGTCGCGGTCGATCCCCAGGGCCGCGTCTTCGTCGCCGACGATCTCAACCACCGCGTCGTGCGCTTCGGGCCCAAGTCACGCTACCCCTACAAGGCTCGCTGGGGGTCGTACGGCACCGCGCCCGGCCAGCTCGCCTATCCGCGGGCGATCGCCGTCGACCCGGCGGGCCAGGTCTACGTCACGAACACCGGCAACGACCGCATCGACGTCTTCGACCGCACCGGCACCCTCCTGCGCTCCTTCGGCGCGTCCGGCCGCGCGCCGGGCCAGTTCAACGCCCCGCTCGGCGTGAGCGCCGACGCCGCCGGCTTCCGCGCCGTCGCCGACTCCGTCAACGGCCGCATCGAGATCCTCAACCCCGACGGGACGATCTCCGCCGTCTGGGGCTCCCCCGCGCCCGGGCCGACGATCCTGCCCAACCCGGTGGCGGTTGCCTTCGACGCCACCGGCAACGCCTACGTGCTCGACCAGCGCCGCTCGCGGATCGTGGTCTTCGACCGCGTGACGGGCCTGCCGGCGCGCATGATCGGGTCGCCCGGCAGCGGCCCCGGGAACCTGCTGGACCCGTCGGCGCTCGCGATCGACGCGGGCGGCACGATCTACGTCGCCGACACCGGCAACGAGCGCATCGCGCGCTTCCTCACCGACGGCACCTACCTCGGGTCGCACACCGACGTCGGGCGCGCGCGCGGCATCGCCGTGACGCCGGACGGCGCGCGCACGTACGTCGCCGGCTCCAACAGCCGCATCGCGGTCTACGACGCCGCCGACGCGCTCGTCACCGAGTTCGGCGGCGTGGGCTCCAAGCTCGGCAAGCTCGCCGTCCCGGGGCAGATCGCGCTCGACGCCGCCGGCAACGTCTGGGTCGCCGACCGCGGCAACAGCCGCGTGCAGCAGTTCGGGCCCAACGGCGAGCGGCTCATGACGTTCGGCCAGCGCGGGACGGGGCCGGGCGAGTTCATCAACCCCACGGGCGTGAGCATCGACTGCCACGGCACGCTGACGGTGACCGACACGAAGAACAACCGCGTCCAGCAGTTCGCGCTCGCCGCGCCCGCGGCGCCGGCCTGCGCGGCCCTGGGACCGATCGCCAACCCGCCGCCGCCGAAGCTGCCGACGCTCCCGCTGCCGCTCGGGCCGCAGGTCACGATCAGGCCGCTGCGGACGCACGGCCTCTTCGCCACGCGCGTGCTGCCGCTGCGCGTGGGCTGCGACACGGTCTGCACGCTGACGGCGACCGGCACGCTGACCGAACGCGTCAAGCCGCACCGGCGCAAGAAGGCCTTCTCGGTCAGCCTGCGGCCGGTCATCGTCAAGCTGCCGGCGGGCGAGGCGAAGGTCGTGCGCCTGCGACTCTCGCGCACGCAGGTCACGCGCCTGCGCCACGCGCTGAAGCGCCGCAAGGGGATGACCGCGACGCTCCAGCTCGTCGCGGCCGCCGACGTCGGCGAGCCGACCACGGTCAGCCGGCGGCTTTCCGCAACCGGCTGAGCACCCTGCGCAACTTATGAGACCGACTTCCGGTCTATCCTCGGATGAGGTATAGAAGACCCGGAAGCGCTGCCGCTTGGCTGCACGATGAGCGCAAGGAACATGAGCATCTGCCTGGGGTCCGCGGTGCTCGTCGTCGTGCTCCTGCTCGGCCTGCCGGACCGGATGGCGCTCGGTCATGCCGAGATGCCCGACGTCCTCATCGTCGGCGACTCGCTGGCGGTCGGCACGATGCCCTACCTCGACGGGATGCTGAGCGACCGCACGATCACGTGGGACGCGGCCAACGGCCGCACGACGCCGCAGGGCATCCACGCGCTGCGCGTGGCCCTGCGCGAGGTCGAGCCGCAGGCGGTCGTCGTGAGCCTCGGGACGAACGACGGGCCGGATCCGCGCCGGTTCACCCGCCGGCTGCGGCTGCTGCTCGGCGACCTCTCGCCGAGGACGTGTGTCATCTGGACGACGATCGTGCGGCCGCGGCGCAAGGGGCCGTACCGGGCGCTGAACCGCGTGCTGCGCGACGAGGCCGCGCACGACGACCGCCTGGTCGTCATCGACTGGGACCACGCCGTGAAACGCGGCAAAGTCGTCCTACGGGACGGCCTGCATGCTGACGCGGAGGGCTACCGCTACCGCAGCCTCAAGATCGCTCAGGCCGTCCATGGCGGCTGCCCCGCGCTCTAAGATCGCGCCCATCTTCGGCCGCCCGACCATGCCCTCAGGCCCTCTCGGCATGACGCTGCGACAGGCGATCCTGCTCGTCGCGTGCGTCGCTCTCGCCATCCCGGCGGGTGAGGCTGGGTGGGGGTCGGCGCGCGCCGAGGTCTCAGCGGCGGTGACCGCCAGCCCGTGCTTCGGGGCGGCCGCGCGCAACCCGTTCTCGCGCTGCGTGAACCCCACCCTGCAGCGCACGGTCTTCCCCACTCCCGCGGACGCGCTGCTGGAGCCCAACTATCCCTGCACGCCGCTCCGTCGCGCGGACCTGATCCTGCCCTGCTTGTTCGGCGCGCGCGGGTCGACGGCGTCCGAGGCCACCGCGCTCATCGGCGACAGCCACGCGTCGCACTGGCGCGCCGCGATCGATGTGGTCGCCGCGGGCCGCAACTGGCCGGCGATCTCGATCACGCGCTCCGGCTGCCCGTTCGTCAAGGCGCAGGTCATCATCCCGGCCACCGAGGCGAGGACCTGCCGCCGCTGGAACCGCGAGCTGCTCGACTGGCTCAGGCAGCACCCGCGCGTCACGTCGATCTTCCTGTCGCATCGCTCGAAGGCGCAGTACCACCGCCGGCGCGGCGTCAGCAACTTCGAGACGGCAGTCCGCGGCCATCTCGCGCTCTGGAGCGTGCTGCCCAGGTCGATCCGGCACATCTTCGTCGTCCGCGACACCCCGGTGACGTCGACGGCGGCGGCGGCCTGCGTCCGGCGCACGTTCGCCCACCGGCAGCCGAGCGCGGCCCTCTGCGCTCGCCAGCGCAGGAAGGCGCTGCACCCCGACCCGGCGGTGGCGGCGGCGCGGCGGACGCACTCGCTCCGCGTCCACGTCATCGACATGACCCCCTTCTTCTGCGACCGCACCCACTGCTATCCGGTCGTGGGCGGCGCGCTCGTGCACAAGGACACCAACCACATCACGGCGATCTTCGCCAAGACGCTCGGGCACTTCATGCTGCAGATGGTCGACGACGTCATCGCGCGCCCGCAGCGCGGCCGCGCGCTCAGCGCGCTGCTGCCCGACGAGCGCGCGCTGGCCGACTGCCTGCTCGCCGAGCGCGCGCTCTCCGAGCAGGCCGGCGGCTGGGAGCGGCTCGCGCCAGAGCACCTCGCGCGAGCGCAGGATTGCAGGGCGCAGCTCGAGGCGCGCGCCGAGGAGATCCGCGCCGCCGGGCTCAGCGGCACGTTCAACCGCGCCAACCGCTACGCCGTCATCCGCCAGGTGCTCGACATCGGTGGTCCGTGAGCGCGGGTAGGCGTCCGCGGTACGGGCTAGCCTCTCCGGCCATGATGCCCGAGCTCTCGCCGCTGCGAGTGGTGTTCGTCGCAGTGCTGACCGGCGTGGCCGTCGCGCTGCTCGTCGGCGCGTCCGCCGCCCATGCGAAGAGCTGCTCCGACGGGCGGCTTCCGAACGGCAACGGCTACTTCACGTCGCTCACGGTGACGAAGGTCAGCTGCGCGACGGGCAAGCGGATCGTGCTCGCCTACTACAAGTGCCGGATCAAGAAGGGCAAGAAGGCGCGCTGCACGGACAAGGTCGTGGGCTACAGCTGCAGGGAGACCAAGCGCACCCAGATCCCGACCGAGATCAACGCGCGCGTGAGCTGCAAGCTCGGCGCGCGGCGGGTCGTGCACACCTACCAGCAGAACCTCTAGGCGGTCGATCGCGCGGCCGCGTCGATGAGCGGCGCGGTCCGCGGCGGGACCTGGCGCGACAGCACGATGTAGCTCGTGCAGCGGCGGATCGCGGGCGTCGCCAGCAGCTCGTTGACGATCTCCTGGAGGTGCTCGGTGTCGTGCGCGACGACGCGGCAGATGAGGTCCTGGGGACCGCTGACCGCGTCGGCCTCCAGCAGCTCGGGAACGGCCTCCATCGCCGCGACGGCCTCGGCGAGGTGGCCCTGGGTGAGCTCGACGAAGATGAACGCGCTGATCGCGTAGCCCATCGCCGCGGGATCGACCTCCGGACCGTGGCCCGTGATGACGCCGCGCGCCTCCAGCTTGGCCAGTCGCGCCTGCACCGTGCCGCGTGCGACGCCGAGCCGGCGCGCGACCTCGAGCAGGCCCACGCGCGGGAACGCGCGCAGTGTCGCGATGAGCCGCGCGTCGAGCCGATCGATGGTCATCTTGACCAGTATCTCAGGCGGACAGACGCATTTCCTGCGCTCCTTGACCTGCCGGAATGATCAGACTTGCAACGCGGTCCTCGCTGGCGGACGCTCTGCGCTACACGAGAGGAGCACCCAGTGTTCGAGGAAGCCCAGCTGTACTCGCCGGTGGCGACCGGCGCCGGCGGCGAGGTCACGGTCCACCTCCACGACGGCCATCCCGGCGCCGACGACGCCGGCTACCGCCGCCGGCGCAACACGATCGCCGCGGCCGCGCTCGCGTGGCGTCCCGGGCAGCTCGCACCGGTCATCGACTACGAGGCCGCCGAGCAGGAGGTCTGGCGCACGGTCCGCCGCGAGCTCGAGCCGCTGCACGAGCGCCTGGCGGTCGCGGAGTTCGGGCAGGCGCTGGCGCGCCTCGCGCTGCCCGTCGACCGCGTGCCCGGGCTCGACGAGGTCAGCGCGCGGCTCGTGACGGCGAGCGGCTGGCGCTACGTGCCGGCCGCCGGCCTCGTCGACCTGCGCACGTTCTACACGGCCCTCGCCGACCGCCTCTTCCACTCGACGCAGTACGTGCGCCACCCCGCGATGCCGCTCTACACGCCCGAGCCGGACATCGTCCACGAGGTCATCGGCCACGGCCACCTGCTCGCGACGCCGACGTTCGGCGAGCTGCACCGCCGCGCGGGCGCCGCCGCCGCGCGCCTTGGCGACGAGGCCGCGCTGCGCTTTCTGTCGCGCGTCTTCTGGTTCTCGCTGGAGTTCGGCGTCGTCGTGGAGGACGGCGAGCTGCGCGCCTACGGCGCCGGGATCCTGTCGAGCTACGGCGAGCTCGGCCAGTTCCGCGCCATGGAGCTGCGGCCGCTGGACCTGCGCGAGATGGGCACCGCCGAGTACGACATCACGCGCTACCAGCCCGTGCTGTACCGGGCCGACTCCGTCGCGGAGGTCGAGGCGGTCGTCGGCGGCTTCTTCGACACCTGCACCGACGAATCGATCGAGGAGCTGCGCCGTGAGCACGCTGTCGCCTGACCCCACCGTCGCGCCGGAGCGGCGCGACTTCATGCCGCTGCACGGCATCGACCACATCGAGCTGTGGGTCGGCAACGCCGCCCAGGCCGCCTACTACCTCTGCGGCGCGTTCGGCTTCGCCGAGGTCGCCTACGCGGGCCTCGAGACGGGCCTGCGCGACCGCGTCTCGCACGTCCTGCAGCAGGGCCGCATCCGCCTCGTGCTGACCGGCACGCTGCGCGACGGCAGCGACGTCGCCGAGCACCAGCGCAGGCACGGGGACGGCGTCAAGCGCGTCGCGCTGGGGGTCCCCGACGCCGCGGCCGCCTACCGCGAGGCCGTCGCCCGCGGCGCGGCCGGGATCGCCGAGCCCTACGAGCTGACCGACGAGGACGGCACCGTGCGGATCGCGGAGATCGCCGCCTACGGCGAGACCGTGCACCGCTTCGTCGAGCGCAACGGCTACGCCGGCGCGTTCCTGCCCGGCTACGTCGGCGTCGAGCGGCGTGGCCCGGGTCGCTCGCCGCTGCTCGCCGGCATCGACCACGTCGTCGCGAACGTCGAGCTCGGCGAGATGGAGCGCTGGGTGAAGTACTACGAGGACGTCTTCGGGATGACCGAGCTCGTCCACTTCAGCGACGAGGCGATCTCGACCGAGTACTCCGCGCTCATGTCGAAGGTCGTCACGAGCGGCGACGGGCGCGTGAAGCTGCCGATCAACGAGCCGGCGGAGGGCGCGCGCAAGTCGCAGATCGACGAGTACCTCGAGTTCTACGGCGGCCCCGGCGTGCAGCACATCGCGGTCTCGACGACCGACATCGTGCGCTGCGTGCAGGAGCTGCAGGCGCGCGGGGTGCGTTTCCTGCGCACGCCGGACTCCTACTACGACGGCGTGCCGGCGCGCGTCGGCGAGATCGACCAGCGCGTCGAGGACCTGCGGCGCCTGGGGATCCTCGTCGACCGCGACGACGAGGGCTACCTCCTGCAGATCTTCACGAAGCCGCTCGGCGACCGGCCGACGATCTTCCTGGAGATCATCGAGCGCCACGGCGCGCGCGGCTTCGGCGAGGGCAACTTCAAGGCGCTGTTCGAGGCGATCGAGCGCGAGCAGGCGGCAAGGGGGAACCTCTGATGCGCTACGTCAGCCTGGGCGACGTCCCGCCGAAGCGGCACACGCAGGTGCGCGACGGCGACGGCGCGCTGCTCGTCGAGGAGGTCATGGGCTACGAGGGCTTCTCGGGCAACGAGTCGATCCTCTACCACCTGCGGTCGCCGTGCGACGTCGCGGCGGTCGGGGAGTTCGAGCCGATCGCGATCGAGGAGTGGGTGCCGGACGCGCACGTGCACCGGCTGACGCAGACGGCTGGGCTGGAGCCGTCCGGCGACCCGGTCACCGGGCGCCGCGTCCTGATGTTCAACGCCGACGTCGAGATGGCGATCTGCCGGCCGGCCGAGGAGCTGGACGGCTTCTACCGCAACGGCGAGGGCGACGAGGTCGTCTTCGTCCACGAGGGCTCGGGCGCGTTCGAGACGATCTTCGGCACGCTGCCCTACGGCCCGCACGACTACGTCGTCATCCCGCGCGGCACGACGTACCGCCTGCGGATGGACGACGGCCCGCAGACGTGGCTGACGTTCCACACGCCCGGCGAGATCGAGACGCCCAGCCGCTACCGCAATCGCTACGGGCAGCTGCTCGAGCACGCGCCGTTCTCGCAACGCGACTTCCACCCGCCGGCGCTGCTGGAGACGCACCGCGCGACCGGCTCCTACGAGCTGTCGGTGCGCGCGCGGGGCGGCCTGCAGCGCTTCGTCCTGGACTACCACCCGTTCGACGTCGTCGGCTGGGACGGCTACGTCTATCCGTACCGCTTCAACATCCACGACTTCGAGCCCAAGTCCGGCCGCCTGCACCAGCCGCCGACGGTCCACCAGACCTTCCAGGGCCCGAACTTCGTCATCTGCTCGTTCTGCCCGCGCAACCTCGATTGGGACCCGCTCGCGGTCCCCATCCCCTACCACCATTCGAACCTCCAGTCCGAGGAGGTCATCTACTACGTCGACGGGCAGTTCGGCTCGCGCGCCGGCGTCGGTGCGGGCGCGCTGACGCTGCACCCCAGCGGCCTGCCGCACGGCCCGCAGCCGGGCCGGGTCGAGGCGTCTCTGGGCGCGACCCGGACCGACGAGCTCGCGGTCATGTGCGACACGTTCCGCCCGCTGCGCCTGACGACGCTCGCGCGCGAGCTCGACGATCCGTCGTATGCGCTGAGCTGGCACGCCGGAGCGCGGGCGCCGGCGTAGATCTCCCGCCTGAGGACGAGAACGAAGGCTCGGTCCAGCTGATCAGCGCCTTGCTGTGCGCTACGTCAGCTCACGGCGCTGCGCCGGCATCGTCGTCCGGAGGTCAACCACGCGGCGCGCCGCGTTCGGCGGCAAGGCGCTCCGACGCTGCGTTCAAGCGCTTGCGGGTGCGCTCGCGGCCGAGCGCAACGATCGACTCCCATAGCGGCAGGCCAACCTGCCGACCCGTCAGAGCGACCCGGACCGGCGCCTGCGCCTTGGCGAGCTGGACCTTGCCCTCGGCGTTGACGAAGCCGGCGGCGGCCCCCGCGTCCCGGACGGCGGCCTCGACGTCCGCCACGTGCCACTCCGACTCATCCAGCCGGTCGAGCGCGGCCGAAAGCATGGGTCCGGCGCGGTCGTCTCGCGTGGCTCTGGACCAGGCGTCCGCGTCGGGTTCGAGCTCGTCGCGCCACAGGAACTCGAGTACTTCCGGCACTTCGGCAAGCGTCCGGACGCGCTCCTGAACCACGGGCGCCAGCGCGCGGAGCGTTTGCAAAGGCGCGTCGCCGGGGGGCAGGAACTCAGCGGCGCGGTCGACGAACTCGTCCTGCGGCAGGGCCCGGATGTACTCGCCGTTGATGTGCAGCAGCTTGGTGACGTCGAAGAACGCGGGCGACGGGTTGACGTCCTCGAGGTGGAACAGCGACACCAGCTCCTCGATTGGCCGGATCTCCACTCCATCGGGCGGACCCCAGCCGAGCAACGCAAGGTAATTGCGCATCGCCTCGGGCAGAAAGCCACGGTCCTTGTACTCGGCGACCGAAACGTCGTCGCGACGCTTTGAGAGCTTCTTGCGCGCCTCGTTGACCAGCAGCGGCAGGTGTGCGAACGCCGGCGGCGACCCGTGCGCGAGCGCCTGCCACAGAAGCAGGTACTTGGGCGTGTTGTTGACGTGGTCCTCGCCGCGGATGACGTGCGTAATACCCATGTCGGCATCGTCGACGGCGTTCGCGAGGATGAACAGCGGCACCCCCGTCGAGCGCATGATCACGAAGTCCTCGATGTTGGCATTGTCGAATGAGACATGCCCGCGGACGATGTCGTGCCACGCCGTGACGCCGGTATCGGGGGTCCGGAAGCGGAGGGCTCGTCCGTGGCCCGGGCCGAGCCTGCGGTCGCGGCAGTGCCCGTCATATCCGGGCCGCCCGCCCCGCGCGGCCGAGCGGCCCTCGATCTCCTCGCGAGTGCAGTCGCACCAGTATGCTCGCCCGCTCTCGACAAGCCGCCGTACCGCATCCGCGTACACCTCGCCGCGCTCGCTTTGGTGTACCGGCTCGCCGTCCCAGTCGATGCCAAGCCACTGCAGCATGTCGAGGATGTTGCCAGCGAGCTCGGGCCGATTGCGCTCGACGTCGGTGTCCTCGATACGCAGCAGCAGCATGCCGCCCGAGCCGCGGGCGAACAGCCAGTTGAAGAGGGCCGACTGCGCCGAGCCAACGTGCAGGTAGCCCGTCGGCGAAGGCGCGAATCGCGCGCGCGGCACTGCAACGGCAGGCACCGCGCCAGCGTACTACGCCGCCCTCGGAGAGCACGTGTACTGAAATAGCCGCTCCGCGGCATGTGGCATCCGATCTGTTTGGGCGCAGCCATTTGTCGCGCGACGCCATAAGTTCCGAGCCTGCGATGGGCCGCGATGCGCAAACACCACTGAGCTGGGGCGCCGTGCGACCACGCGGCGGCGGCGCCCCCCGCCCGGCGCTGCGCGACGGCGCCGACGTCGTGCTGGCGTCAGAGCTCGCGCTCGGCGACGACCCGGATCTAACGCGCGCCGTTCGCGCGCCCGACCTCAACGCGCTCATCGAGCTGGGACCCGCGGCCTGGGGTGCGGTGCGCGAGGCCGCGGCCGACGCTCCGGCCACGGCGCGCATCGCGCTCGCAGACTGCGAGCCGGTGCTCCCCGTCCGGCCGGCGGACTACGTCGACTTCTACGCGTCGCTCGAGCACGCGACGAACTTCGGGCGCATCTTCCGGCCCGGACGACCGCCGGTGCGCGAGAACTGGCATCACATCCCCGTCGCCTACCACGGGCGCGCGTCGACGGTGCTCGTCAGCGGGACGCCGGTGCGACGCCCGCGCGGACCCGTCGGCCCGGGCGCGCTCGTGCGCACGGGCCAGCTCGACCTGGAGTGCGAGCTCGGCTACGTCTGCGGGCCGTCGGCCACCGGGCCGATCGCGATCGACGACGCCGCCGACCACCTCTTCGGCGTCGTGCTCGTCAACGACTGGAGCGCGCGCGACGTCCAGCACTTCGAGTACGAGCCGCTCGGGCCGTTCCTCGGCAAGTCGTTCGCGACGTCGATGTCGGCATGGATCACCCCGCTGGACGCGCTCGCCCACGCCCGGGTGGCGCCGCGGACGCAGGAGCCCACCCCGGCCCGCTACTTGCGCGCGCGCGAGCCATGGGCGCTCGACGTCGCGCTCGAGATCGAGCTCAACGGCGAGGTCGTCTCGCGCCCGCCCGCCGCGCAGCTGTACTGGACGCCCGCGCAGATGCTCGCGCACCTCACGGTGAACGGCGCGCGCCTCAGCGCGGGCGACCTGTTCGCGACCGGCACGATCAGCGGCGTCGGCCACGGCACGCAGGGCTCGCTCGCCGAGCTGTTCGCCGGCCGGCGCTGGCTGGCGGACGGCGACGAGGTCGTGCTGCGCGGGCGGGCGGGGGACGTCGAGCTCGGCGAGGTGCGAGGACGCGTCGAACCGACGCAGCCGAATAGACGTCGCCGCAGCACAATCGACGCACACGACGCTGTACCGTGATGCTTGCGTGTTCGGAGTCGCCGCCGCCACACTCGCCAAGCGCACGTTCGCCGACGACGAGGCGTTGCTGGGCGGCGTTCTGGACGACGTCATCCGTGCCGTCGAGGGCCCGCGCGCGCTCGAGCTGCACCTCCGCGCGGTCGAGCTCGGCCAGCGCTCGCGCGGCGGCGAGCCGGGCGCCGCCGACGAGCTGGCGCAGCTCGTCCGCGAGCTCGGGCTCGACGACCTCGTCCTGCTCATCCGCATGCTCACGGGCTGGTTCGCGCTCATGAACCTCGCCGAGGACAACGACCGCGTGCGCCGCATCCGGACGCTCGACGAGGGTCCCGAGCCGCGCCGCGGATCGCTGCACGAGGCGATCGCGCAGCTCGCCGCCGACGGCACGAGCGCCGATGAGCTGCGCGACACGCTCGCGGGCGCCGAGGTGCGCATGGTCATGACCGCCCACCCCACCGAGGCCCGGCGGCGCACGACGGTGAGCAAGCTGTCGCGGATCTTCGCCCTCCTGCGCTCGCTCGACGACCGCCGCCCCGCCCACGGCGAGCACGAGCAGATCCGGCGCAAGATCGCCGCCGCCGTGCAGGAGATGTGGGTCTCCGACGAGCTGCGCGCGGTCTCGACCACCGTCCTCGACGAGGTCCGCGCGGGCCTCGTCTACTTCACCTCGACGCTTGCCGACGTCGTGCCCAAGATCTACCGCGACCTCGAGGCGACGATCGCGGAGTGCTACCCCGACGCCGACATCCCCGTCCCGCCGCTGCTGACGTTCGGCTCCTGGATGGGCGGCGACCGCGACGGCAACCCGTTCGTGACGCCCGCGATGACAGCGGGCGCGCTCGCGCTCATGCAGGAGACATGCCTGTGGCATCTCCAGGAGAGCGTGGTCGCCCTGACCGACCGCGTGACGCTCTCCAGCCGCGTCGCCGGCGAGCCGGCGGAGCTGCGCGAGCTGCTCGACTCGCTCGCCGGGTTCTTCCCGGAGCTCGCCGGGGAGCTCGAGCAGCGCAACCCCGAGGAGCCCTACCGGCGCCTCTTCAAGCTCCTCGCCGAGCGGGTGCGCGCGACGCGCAAGGGCCTTCCCGCCGCCTACGGGCACCCGCAGGAGCTGCTCGACGACCTCCATGTCGCCGAGCACGCGCTGCGCAGCCAGGGCGCCGGCTTCGTCGCCTCCGACGCACTGCGCGACGTCACCCGCCAAGTCGAGGTCTTCGGCTTCCACTTCGCCGTCCTCGACGTGCGCGAGAACGCCGACATCCACCACGCGGCGATCGACGACATCCTCCGCGAGCTCGACGTCGAGGAGAACTACGCGGCCTTGCCCGAGGCCGATCGCATCGCCGTCCTCGCCCGCGAGATCGCCGACCGGCGCCCGCTCATCCCGCTCGACATCAGCGGGTTCGCCGGCTCGACGCGCGAGGTCGTCGAGACCTTCCGGACGATGTACGACCTGCTCCGCGGGCCGCATCCCGGCACGATCGGCTCCTACATCGTCTCCAACACGACCAGCCCCGCCGACCTGCTCGAGGTGCTGCTGCTCATGAAGGAGGTCGGGCTCTCGCGCGCCGGCGGCGCAGGCGCCCAGCTGCGCATCGTCCCGCTCTTCGAGTCCGGCGAGGCGCTCGCCGGCGCCGCCGACACCGTGCGCACGCTGCTCGAGACGCCCGTCTACCGCAACGCCGTCAACGGCGCCGGGCTGCAGGAGATCATGGTCGGCTACTCGGACTCCAACAAGGACGTCGGCTACGTCGCGTCGGGGTGGCACATCTACCGGGCGCAGCTCGAGCTGGCGGCGGTCCTGCGCGAGCACGGGCTGCCGTGGCAGTTCTTCCATGGCCGCGGTGGCGCCGTCGGCCGCGGCGGCGGTCCGAGCTACACCGCCGTGCGCGCCCAGCCACCCGGCACCGTCGCCGGGCGGCTGAAGGTCACCGAGCAGGGCGAGATGCTGTCGGCGAAGTTCTCGGTACCGGAGATCGCCCACCGCGAGCTCGAGCTCACGGCCAGCGCCGCGCTCGTCACGACGCTCGTGCGCCTCGACGACGACGCGCCCGCGCGCCTGGCGCGCTTCGAGGCGGTCATGGCGCAGATGGCGGAGGTCTCGACGGAGGCGTACCGGGGCCTGGTCTACGGCGACCCCGACTTCGCCGAGTTCTTCCACGCCGCCACGCCGGTCAACGAGGTGCAGCGCCTGCAGCTCGGCTCGCGGCCCGCCAAGCGGCGCCAGTCGACGCGCATCGAGGACTTCCGCGCGATCCCGTGGGTCTTCTCGTGGACGCAGGCGCGGGCGGTGCTGCCGGCGTGGTACGGGCTCGGCACCGCGCTGCAGTCCGCGCGCGAGACGCACGGCGTCGAGATCCTGCGCGAGATGGAGCGCGACTGGCCGTTCTTCGCCGCGCTGCTGTCCAACGCCGAGATGGCGTGCGTGAAGGCCGACCTGGACATCGCGCGCCGCTACGTCGACCTCTACGACGACGAGGAGGCCCGCGAGCGCATCTGGAGCGCGATCGAGAGCGAGTTCCAGCGCACGCTGCGCGAGGTCGGCCGCGTCCGCGACGAGGACCACCTGCTCGACCGCGAGCCGATCCTCCAGCGCGCGCTCGCGCGCCGCAAGCCGTTCATCGACCCGCTGTCGTTCGTGCAGCTCGAGCTGCTGCGCCGCCTGCGCTCGGCTGACGGCGGTGCCGAGCAGTCCGAGCTCGTCCGCGCGAGCCTCCTGGCGATCAACGGCATCGCCGGCGGCCTGCGCAACACCGGCTGACCGGCCGGCTTCCATATCCTGCCTGCGCCATGTCGGCCGCCACCACCGCTGCCCTGCCGCGCGTCTACGTGTGCGGGCACCGCAATCCCGACACCGACTCGATCGCGTCGGCGATCGGCTACGCGGAGCTGAAGAACAAGGTCGACGACACGCGCGACTACGTCCCCGTCCGCCTCGGCGTGCCCAACGCGCAGACCGAGTGGCTGCTCGAGCGCAGCGGCGCCCCGCTGCCGGACTTCCTCCCGCACGCGAAGCTGCGCGTCCGCGACGTCATGCGCACGAGCTTCCCGATCGCCAACGTCACCGACCCCGTGCGCAACGTCGGCCTGCTCATGGCGCCGAAGGACATCGTCCCGATCGTCGGCGACGACGGCGTCCTGTGCGGAGTGCTGACCGAGCGCGCGCTCGCGCGACGCTACGTCCGCGAGTCGCGCGAGGCGTCGCGGCTGGACGTCCCGACGCCGCTGCGGTCGATCGTCGACGTGCTCGAGGGCGAGCTCGTCGCCGGCGACCTCGATACCGAGATCCAGGGCCGGGTGTGGGTGCAGGCCATGCACAGCACGTCGCCGAGCAAGGTCGGGCGCGGGGACGTCGTCGTCGTCGGCGACCGGCCGAAGGCGCAGACGCAGGCGATCGAGCTTCGCGCCGCGCTGCTCGTCCTGAGCAACGGCGTCGCGGCCGAGGAGCGCATCGTCGCGCTCGCCCGCGAGCACGGCACGGCGATCGTGTCGTCAGAGCTCGACAGCTACGTCACGAGCCGGATGATCACGCTCTCAGAGCCCTGCCACGCGCTCATCGAGGGCGATCCGCTGACGGTCGGCCTCGACGACCTCGTGAGCGACACCGCGGCGCAGATCAAGGACGTCCACTACCGCGCGGCGGTCGCCGTCGACCGCGCCGGCCGCCCGCTCGGCCTCGTCACGCGCTCGGACCTCGTCCGGCCCGAGCCGCGGCGCGTCCTGCTCGTCGACCACGCCGAGCGCGGCCAGAGCGTGCCGGGCATCGAGGAGGCGGAGATCGTCGAGATCCTCGACCACCACCACATCGGCTCGATCGAGACGAAGCTGCCGGTGATGGCGATCTTCGACCCCGTCGGCTCGACCGCGACGCTCGTGACCGAGCGCTTCCGCCAGGCCGGCGTGGAGCCACGCGCATCGACCGCGACGATGCTGCTCGGCGCGATCGTCTCGGACACCGTCCTGCTGACGTCGCCGACGACGACGAAGCGCGACGGCATCGCCGCCGAGTACCTGGAGGAGATCGTCGGCGTCGACGCGGTCGCGTTCGGGCGCGAGATGTTCGAGCACAGCTCCGACGTCGCCCGCGTGTCGGCCGCCGACCTCGTGACGCGCGACCTCAAGGAGTACGAGGTCGACGGCGGGCGAGCGCTGAGCGTCGCCCAGATCGAGACGGTCGGCGGCGCGGTGCAGGAGCGCTCCGACGAGCTGCTCCAGGCCGCCGAGGCGCATCGCGAGCGCTCGGGGCACCTGCTCTTCGCGCTCATGCTCACCGACATCCTCGCGCGCGACACGCTGCTGCTCGTCGCCGGCGACGACGGGATCGCCGAGCGCGCGTTCGGCAAGGACGTCGTCGACGGCGTGATCGAGCTGCCGGGGGTCATGAGCCGCAAGAAGCAGGTCGC
>DASWQM010000294.1:0-22797 GCA_036403675.1 Solirubrobacteraceae bacterium | reverse complement strand
CAGAGCGTTGCCGCCCGGACCTGGACGTAGGGTCAGAACGTGGACACGATCGCCGGCAGGGACGCCGTGCTGCTCAACGGGCCGGCGGGTCGAGGTGGCTGAGATGCCGCGTACCGCCGCATCTGACCCACCTCGATCGCCGCTCCTGCCACAGGCGCCGGACCCGCCTCTCCCTCGATCCCGCCGTTCGCGAGCGCGGCGGGTCACGCCGACCGCCGAGCTGCAGTCCATGCTCTCCGCCATGCGCAGCTCAGACGGACCAGCGGCGGATCTTCGCCGACCAGTTTCAATCCCAGCAGAGGCGGGTCATCCGGGTCGCCGGCAACGACGTCGGCGTGCTGATCGTCGAGGAGCGGCCCGACGACGTCTTTCTCGACCTGCTGGAGCTGCTGCCGGCGTGGCAGGGCAAGGGACTCGGCACGGACATCCTGCGCTGGCTGCTGAGGCGGGCCGCCGACTCCGGCAGGCCGTTGCGCCTTCACGTGCTCCGTGCCAATCCGCGGGCGGCCGCGCTGTACGAGCGCGAAGGGCTCCGCGTCGTCGCCTCCAACGAGGTCAAGCTCGTGATGCGCTCCGACGTCAGATGAATGACAACTCATCTTTTTCAAGCTCCGGCCGATCACGGTCGGATGACCTTCACGTGCCGCGTCCGACTGCTCGCCCTCGTCCTCTGCGTCGTCGCCGTGCCGGCCTCCAGTGCGCTCGCCGGCAAGAAGGCGGCCTCGCCGCCGAGCGTCACCTCGCTCGCGCCGCTGACGCTCCGGGTGGGAGACACGCTGACGATCCGCGGCGCCAACTTCGTCCCCGGCAAGAAGCGCGACAAGGTGACGTTCAAGCGCGATGGCGCCCCCGCTGTGACCGTCAAGGCCACCGACGCCACGCGCACGCGGCTGAAGGTCGTGGTCCCGGCGGCGCTCGCGAAATACCTCACCGCCGTCGCCGGCAGCGCCGTGCGTGCTGCGCGCTTCCGCGTGCGGGTCCTGGCCGGCCGAGCCGCTTCGAAGGGCTACACGGCGCTGAAGAGCTCTCCGGTCGTCGTCCCCGCGAACGTCCCGCCGGCAGCGCTCGGCCAGCTCGGCACCCTTGACGACCCTTGCGCCATCGACACCGGCGGCGTCATCGACGGCGTCGAGGGCGACGCCGGCACTATGAGCTACGGGAGTGATCCTGCCGCTGCGCCGGGTCCCTGCTCGGTCGACACCAGCCAAGACGACCCGAGCGTCGACGGGCGGTAGGCGCCGGCATCAGTCGGCGTCGCGCGGGTCCATCGGACCCGACGCCAGCGGTCGCGCCGCTGCGCTGACCGAGTACACGGTCATCTCGCTCGGCCGGGTCAGCAGGCCGTTGAGCGCGAACTGGAAGCTCGCGAATCCGGCCGACCGGTAGTGCCCGTCCAGGGCCGCGTCGTCCTGCCACTCGGCGATGAGGACGAAGTGGTCGGGGTCGGCCACCGCGGCCGCAAACGCGTACCGCAGGCAGCCGGGTTGGCCGGCGGCGTCGCGCTCGGCGTTCGCCAGGACGGCTACGAGCTCCTGCCGCCGGCCGCTGACGCCGAAGAGGTCCGCCACCGCGACGATCGACATGGGCTGCGAACCTAGAGGTCGACCCGGCCAGCCCGCTTGCGTCACGTGACTGGATTCGCCGCCGCGTCATCGCCGGCAGTACCGTCGCCGGCGTGACCCCGCACGCGCCCGCCGCCGTGATCTTCGACCTTGACGGCGTGCTGGTCGACTCCGAGACGGTCTGGGACGACGCGCGCCGCGAGCTCGTCGAGCGCCGCGGCGGGACCTGGAGAGACGACGCGCAGCAGGCGATGATGGGCATGAGCTCGGTCGAATGGTCGCGCTACATGCGCGACGAGCTCGGCGTGCCGATGCCGCCGGACGCGATCTCGGTCGCGGTGGTCGCCAACCTCGAGGAGCGCTATCGCGAGCGGCTGCCGCTGATCCCCGGCGCTCGCGAGGCGGTCATGCGCCTCGCCGCGCGATGGCCCCTCGGGCTTGCCTCCTCCGCGAACCGCTCGATCATCGAACTCGTGCTTCGCGAAGCCGGCCTGGCGGAGTGCTTCGAGGCGACCGTCTCCTCGGAGGAGGTGGCTCGCGGCAAGCCCGCGCCTGACGTCTACCTCGAAGCCGCGCGCCGGCTCAACAGCGACCCGGCGCGCTGCGTGGCCATCGAGGACTCCTCCAACGGCCTGCGCGCCGCCGCGGCGGCCGGCATGCGCCTCGTCGCGATCCCGAACGCCGCCTTTCCGCCCGACCCCGACGCGCTCGCCCTCGCCGGCGTCGTGCTCGAGTCGATCGACGAGCTCGGGTTCGAGCTCCTCGACGCCGCTGCATGACGGTCACGAGCGCAGCGCCTCCAGGCGCCGTTCGAGCTCGGCGCGCTCGACCGCGTTGGCGCTGAGCTCGATCGCACGCAGGTAGGCGCGCGCGGCGCCCGGGCCGTCGCCCGCGCGGCGCAACAGCTCGGCGCGCGCGGCGTGCAGCGGCTGGTAGCCGTCCAGCGCGGGGTCGCCGAGCAGGGGCCGGAGAAGCTCGAGGCCCGCGCCGGCGCCCGACGCGAACCCGACCGCCACCGCCCGGTTGACCTCGATCACCGGCGACGGCGCAACCCGCCCGAGGGCTTCGTAGAGCTGCGCGATCTGCGCCCAATCCCTGTCGGCGGCGCTCGCGGCCTCGACGTGCAGCGCCGCGATCGCGGCCTGCAGCTGGTAGGGGCCCGGCCGCCGCATCCGCAGCGCCCGCTCGAGCAGCCGCAGCCCCTCGCGGATGCGCCCCTGGTCCCACAGCGACCGGTCCTGTTCGTCGAGCGCGAGGTAGCGGCCATGGGCGTCCACGCGCGCCGCTCGCCGCGCGTCGTGCAGCAGCATCAGCGCCAGCACGCCGGCGACCTCGGCGTCGTCGGGCATGAGCCTCGCGAGCAGGCGCCCGAGCCGGATCGCCTCGCTGCACAGCTCGCCGCGGACGAGACGCTCTCCCTCGGCGGCGGCATAGCCCCCGTTGAAGATGAGGTAGACGACCGCGAGCACGCCACTCAGCCGGTCCGGGAGGGCGTCGTCGCTGGGAACGCGGTACGGAATACGGGTCTCGGCGATCTTGCGCTTCGCGCGCGACAGCCGCTGGCCCATCGTCGACGAGCTGACGAGATAGGCCCGCGCGATCTCGCTCGTGGTCAGGCCGCCGAGCATCCGCAGCGTCAGCGCGACGCGCGCCGGCAACGCGAGCGCCGGGTGGCAGCAGGTGAAGATCAGGCGCAGGCGGTCGTCGTCGATCGCGCTGCCGTCCGCGGCGGACTCATGCTCCTGCGCGTCGAGCCGCGCGAGCTCGGCGAGGCGCTCGGTCCGGTCTGCGACCGAACGGTTGCGGCGCAGGCGATCGATCGCGCGCCGCCGCGCCGTGACCGTGATCCACGCCCCCGGGTTGGACGGCGTGCCGTCGCGCCGCCAGGTCGCGACGGCGGCCGCAAAGGCGTCCTGCACCGCGTCCTCGGCGAGCTGGAAGTCGCCCACGTGGCGGATCAGCGTGGCCAGGACGGCCGCGCGCTCCTCGCGGAACACGCGCTCGACGGTGGCGGCCGCGTCGCCGGCCTGCGGCCGCCACTCGTCGCGCGCACTCACGCGGTCGCTTGCGCCGGGTCCCCGGCCGCCGGCTGCTCGCTGAAGTCCACCACCGGACGCACCTCGGTGGACCCGTAGTGGACGTTCGGCACGCGGGCGGCGAGCTCGAGCGCCCTGTCGAGGTCGGGGACGTCGAGGATGTAGTAGCCGCCGAGGAACTCCTTCGTCTCGGCGAACGGCCCGTCGACGATCTGCGTCTCGCCGCCGCGCACGCGGACGGTCGTCGCGGAGTCCAGGCCGTGCAGCGCGTCGGCGCCGACGAGCACGCCGGCGTCCTGCAGGCCTTGGGTGTACTCCGTCCACTGCGCCATGTCGGCCTCTTGCTCGCCGGCGGGCGGACCGTCGACCGGCGTGTAGATCAGCAGCATGTACTTGGGCATGAGGCCCTCCTTCGTTCGATGCGCCGCGTTGTGCGGCCTCATCATCTACGACGCAGCACGACCTGCGATTTCGACACCCGTCCCCATGCCGTGCGCGTTGTGCTTGAACGAGAGCGACCGGCCGTCCCCGCCGCCGAGCCGACGCGGCGGCCGCCGCAGGTCCGCCCGGCGGGCTCGCGACGTGGAGGGGCCGCCGGAGCTAGGGCTCGGCCAGCGCCTCGTTCCAGTCGCGCACCTCCCAGCGGGCAACGACGCCGTTGAGCACGAACGGATCGCCGGCAGCGAACTCCTCGGCCCCCTCGCGCGTCGTGAAGATCGCCATCGACCCGTCGGTCTGGGGGTCCGCGAAGGTGCCGACCATCAGCAGCAGGCCGCGCGCGTGGAACTCCTGACAACGGGCCGAGTGCGCCGGGAAGTGCTCCGGCGCGCGCGAGGCGACGTCGTCAGCCGACTCGTAGAACAGGACGTACTTCTTCACAGCTGCGTCCCATCCGTGCGTGGCGGTGCCGGCCGTCCGGAGATCTCGGCGTAGGAGTGCACGTCCTTCGTGAGCGCGAGGATCTGGCGCGAGAGGTCAAGGAGCTCCTGGTTCTCGCGATCCTCGTCCTGCACGGTCTTCCACTCCTCATCGGCGATGACCTGCCGCTTGGCGTCGGCCCGGTTCTGGCTGATCATCACGAAGGTCGAGAGGAAGATCGCCTCGAGCGAGACGATCATCGTGAGCAGGCCGAACGGATAGTGCTCGATGCGGAAGGCGATCCAGCTCGCGAACCAGATCACGTGCAGGTAGACGAAGGTCATCGAGCCGGCGAACCGCGTGATCGTGTCCGCGATCCGGCTCTGGGCGTGCTCGGCGCGCTTCCGCGCGTGCTGCTGGAGCGCGGGATGGATGGGCGGCGGAAGCCTCGCCGGGACGAGCGCTCGGCGAAGGCGTGCTGCGAGCGGCGTGGATCTGGCCATGCGTGACGACCCTACGCCGGTACGGGCACCGGCGGCCACAGTCATCTGACCCAAGGACGTCCCGCCGGCCGCAGCGGCGGTGCCGTCGCATGACCGTAGAGCCGTCGCCGCCCGCGGCGTACGGTCGATGCTCCTCGCCCGCTACCCACCATGAAACGACCTGGAGGTGATGGTGTCATTCCTCTCTCGCCCGGTGACCAACCTGTACGCCGCCCAGCATGCTCGCGCTCTCGCGGCCTGGCGAGCGGCGGCGCGGGTCGTGTCGGCGCGGTGGGACAGCGTCCTCGTCGCCGACCGGGCAAGTCGCGACGCGGCGTTCGCCGCCTACCTCGCCGCCCTCGACGCCGAGGGCGTGGCCGCCGACCAGCTCGCCGACATGCATCTCCGCGCGGCGGCGTAGGAGCGTCATGGACGCCCGTCACCGGCGCCGGCCCCTGACCTCCGCGGAGGAGATCCGGCTCGCGAAGCGCATCGAGCGTGGCGACCTGCACGCCAAGGACGAGATGGTCGAGCGCAATCTCCCGCTGGTGGTCTCGGTCGCACGGCGGTATCGCGGACGGGGGGTTCCGTTCGACGATCTCGTGCAGGAGGGCACGGTCGGCCTCGTTCGCGCGGTCGAGCTGTTCGACCATCGCCGCGGGCTGAAGTTCTCGACGTATGCGGCGTGGTGGATCCGCCGCTCGGTCCTTAACGCGCTCGCCGCTGCGCGGACGATCCGGATCCCGGTAGCCGCGGGGCGCAAGCTCGTCGCGGTTGCGCGTGCCGAGGCCGAGCTTCGGCGGCTCGCTCCCGGCTGGCCGCGGGTCGAGGCGATCGCCGATCGGACCGGGCTCAGCGTCGGGACGGTGACGGCGCTCCGCGACGCGCCGCGCGTGTCGGCGTCGCTCGACGAGCCCGTGGGCGAGGACGAGACGCTGCTCGGCGAGCTCATCGCCGACCCCGACGGCGTGGATGCCTGGCAGCACGCGGACGAGCGTGAGGCCCGTCATCAGGTGTGGTCGATGCTGCGCGTCCTGCCCGAGCGCCACCGCGAGGTCCTCCTGCGCCGGTACGGGCTCGTCGGCGACCGGGCGCAGACCCACGAGGAGATCGCGGCCTGGCTCGGCGTCGGGGAGGAGCGCAGCCGCCAGCTCGAATCGCAGGCGCTGCATTGGCTGCGCGAGCTCGGCGGAGGACAGCGCCGTGCGGCGTAGGCGGCTCCCCGACGACGGGCGATACGTGCCGGTGATGGGTTGCGTGCGCCGGCCGTCTTGTCCGCCCCCGGGGCGGCCCGCAGGCTGACGGTCACATCCATCCGTCTGGAGGCTCTCCATGTTCGTCGCACCCGGCACGACCCCCGGCTTGGGTCAGAAGCTCACTCGCGATATCGCGGAGCGCGTGGCCCGGAGCTGGTCGGTCCTGCTGCTCAACGGCATGCTGCTCGTCGTCGCGGGCGTGCTGATCTTCAGCATCGACTGGAGCATCCGCAGCCTCGCCACGTTCATCGGCGTGCTGTTCATCGTCCAGGGCCTCGCCGGAGCGATGATCGCCGGCATCGATGCTCGCGCGCAGCGCGTCAACGCTGTCGGCGGCGCGCTGTCCGCCGCCGCGGGCGTCGCGATCATCGTCTGGCCCGGGCCGGGCGTGCTGGCGGTCGGCATCTTCCTCGGCGCGTGGCTCATCGTGATGGGGACGTTTGCGATCACCGCGGCCTTCGCGGCGCGGCGGATCCTGCCGCAGTGGTGGCTCGTGCTGATCCTCGGGCTGCTCGAGGTGCCGCTCGGGGTGCTGGCGCTCGCCGATCCGGGTGCGACGCTGGCGGCGATCGTCACCGTCGGCGGGATCTGGGCGGTCGCGATCGGCGTCATGCGGATCGTCCTGGCGCTCGAGGTCAGGCGTCTGCCCGAGGAGCTCGACAAGGCGTGGGGCGAGCCGGCGAACGGAGCGGCAGGGACGGCGCCGCCCCGGGTGGCTGCGGGCCGCTGAGGCGCAGCGGCCGCGCCGGCGCGGTAAGCGGCGTCACCGAGGGCGGGCGGGGGCGCGGTCGTGCGAGGCCGCGCCGCACGCCGGGTCGGCGTCCCCGGCAGCGTTTGGCGACTGCGTCGACCCATGCGCGACGAAGTCGCCATTTCGCGTAGCTGCCGTTGACGATTGGCGGCTTCGCCGGGGGCGTGCGATGAAGTCGCCAGTGCCTGCTGCCCGGTCGTCCCCGGCCCTGGCGGTCACCGAACCGCAACCTCATGCCACTCCGGGGCCCCGATCGTGCGCGATGACGGCTCGCGTCGCGCGGCCCCGGACCACGGAGGAAACAGATGTCTCGGACGGCACTCCTGCTCGCAGCGCTCGCCGCGGTCGGTCTCGGTCTTCCAGCAGCGGCCGTGGGCCGCGACGGCGGCGGCGCGGCGCTCGCCCCCGGCGCCGTCGAGCACGTCGTCGTCATCGACCTCGAGAACGAGAGCTTCGCCGACACGTTCGGCGCGGCGTCCCCGGCGCGCTACCTCAACGACACGCTGCTCGCGCAGGGGCAGCTGCTGACGAACTACTACGCGACGAGCCACGTCAGCCTCGGCAACTACGTCGCGCAGGTGTCCGGACAGGCGCCGACGCCGACCGTCAACAACGACTGCATCAGCCTCGCCGAGCTCCCGCTGCTCACGGGCGGGTTCTTCGACGTGACGCCCGGCACCGACGCGCCCGACGGGACCCGCTTCCCGGGCCAGGTCGTCGGCGACGGCTGCGTCTTCCCGGCGCCGACCGCCGGCAGCCACGGCGCCCGGACGATCGGCGACCAGCTCGACGCGCGCGGCGAGCGCGACGCCGAGGGCCCGACCTGGCGCGGGTACGCCGAGGACATGGGCGCCGATCCGGGGCGCGACGGCGGGACCGCCGATCCGCTCGGCGGCACGGACTGCGCGCATCCCACGCTCAACGGCGTCGACATCTCCAACAGCGCCGCACCGGACGACCAGTACGCCACGCGCCACAACCCGTTCGTGTACTTCCACTCCGTCATCGACGATCCCGCGCGCTGCGCGCGCCACGTCGTGCCGCTCGGCACGCTGACGGTCGGCGCCGGCGGCGCGCCCGACGCGTTCGCCGGCCACCTCGCGCGCGACCTGCGCCGCGAGGACACGACGCCGCGCTTCGCGTTCATCACGCCGAACCTCTGCAACGACGGCCACGACCACGCGTGCGCCGGCGCGAACGCCGAGGGCGGGCACGACGGCGGCCTCGTCGCCGCCGACCTGTGGCTGAAGCACTGGATGCCGCTCATCCTCGGCTCGCCCGCCTACCGCAGCGGCCGCACGCTCGTCGTCGTCACGTTCGACGAGGCCGCGCCCACCGGGCGAAGCGCCGACAGCACCGCGTGCTGCGGGGAGCAGGGCGGCCCGAACGAGTCCAACCCGGGGTTCAGCAGCCTCCTGGCGCTCTTCGGCGCGCAGACGACGCCGGCGCCGGGCACGACGCCGTACCCGGGCGGCGGTCGCATCGGCGCCGTGCTGCTCAACCGCCGCTGGATCACGCCCGGCAGCGTCAATCCGACGCCGTACAACCACTACGCGGCGCTGCGCAGCTACGAGGACCTGCTGGGGATCACCCGTGGCGGCGACGACGGCCGCGGGCACCTCGGCTTCGCGGCCGCCCGCGGGCTTGCGCCGTTCGGGACCGATGTCTTCGCGCGAGCCGGCGACGAGCGGCGCTGACGCGGGGCGCGCGCCGCTCAGCGACCGACGTCGGCCTCGATCGCGCCGGACTCCACGGCCTGCGCGAGCGCGGCGTGGTCGCGCTCGTTCTGGTCGGCGTAGGTCTCGGCGAACGTGAGCAGCGCGCGGTCGAAGCGGTCGCCGGCGCCGAGGTATGCGGCGATCGCGAAGCGGTCACCCGAGCGCGCGTGTGCGCGCGCGAGCGTCCAGCCGCAGATCTCCGCGTAGGCGGCCATCTGGGTTGCGCTCATCGTGTCGACATGGGCGGACGCCTTGGCGTCCCAGAGCTGGCGGACGTAGTAGTCGCGCGCGCGCCCGTCCAGGTCGCGCTCGACGTGCAGCCAGCCGAGGAACACGTCGCTGGCGGCCTGCATCAGCCGCTGGCCCTCGACGACGCGCTGGCCCTGGTTCGTCGCGCGGCCGGGCCCGGCGAACGGTTCGAGCACCGACGCCTCGGCCTCCTTGAGCTGCAGGAACAGCGGGTCGGCGTCATCGCGCCCGAGCAGCAGGACGATCCAGGCGCGGGTGCCGACGCTGCCGACGCCGACGACCTTGTGCGCCATGTCGACGGGCTGGTAGCCACCGAGCAGCTGCCGGCGATCGTGCGCCAGCGTCTGCGTGTACTCCTGCAGGTGGCGGGCGAGCCGTGCCCGCACCTGCTCCTCCTCGGCGTCACCGAGCAGCTCCTGGAGCGGGACGACCAGCGGCGGGTCGCTGACGATGCGGGGCCGGCCGTCGACCGCGACGGTGAGCTTGTCGAGCGCTCGCAGGCTGTCCTTGCGGCGGGCCTTGGCGACCTGCGCGTCCAGCCCGCGTCGCTGCGAGCGGCTGAGGCTCTCCGACCAGCGCGCGACCTGCTCGTCGACGTCGAGGCGCGCGTACCAGACGTCGAGCGTCCGCATCGCGGCGAAGTCGCGCATCGCGTCGCGGTAGGCGCGCACCGCGGCGACGACCACCTCGCCGCGGGCCGCCGGGACGAACCCGCGGTCGCGTCCGGCCACGGCGAGGCTCGCGGCGAGCCGCTTGAGATCCCACTCCCAGGGACCCGGCAGCGTCTCGTCGAAGTCGTTGAGGTCGAAGACGAGGCTGCGATCGGGCGCGGCGAACGCGCCGAAGTTCGCCAGGTGCGCATCGCCGCAACACTGCACGCGGATGCCGCTGACGGGCGTGTCGCGCAGGTCGGCGGCCATGATCGCCGCCGCGCCGCGAAAGAACGCCGAGGGGGAGCGGAGCATGCGGCCGTAGCGGATCGGCACGAGCTGGGGCGTGCGCGTCTCGTCCTGGAACGTCAGCGTGGCGACCGGATCGGGGCGATCGGCCGCCGGCACCCAGTCGCCGTGGCTGGATCGCGGCGCGCTGCCCCGGGCCGCCTTGCCGCGCGCCGCCGCTGCCACCACGTCGTGCGCGGTGCTGGGCGCGTCAGCCGCCGGCGGCCCCTCCGGCTCGGCGATCACCGCACGCACTGCACCCGTGACGATCGGCGGTCGCGCGACGGCGCGGGGGCGTGGGCGACCTGCGGCCGCGGCACGTCCTCCAGCGCCGCGGCGAGCTCGAAGCGCGAGCTGATGCCGAGCTTGGGGAACGTGCGGTACAGGTGCGCACCGACCGTCCTGTGCGACAGGTACAGGCGCTGGCCGATCTGGCGGTTGGTGAGGCCCTGTGCCGCCATGAGGGCGATCTCGAGCTCCTGGGGGCTGAGCTGGTCACGGTCGTCGCCGGCCCGTCGGCGGGTCGTCTGACCGGTGGCGCGCAGCTCCTGGCTGGCGCGCTCGGCCCATGACGCCGCGCCGAGGGCTTCGAAGGCCTCGCCCGCGGCCCGCAGCGGGCCGCGCGACTCCACGACGCGGCGACGGCGGCGAAGCCACGATCCGTAGGCCAGCAGGAGCCGCGAGCGCATGAGCGGCCACGGCCCCAGGTCCGAGCCGAGCGCGTCGTCGAAGAGCGGCCCGGCGGCGTCGTCGTCGGCCAGCAGCGGCCGCGCGCAGGCCAGCGCCGCGACCAGCAGCGGCGAGCTGGTCGCCGTCGCCGCGCGCTCCAGGTCGGCGGCGACGGCGCGCGCGTCGGCGCGACGCCCGCTGTGGACCGCGGCCTCGGCCAGGTCGAAGACGGCCCACGCGCCGTTGAGCGGGTGGTGGGCCGCGTCGGCCGGGTCATAGATGCGATGCAGCTGCTCGTACGCCTCGAGATAGCGGCCGGCGCCGAGCTCGATCGTGCCGCGCGCGATCTGGACGTGCGCGAGCATCCAGCCCGCTGCCGTGGGGACGACACTGCGCTCCGCGCTCGCGACCAGCTCCTCGGCCGCGTCGGTCTCGCCGCACAGGCCCAGCGCCGCGGCCTCGGCGAGCTGGGCCGCCGCCGTCCAGGCGACCTGCTGCGTCTCACGGGCCACGCCGGCGGCCTCCGCGGCCGTCGAGCGCGCCGCGCGCGCGTCGCCGGCAGCGAGCTCGGTCCACGCGAGCGACACGAGGCAGCGGGCGAGCAGCCCCCGCCGGCCCTGTGCTCGCAGACGGTCGCGCGCCGCTCGCAAGAACGGTCCGGCGCAGTCGAAGGCCCCGAGTGCACTGAGCACCGTGCCGGCCACGCGCACGGCTTCGGGGTCGGCGGCCACGTCCGGTCCGCGGGCGCCGAGCCGGGCGATGACCTCGGCCGCCCGCCGCGACGGCGTCGCGAAGCCGTGGATGGCCAGCAGGCGCTCGTCGTCGAGCCCGAGCCGGTCCGCGGCGGCGACGATGAGCTCCCCGGCGGTGGACTCCGTGCCCGCGCGCCAGCACGTCTGCGCCGCCGTCAGCAGGACGTTCGTCGCGGCCTCGGCCTCACCCTCGGCCTGCAGGCGTTCGGCCACCGCGACCGTTGCCTCGACGTTCGCCCGCGGCGAGGAGCGGTGCTCGTCGAGCACATCGCGCACCCACGCCAGCCGGCCGCGCTGCGCGATGCTCAGCGCCTGGGGCTCGACGTCGTCGAGCAGCTCGCGGACCGCGCGCCGACGGCCCATCTCCAGCGACAGCTCGGCGGCTCGCAGCAACCGCTCGCTGCGCGCCCCGCGATCGACGCTGAGGTCTGCGGCGCGCTGCAGGGCGACCAGCGCCGACGCCGTCCCTCCGCGCCGGTGAGCGCGTGCGGCGGCGGACGTCAGCTCGGCGGCCAGGCGCTCGTCGGCGCCGAGCGCGGCGGCCGCCCGGTGCCAGACCCGGCGGTCGCGGTCGGCGACGACCTCGGCGAGCGCCGCATGGGCCGATTGCCGCCGCGACATGCCCGCGGCCTGGCGAATGGCCGCCCGCATGAGCGGGTGGCGGAATCGCAGGCCGGCTTCGTCGAGGTCGAGGAACCCGCCGGTCACGGCCGGCATGAGCTGCTCGCTCGTGACGTGGCTGCGCAGCAGGTGCCCGCCCGCGCGGAGGATCTCGTCGAGCGCGCCGCCGCCGTCGAGCGCCGCCACGAGCAGTAGCGCGCCAGTCGCGGGGGGGAGGGACGCGACGCGTGCTGTGAACGACTGTTCGAGTCGTTCGCTCAGCGGCGCCGACGACGGCGACGCGGCCGTGCCGTCGACCTGGTCGGCGGTCTTCGGCAACTCGATGAGGGCGAGCGGGTTGCCCGCGGCGCAGGCGAGCAGTCGCGCTCGGACGGCGGGATCGACCGCCTGCGCGCTCGACGCCAACAACGCCGCCGAGGCCCGCTCGTCGAGCGGGCCGAGCGCCAGCTCGTCCCGGCCGAGGGATTCGCAGCCGCGCGTGGCGGCGGCCAGCACGGCGACGCCCTGCGCCGGCAGTCGCCGCGCCACGAAGGCGAGCGTGTCCGCCGTGGCGCGGTCCAGCCAGTGCAGGTCGTCGGCGACGACGGCGACGGGCGCCAGGTCGCTGAGAATGCCGAGCGTGCCCAGCCCCACGAGGAACGGATCCGGTGCAGGATCGAGCGCGAGCCCGAGCGCCGCCCGCAGCGCGTCACGCTGGGCCGCCGGCAGATCGTCGACCTGGTCGAGCACGGGCCACAGGAGCGTGTGCAGCCCGGCGAACGGCAGGCGCGCCTCGGCCTCGACGCCCGGTGTCGCCAGCACGAGCATCCCGAGGTCGACCGCGAGCCGCTCGGCCTCGTGCAGCAGCGCCGACTTGCCGATCCCGGCGTCGCCGCGGATCAGCAGCGCGCCGCCGTTGCCGAGCAGGTGCGCGATGCGGTCGATCTCCAGGTCGCGGCCGACCAGGTGAGTCGTCGCTGCGCTGAGCACAAGCATGGCGCCCCTTCGTTTCGGGTACCCGCAGCGACACGGTCCCTGCGACGCGGCGCCAGTGGTACGAGCGCCCATCACCCTGTCATCACGCATGCTCAACGTCATCGCCGCCAACTGCACTCTTCGCCCTCCGGCGACCGCGACCATCCGTGTTGCAGCTAGCTGGAAGACCGCTCAAACGCAACGAATCGCACGATGATCTTCCCGCTAGCTGCAATGGCAAGCCGAACGAGCGCTGCGATCCTCGACGACGTGGCCAGGAGCTGCCTGATCGTCGACGACAACGCGGAGTTCCTGGATGCGGCCCGCAAGCTCCTGCAGCAGCAGGGCGTCAGCGTCGTCGGCGTCGCGTCCAACAGCGCCGACGCACTCGCCCTCGCCGTCGATCTCAGGCCCGAGGTCGCGCTCGTGGACGTCGACCTCGGGAGCGAGAGCGGCCTCGACCTCGCGCGCTCGCTGGCGACGAGGTGCGAGGCGGTGGAGGTGATCCTGATCTCCGCCTATTCGGAGAAGGATCTGCGCGACCTCGTGGAGGAGAGCCCCGCGGTCGGCTTCGTGTCGAAGTCCGTCCTGTCGCGCCAGGCGATCGACGACCTGCTCGACTGCGCTAGCGCGAATCCAGGTACGTAAGCACCGCCAGCACGCGGCGATGCTCGTCTGAGGTCTCCGGGAGCCGCAGCTTCGCGAGGATGCTGCGCACGTGCTTCTCGACGGTGCCCTCGGTGACCCAGAGGCGACGCGCGATCCCGGCGTTGGATGCGCCCTCGGCCATCAGCGTCAGCACCTCGTGCTCGCGCGGGGTCAGGCGTTCCAGCCGGTCCTCGCGGTGGCGCGCGGCGACGAGCTCCTGCACGAGCCCCGGGTCGACGACCGCGCCCCCCTCGGCGATGCGATCGATCGCCTCGAAGAGGGCGTCGAGCTTCGTGACGCGGCTCTTCAGCAGGTAGCCGATCCGCCGTCCGCTCGCCAGCAGCTCCATCGCGTCGTTGACCTCGACGTGCGCCGACAGCACCAGGATCCCGATCTCCGGGAACTCCTGCCTGATCACGCGAGCGGCCTCGAGGCCCTCGGTCTCCTGCCGGGGCGGCATGCGGATGTCGACGATGACGAGCTCGGGCTCGTCATCGCGCACGATGCGCAGCAGCTCGGTGGCGTCGCCCGCCAGCCCGACGATCTCGAAGCCCGACCGCTCCAGGAGACCGGCCAGGCCCTCGCGCAGCAGGACGTCGTCGTCCGCCACGACGACGCGACACGTCGTCCGAGGTCCTGGCACTGAACTCGATGCCGTCAAGAGAACCGCCTGTCGCGCGGACGCCGGGGCCTCGATCCTAGTCGCTGTCACGCGGGCGCCACCGGCCGTAGGATCGACCCGATGCCCTATCGCCGGGTGAGGTTGCTGCCAGTCGCGCTGCTTGCCGCAGTGGCTGCAGCGGCCGCGCTCGGCTGCGGCGGCGACGGCGCGAGCTCGACGCGCGGTGCGCAGAGCAAGGATGTCGTCGCGGTCATCAAGGGCCTCGACAACCCGTTCTTCCAGACGATGGAGGGCGGGCTACGCGCTGCCGCCCAGCACCACGGGCTTGCCGTGCGGGTCGCTGCCGCCGCCGGCCTGCAGGACACCACCGGTCAGGCCGCGACGCTGGAATCGCTCGTGGCCGAGCGGGCCGGCTGCTACATCATCAATCCGATCGCGTCGACCAACCTGATCCGGCCGCTCTCGCACATTCCGGCCCAGACGCCGATCATCAACATCGACTCGCCTGTGGACGCCGCGGCCGCCACTGCCGCCGGCCGCACCGTCACGACGTACATCGGGACCGACAACGTCGCCGCCGGACGGCTGGCTGCAGACGCGATGGCGCAGCTCGTCCGGTCCGGCGACCACGTCGCGGTGATCGCCGGGATACCGGGCGACGACACGAGCGATTCTCGTGCCCGCGGCTTTCGCGACGGCGCCCGCGGGCGGTTCTCGGTCGTCGACACGATCGCCGCCGACTTCGATCGCAGCCGAGCCGCGCTCGCCGCGGAGGACGCGCTCCGCTCGGACCGCGCGATCAGGGGCCTGTTCGCGGTCAACGACGAGATGGCGCTCGGCGTCGCCGACGCCGTCCGGGCGCTCGGCGGACGCCGCAAGGTGGCGGTGATCGGGCTGGACGGGATCGAAGAGGCGCTCGTCGCCGTCCGCCGCGGCGCGATCGCCGCGACCGTGGCGCAGTACCCGTACGCGATCGGCGAGCTCGGCGTCGAGGCGTGCGTGGCGGCACTGCGCGGGAAGCGCCTTCCGGCGCGCGTCGATGCACCGATCCAGCTCGTCACGCGCGCGAACGTCACGCGCGCGCGGGCGCGGTTCCCCGAGCCGGTCGCTCCCTTCCGCGATCCGCTCGCGGCCATGCTGGGCGGCTGAGGCGGGTGGTTACCGGACGAGCCGCGCGAGCGGGCTCTCGAACGGCTTGACCGGCCGCGGGAACCGCGCGCGTGCCAGCGCCGCGTCGCGCCTCGTGACCACCGCGACCGGAGCGTCGATCGTCGCGGGCAGGCGCTTGCCCGCCGCCGCGGCCAGGCAGGCCTCGACCGCGAGCTCGCCCATCGTGTACGGGTATTGGGCGACCGTGGCGGCCAGCGCGCCGCGCTCGACCGCGTCGAGCGCCTCGCTGATGCCGTCGAAGCCGACGACCGCCACAGCGGCGCTGCGACCGGCCGCGCGCACCGCGTCGGCGGCGCCCAGCGCCATGAGGTCGTTGACGGCGAAGATGCCCGCGAGCTCGGGCCGCGCGCGCAGCAGCTCCCGCGCGGCGCGCCGCGCCTTCGCGCGCTCGTAGTCCGCCGCCACCGTCTCGACGACGTCGAACCGCCCCCGCGCGCCGCGGCTGAAGCCACTGGCGCGCACGTCGCTCGGTGCGTTGCCGGGAACGCCGGCGATCACCGCCACCGCGGCTCCCTTGCGGACGAGCACCGCCATGGCGTCCGCGCCCTTCATCGCGGCCGCCGTGTTGTCGGTCCCGATGAACGTCGTGATCTTCACGCCCACCGCCGCGGCCTCGCCCGCACCGACGGCGGTGTCGACGTTGACGATCGGCGTGCCCGCCGGAACGTGCGCGAGCGGCGCGACCAGGTTCGACCGGTTGATCGGGTTCACCACGTAGCAGGCCGCCGCGGGCGTCGCCAGCGACTCCAGCCGCGACGCCTGCCCCTCGGCGTCGCGCGAGCTGGCCGGCTGCTGGAGACGCAATGCGACGCGGCGGCTGCGCGCGGCGTCCACGAGCCCGTCGTGCAGCGCCACGAAGAACGGGTTGTCGAGGCCCTTGATCACGGCCGTGACCCCAGCCCCGCGCGCGGCGGAGTGGTTGCCGCCGCAGCCCGCGAGCAACGCCAGCACGCCCGCGAGGAGGGCCGCCGGTGCGGCATGCAAGGTCACGTCCCACGATGCTATAGCCCGCCGCGCGGCGCGCGTGGTTGCTGCGCAGCAGGCGGTACGTCACGATGCGGCAGGGGTGCCCCGGCTCGCGATTCCAGCGCTTGTCCTGGCCTTGGGGATCGTCGGCTACCTCACGACGAGCCAGACGATCCAGGGCGATCGCAATGCTGCCGCGGAACGGGCTGCGCAGGTCCTCAGCGTCCGCGTCCAGGGCGTGCTCGCGCGTGCCGGCGCCGTCACCGACGGCCTCGGGAACGCCCTGGCGGACGAGCCGTCGGCGCGCCAGTGGCGGTTCGGCCGGCTGGCCGACGCGATTGCGGGCAGCGCGGGGCTGCCCGATGCGCTGTGGGTCGAGTCCGTCTCGCGCTCCGCGCGCCGCAGCTACGAGCGGCGCATCGGCGCGCCGATCACGCGCCTGACGACGTCGGGGCGCGTGCGGCCCGCGGGACCCTCGACGTCCTACCTGCCGGCGACGTACACGAGCCAGAGCCGCCCCGAGCTCCGCGCCGGCGTGGACGTGTCGACGTGGCCCGCGCTGGCCGCCTCGATTCGCGACCGGACGCGCATCTTCGCCGTCAGCGCAAGCCGGCGCGGCGCGTTCGGCGGCCAGCCCGGCTTCTACCTCGTTCGCGCCGGGACCTTCGCCGGCCACCGCGGCTACGTCGCCGTGTTCGCGCCGCGCGGCTGGCTCACCGTCGCGCTCGCCGAGGATCCGCGCCACGCGGCCATCGGCCTCGACGGCCGGCGGCTGGACGGCGGACTCGAGACCAGGCCCGCCGCGGGCGACGGCTTCCAGGCGCTCGCGCGCCGCTGGAGCGTGGACGTGGGCACCGAGCCGCTGACCGGTCTGCAGGGACTGCTGCCCTGGTTCGCGCTGACGTGGCCCGCCGCCGTCGCGCTGCTCGTCGTCGTCGTCGGGCGCGGGGTCATGCGGCGCCGGCGCGCCGAGCGCGACCTCGAGCGCTTCTTCACGCTCTCGCTCGAGCTGCTCTGCGTCGCCGGGTTCGACGGCTACTTCAAGCGGGTGAACCCGGCGTTCGAGCGAACGCTCGGCTACTCCAGCGAGGAGCTGCTGTCGCGTCCCTACGCGGAGTTCGTGCACCCGGAGGACCGCCTGAGCACCGACCGGGCGGTCGGCGAGCTGTCGCACGGCCGCGAGCTGATCGAGTTCGAGAACCGCTACCTGCGCAAGGACGGCTCGGTCCGCTGGCTGCAATGGAGCACCCGGCCCATGCCGGACGAGGGCGTGATGTACGCCGCGGCGCGCGACATCACCGACCGCCGGCAGCTCGATGCAGAGCAGGCCGCATTGCGGCGCGTGGCGACGCTCGTCGCGCAGGGCGGGTCTGCGAACGACGTCTTCGCGTCGGCGGTGTCGGAGTTGCAGGCGGTGGTCGGTGCGGACGCGACGGCGGTCGTGCGCTACGAATCCGACGGCGCTGTCACGTTGCTGGCGGTGGCCGGCACGAGCGGGTTCGACCCCGGTCAGCGGATGAGGATGGATGGTCTCAGCGTGTCGACGGAGGTGCGACGCACCCGCGCCACGGTCCGGATCGACGACTACAGCAACACGTCGGGCGCGGCTGCCGAGCAGCTGCGGGCGAGCGGGGTTCGCTCCGGCGTCGGGGCGCCGATCATCGTCGAGGGGCGGCTCTGGGGCGCGATGGTCGCCGCGTGGAAGCAGGACCCGCCCCCGGCCGACGTCGAGGACCGCGTCGAGCAGTTCACCGATCTCGTCGCGACCGCCATCGCCAACGCCGAGAGCCGCGCGCAGCTCATGGCCTCACGGGCGCGCATCGTCGCCACCGCCGACGACACGCGCCGGCGGATCGAGCGCGACCTCCACGACGGTGCGCAGCAGCGGCTCGTCGCGCTGGCGCTGAGGCTGCGCGCGCTTGAGGCGACGATTCCTCCAGGGGAGGAGGCCATCGAGCGGGACGTCGCGGAGGTCGCCGCGGGCATCGACGGCGTGCTCGACGACCTGCGCGAGGCGTCGCGCGGCCTGCACCCGGTGATCCTCTCCCGCGGCGGGCTGAAGCCGGCGCTCAAGACGCTCGCGCGCCGCTCGCCGGTGCCGGTCGAGCTCGACGTGCAGACCGAGGTCCGGCTGCCCGGGAGCGTCGAGGTGGCGGCCTACTACGTCGTCGCCGAGACGCTCACCAACACGGCCAAGCACGCGCACGCGTCGGTCGTCCACGTCGCGGCCGCGGCGCTCGACGGCAGCCTGCGCGTCTCGGTCCGGGACGACGGCGTCGGCGGCGCCGACCCGACGCGCGGCTCCGGGCTCGTCGGGCTGGCCGACCGCGTCGAGGCGCTCGGCGGGACGCTGTGCATGGAGAGTCCGCCGGGCGGCGGCACCTCGCTCAGCATCGAGCTGCCGCTCGATCCTGCGAGCGACGGTCAGCTCTGACAGTCATGTGACGGAAGCGAGCGCTCGGTCGGCTTCCTAGCGTCGGTCGGCCATGGAGCTCCGTCACCTGCGGTATTTCGTCGCCATCGCCGAAGAGCGCAGCTTCACACGCGCGGCCGAGCGCCTGTGGATCGCACAGCCGGGCCTGTCGACCCAGATCCGGCGGCTCGAGGCCGAGCTCGGCGTCCAGCTCTTCGACCGTCATTCGCGCGGGGTCGATCTCACCGACGCCGGCGAGATCTTCCTCGAGCGCGCGCGCCTTGCCCTCGCGGCTGCCGAGGACGTCCGCTCCACCGGTCGCCAGCTCGAGAGCGGGATGGTGGGGACGATCCGGCTCGGCGTCGCCGGCGGGGCGCGCTGGCGCGGCACGGAGGCGCTGCTCGACGGCTTCGCCCGCACGCACCCCGACGTCGAGGTCACCGTCCTGGAGTCCCATGGCGGCACGCTGCTGCGCGACGTCCGCGACCGGCGCCTGGATGCGCTGCTGGCGCCCGCGTTCTCGGGCTCGGCCGAGCTGCGCCGGGTGCGGCTCGGATGGGAGCCGTGGGTCGTGCTCGTGGGTCCCGGCCACCGGCTGTCGCGGCCCGGGCCTGTCGGGGCCGATGAGCTGCGCGGCGAGCAGATCGTGGCCACCGGGCATCGCGACGGCGCCGGCTACGACAGGGCGGTGGCGGAGATGCTCGGGGACCTCGGCGTGACGTTCGTGCCGCGGCGCGGCGGTCCCGGACCCTCGGTGCTGGCCGCCGTCACGGCGGGGAAGGCGTTGATGCTGACCACCCCCGCGGGCGCGGCGAGCCGCGAGCTGATCGCCCGCCCGCTGCAGCCGATTCGCCTGGTCGGGTTCGAGCTGTCCTGCCGCGACGAGACGCCGTCGCCCGCGGTCGCCGAGCTCATCCGGGCGGCACAGGCCAGCGCACCTCCGATGCCGGGCGAGCACCGGCCGGCGCTCGTCGCCGCCTGAGACCGCCATGTTCGAGGCCATAACCACCCCGTCTGGTCATCCATCGCAGGCCGTCTTGCCGAGCGCGTCGAGGCGAAACATGACGCGGCGTGTGTACTCGCATCGCTCATCGCAGGTCACGCCGCGCCGGGGGGTCTCGCACGAGGAGGAGCGCGCGCTCCTGGCGGCCGCGAAGCACGCTCAGGAGCGCAAGCCGGCGGAGCTGATCGACGCGTTCATCCCGCGGATCGCCGGCGTCGCCCGCGAGTATCGCGGCGTCGGCGCGATCAGTCGCGAGGAGCTCATGCAGGCGGGGGTGCTGGGCTTTCTGCGAGCCGTCGAGCGCTACGACCCGGCGCGCCCCAACCCCTTCTGGGCGTATGCGTCGTGGTGGGTGCGCCAGGCCATGCAGGAGGTCGTGTCGTCGCTGAGCAACCCGGTCGCGCTCTCCGACCGCGCGCATCGTCAGCTCACGCGCATCAACGACGCCCGTCGCGCGCACCTGCAGTCGCGGCAGAGCGAGCCGACGATCGGCGATCTCGCGGTCGGCAGCGGACTGTCGGTCGAGCAGGTGCGACGGCTGCTGGGCACGACCCACTCCGCGAAGGCGCTTCATCAGAGCGTCGGCGGCTCGGACCCGACCGGCCGCACGATCGAGGAGACGCTGCCGGACCCGGCCGGAGAGGATCCGTACGAGGAGGCCACGCTGCGTGCCACGGCGCGGGTGCTGCCGGGGCTGCTGGCGACACTCAGCCCGCGGGAGCGGGCGGTCGTCCGTGCGCGCTACGGGCTCGACGACGCCGCGCGCACGCTGCGGGACGTCGGCGCGGAGCTCGGGATCAGCCCTGAACGCGTGCGCCAGATCGAGGAGCGCGCGCTGCGCAAGCTGCGCGAGGCCGCTGAGCCGCGGCACGTGCTGGCGGCGTGAGGGCAGGGGGCCTTGCGGGACGTCGGCGGGCGCCGGCGCCGGCGCGGGCGAACGGCAGCATTGAGGAACGGCGTGTGGGCGGAGCCGCCCCGCCGACGCGTCCTGACTGAGGGTCGTCCTCGATGCGGCCGTTCGCGAACGTCAGCGCAACGCGCGCGCCGGCGGGTCAGCCCACGGCGTCACGCCGTCGCGTGCGCCCCGACGAACTGCAGGAGGGCGTCATTGACCTGGTCGCTGTGGGTCCAGGCGATGGCGTGCGGGCCGTCCTCGACGACGACGAGCTCCATGTCCTTGATGAGGCCGGGCAGGCGCTTGGCGGTGTTGGCGAACGGCAGGGTCCGGTCGGCGTCGCCATGCACGACGAGGATCGGCACGTCGATCTTCGGCAGGTCGTCGCGGAAGTCGGTCTCCCACGTCGCGATGCACGCCACCGCCGCGGTGGCCGACGCGGCCGTCGCGATGTTCCAGTTGGCCTGGAACGCCTGGTCGCTGACGCGGTTGCCGCCGTACACGTCGATGTTGAAGAAGTTGTCCAGGAAGCCCTTCATCCATGCCGGGACGTCCGCCCTGGCGGTCTGCATGAAGCCCTCGAAGAGGCCGCTCGGCAGTCCCTCCGGGTTGTCGTCGGTCTGCAGCAGGAACGGCGGGATCGCGGATACGAGCACGCCCCGCGCGACGCGCGCCGAGCCGTAGGTGCCCAGGTAGCGGGTCACCTCGCCGGTCCCCATCGAGTGCCCAACGAGCGTCACGTCCTGCAGGTCGAGCGTGTCCATGAGGGTCGCGAGGTCGGCGGCGAACGTGTCGTAGTCGTAGCCGGACGTCGGCTGGCTGGACTTCCCGAATCCCCGCCGGTCGTAGGTGATCACGCGGTGTCCGGCCTCCAGCAGGACGGGGACCTGCTTGTCCCACGCGCGTCCGCTGAGGGGATAGCCGTGGATGAGGACCATCGGCGGGCCCTCGCCATGGTCCTCGTAGTACAGCTCGATCGGGCCGGAGTTCTCGTCACCGACGCGGAGATGGGGCATGAGCGCTCCTCGTGAGCCCACTGGTGCGTGGGGCTGTGTATGCGACGAAAGCGACGCTACGGCGAAACGCTGTGGTCTCGCATCGGACGAGTGACTAGCGTGCCGAGATCGACGATGAGCCTTCGCAACGACAACCTCGAGGTCGTGCGACGCGACGCGGCGCTCGACGCGATGCAGACGCGCCTCCGGCTGACCGACGCCGCGCCGGAGTCGCTGCAACGCACGCCGCCGGCGCCGACGACCTGATCCCGTTCGTCCACGTCCCCGACGTCGAAGGCTCGATCGCGCTCTACGAGCTGCTCGGCTTCGCGGTCAGCGACACGTACCGCACGCGCGACCGGCTCGACTGGGCTGCGCTGGAATGTGGGCAGGCAGGCTCATGCTCGCGCACGCGGAGGAGCCGATCGTTGCGGCGGCTCAACGGCGTGCTGCTGGTCTACCTCTACAGATAATTTAGGTGAAAGGGTTGATCTCGCTCGTGCACGAGGCGTAGGCTCACGATCCCGGGCCAAAGGAGGCCGCCATGACGACGCAGCCCGACGCCGTGACTCAGTCCAACGCCGAGCTCCTCCGTAAGGCATACGAAGACTTCGCTGCAGGCGACGTTCCTGCCGTGCTCGCCATCTTCTCCGAGGACGTCACGTTCCGCATCCCCGGCCGGAACCCGGTTTCGGGTGAGTACACCGGCCACGACGAGGTCACCGGCTTCTTCCAGTCTCTCGCGGAGCGTTCGAACGGGACCTTCAGCATCGACGTCAAGGACATCCTCGCGAACGGCGATGACACCGTCGTCGTTCTGGTGACCCACGACGCGCAGGGCGACGCCCGCGCGCTCGCCATGCCGGCGGTGCATGTCTGGCGCTTCGCCGACGGCAAGGCAACGCTCCACGAGTCGTTCGTAGCCGACGATCACGAGAACGACGCGTTCTGGTCGTAGCCATCTTCGGTCGCGAGCTGCGCGTTCGCCGCCAGCCGTGAGTGAGACGCCGGCTTGGTGAGATCCTGCCGCGGCGATGGGCGACATCGCCGTCGGCGGAGACCTGCTCGAGCGGGAGTCGATCCTCCCCGGGTCACTGCTGCTCGTTGCTGCCTATCGGTGTGCGGCAGCTCGTCTGATACGGAAGTTCCAGCCGGTCCAGTGCGAGTCGCCGACGAGCCGCACCGCGAACAGGCCGGTGAGCAGGCCGATCGGGACGTTGACGAAGAAGATCCGGTGCC
>DASWQM010000293.1:0-3066 GCA_036403675.1 Solirubrobacteraceae bacterium | reverse complement strand
GACCGCCGACGGCAGCTCCGGCTATGCGGCCGAGGCGGGGCGCTACCACCTCTACGTCTCGCTCGCCTGCCCCTGGGCTCATCGCACCCTCGTGGTGCGGGCGCTGAAGGGGCTCGAGGACGCGATCGACGTCTCGATCGTCGACCCGATCCGCGACGAGCGGGGCTGGGCGTTCCGTGACGTTCCCGGCGCCACCGGCGACCGCCTGCACGGCTGGTCGTATCTCTCCTCCGCGTACGACGCCAGCGACCCCGGCTACGAGGGGCGCATCAGCGTGCCCGTGCTGTGGGACACGCGGACGGAGCGCATCGTCAACAACGAGTCGGCGGACATCGTCGTCATGCTCAACGAGGCGTTCGACGCGTTCGCGGCCCATCCCGAGGTCGACCTCTATCCGAGCGAGCTGCGCGACGAGATCGACGAGCTCAACCGCGTCGTGTACGCGACCGTCAACAACGGCGTCTACCGCGCCGGCTTCGCGCCGACCCAGGAGGACTACGACGAGGCGGTGCATCCGCTCTTCGCGACGCTCGACCGCCTCGACGAGCGGCTCGCGTCGCGGCGCTACCTCGTCGGCGACCGGCACACGCTCGCCGACTGGCGCCTGTTCACCACGCTCGTGCGCTTCGATCCGGTCTACGCGGGGCACTTCAAGTGCAACCTGCGCCGGATCGTTGACTACGAGCACCTGCCGGCCTATCTCCGAGACATGTACCAGACGCCCGGCGTCGCGGAGACCGTTGACATGGATCAGATCAAGCGCCACTACTACGCCACCCACCCGAGCATCAATCCCAGCGGGATCGTGCCGGCCGGGCCGATCCTCGACCTCGACGCGCCGCACGGCCGCGAGGCACTCGGCTGAACCCCGTGCCGACGCTCCAGATCATCATCGCGAGCACTCGCCCCGGCCGCGCCGGGCTGCCGATCGGCGAGTGGATCGCCGCGCGGGCCGAGGCCCATGGCGCCTTCGACATCGACGTCGTCGACCTTGCCCAGCTCGGGCTGCCGTTCATGGACGAGCCGAACCATCCGCGTCTGCGCCGCTACACCCGGCAGCACACGAAGGACTGGAGCGCCCGGGTGGAGCGGGCCGACGCCTTCGTGTTCGTCACTCCCGAGTACAACCACGGGATCAGCGCGCCGCTGAAGAACGCCATCGACTACCTCCATGCGGAGTGGCAGCACAAGCCGGTCGGCTTCGTCTCCTACGGCGGCGTCTCCGCCGGCACCCGTGCCGTGGAGCAGACCCAGCAGGTCGTCGCCGCGCTGAGGATGCTGCCGATCATCGCCGCCGTGACGATCCCCTTCTTCCAGCAGTTCATCGACGAGGACGGCGCCGTGCGCGCCAACGAGCCGATGGAGCAGGGGGCCGACGCGATGCTCGACGAGCTCGTCCGCACGGAGGAGGCGCTGCGGCCGCTGCGCGCCGCGGTCGCCGGCGCCGTCTGAGCCCGCGGCGCCGCTCGCTCTGCCGCCACGTGGCCGCGTCCTGGCCTACTGACGAGCATGGCCGGCGTACCGGCCTGACCAGCGGTCATCCCACTGCCGCAACGCATTCACCGCCACGACCTGCGGTGAGGCCACGTCGGTGGCGAGCAGGATGTCCTCGGACGCCTGGCGCTCCAGGCGCGGCGCCATCTCGAGCGCCTTGCTCTGCAGGTGCAGGCACTGGAAGGACTCCTGCGCGCCCGCGATCCGGTCGAGCAGCTCGCCAGTCTCGGCCCGCAGCCGGCAGACCGTGATCTCGGCCCACGGCAGCGCCGCCCGGAACCGGCCGAGCTCGGCGTCGGACTCGATCCGCCACGCGACCACGAGCCGCTCCGCCCCTTCCGCCACGCGCGTCCGGAGGATCTCCTGCAGGTCGACGAGCGGGTCCTGGTCGAGCAGGCCGTCGACGCCGAAGTCGTCGCGGTCGACGTAGGCGCACCCGATCCGGCCGTCCTCGAGCAGCCGGCTGAGCTGCCGCGCGGCGGAGCTCTTGCCGACGCTTGGAGGCCCGATGATGAGCAGCAGCGGCACGCCTGCGACAGGCGCTGCCGGCGGGCCAACGGCCGGCCCGCGATCAAGAGCAGGTTGCATGTCGACTGGCGGACGCATGCGGTGCGTGCATCGTGCGGTCCGAGCGCAGCGAAGTCCAGCGTGGAGCTACGCGACGGCGGCGCACGCCGCCGCACAGAAGACGGCAGAAACGCGCAGCGGCCGACCCCACGGAGGTCGGATCGCCGCCGCGACGTTTGCCGATCGCCCCGGCAGGCATCCGCACTCTGCGTGCAGTACCTGACGCCGGCCGCCTCAGGCCGCGCAGCTGAGCGGCGGACTCAGCTGACAAGGCGCACCTCCAGCCCGCCGCCCGCGACCGCCTCCCCCACCCCGCCGAGCAGCCCGAGGATCCGCGCGACGTAGCCGCGCGTCTCGGGATACGGCGGGACGCAGCCGCAAGCCGCGACCGGCCCCGGCCCCGCGTTGTAGGCGGCGAGAGCCAATGGCACCGACCCGAAGCGCCGCAGCAGGTCGCGCATGAGATGCGCCTGGGCGTCGATCGCCGCCGCCGCGTCGAGCGGGTCACGCAGCCCGAGCATGCGCGCGGTCGCCGGCATGAACTGCGCGATTCCCTGCGCCCCCGCCCCGGAGCGCGCGAAGGGGTTGAAGTTCGACTCCGCGTAGAGCTGCGCGCCGAGCAGCGCGGCCGAGACGTTCCAGCGCTGCGCCGCCCGCGCGAGCGGCGCCGCGAAGCGTGCCGGCACGAACGACGGTAGGCCGCGCCCCGCCGCGCCGTCGCCACCCTCGGCACCCGCTCCGCCCGGCGCCACGCCCCCTCCGCCGCCAGGCCGGCCGAAGCCTACAGACGACGAGCCCGCGTTCAGCGTAAATCCCCAGTGCCAGGGCTCCCAGGAATATCTCTGCACGAAGTGAAAGCCCGGCGCGTGGGCGCCAAGCCACGCGTAGGCGGATGGTGGCCCGAGATCGAGCTCGGTCCCGAGCCGGTGCAGCGAGCGCCCGGGCGGCGCGACCCACGTGGGGGCCGGATGGCGCGCGAAGAGCACCGCCTGCTCCGCGTCGGAG
>DASWQM010000292.1:0-4881 GCA_036403675.1 Solirubrobacteraceae bacterium | reverse complement strand
ATCTCGCGGCGCAGCGCGCGCGGCGCGACCGACCGCACGTCCGCGCCATCGACGAGCACCTCGCCGGCGGTCGCGTCGTAGAGGCGCGAGACGAGCTGCACGAGCGTCGTCTTGCCCGAGCCCGTCGCGCCGACGAGCGCGATCGTCGTGCCGGCCTGCACCGTCAGCGTGACGTCGTTCAGCGCCGGCTCGGACGCGCCCTCGTACGTCAGCGACACGCCGCGCAGCTCGACGCGCCCGGCACCCGGCGGCAGCGGCCCGGCACCGGGCGCGGCGACGATGCGCGGCTCGCGGTCGAGCAGCTCGAAGATCCGTGCGCCGGAGGCGGTCGCGCGCTGCGACATGCCCAGCAGCACGCCGAGCGTCCGGACGGGTCCCAAGAGCGTGAGCAGGTACGTGTAGAAGGCGGTGAACTCGCCGAGGCTCAGGCTCCCGCTGATGACCGCCCGGCCGCCGAGCAGGAGCAGGAGCGCGAGGCCGATCTGCGGCAGGAAGCCGATGAACGGGTTGTAGAACGCGCGCAGCCGCGTCGAGATCATCGACTGCACGAAGACGCGGCTGACGCTCTCCGTGAAGCGGGTGAGCTGGCGCTCCTCGCGCGCGAACGCCTTCACGACGCGCACGCCGCCGACGTTCTCCTCGACGTCCGCCGTCAGCTCCGCGATCCGCTGCTGGACCTCCTGCAGCGCGGGGCGCGCCTGGCGGCCGTAGCGCTGGGCGATCCACACGACGAATGGCATGGGGGACAGCGCGATGAGCGCGAGCAGCGGGTCGATGATGGTCATCGCGACGGCGGCGAAGGCGAGCGTCAGCGCCGACTGCGAGATGAGCACGAGGCCGTAGCCGAGGAAGAAGCGCACAGCCTGCAGGTCGACCGTCGCGCGCGACATCAGCTGACCGGTCTGCTGACGGTCGAAGAAGCCCAGCTCGAGCTCGAGCAGGTGCTCGTAGAGGCGGTTGCGCAGGTCCAGCTCGACGCCGAGCGAGACCTGGCCGGCGATCAGCCGCCGCGCGACGGTCAGCGCCAGGCGGACGAGCCCCGCGGCCGCGATGACGATCGCGAGCAGCTGCAGGCGGTGGCGGTCGCCGTGGTCGATCGCGTTGATCGCCGCCCCCGTGAGCGCCGGGATCGCGACCGTCATGCCCATCGCGGCCGCGGCGAGGATGCCCGAAAGCCAGACTCCTCGCTTATAGTCGCGCAGGAAGCCGAGGAGCCGCAGGAACGTCGCCATCCCGGCCATTGTAGTTGCCTGGTCAACCAACTCTTGGGCATGGCGATCCGACGTTTCGGTTCGGGCCTGCGGTGGAACGGCCACAGAAGAGTCCCGTCCATAGGAGAGCCATGTCTGACGAGCTTCGAGAGACCGCGGCGGCACTGGTGGCCGAAGGGAAGGGAATCCTCGCCGCCGACGAGAGCAACGGCACGATGGACAAGCGCCTGAAGGCGGCCGGCGTCGAGCCCGGCGAGGAGCAGCGCCGCGCGCTGCGCGAGGTGCTGTTCACGACCGATGGCGTGTCCGACTCCATCAGCGGCGTCATCCTCTACGACGAGACGTTCCGCCAGAGCACCGGCGACGGCACGCCGTTCCCGCGCCTGCTCCAGGAGCAGGGGATCATCCCCGGCATCAAGGTCGACACCGGCGCCAAGCCGCTCGCGGGCGCCGAGGGCGAGAAGGTCACCGAGGGCCTCGACGGCCTGCGCGAGCGCCTCGCCGAGTACTACGAGGGCGGCGCGCGCTTCGCGAAGTGGCGCGCGGTCATCGAGATCGACGACACCCTCCCGAGCGACTACTGCATCGCCGTCAACGCGCACGCGCTCGCGCGCTACGCCGCGCTGTGCCAGGAGGCGGGGATCGTGCCGATCGTGGAGCCCGAGGTCATCATGGACGGCGACCACACGATCGATCGCGCCGAGGAGGTCACGAGCGCGGTGCAGGCGCGCGTGTTCGACGAGCTGCGCGACCAGCGCGTCCTGCTCGAGGGCATGCTGCTGAAGCCCAACATGGTGCTCGCCGGCTACGAGGCGTCCGAGCAGCCCAGCGACGAGGTCGTCGCCGAGCGCACGCTGCGCACGCTGGCGCGCAACGTCCCGGCGGCCGTGCCCGGCATCGTCTTCCTCTCCGGCGGGCAGAGCGACGAGGACGCGACCGCGCGGCTGAACCTCATGAACCAGATGGGGCCGCAGCCGTGGGAGATCAGCTTCTCCTACGGGCGCGGGCTGCAGGCGGCCGCGCTGAACACGTGGAAGGGCGACGCCGACAACGTCGAGGCGGCGCAGAACCAGTACCGCCACCGCGCGCGCATGACCGGCGCCGCGCGCCGCGGCGAGTACTCCGAGGACATGGAGCGCGAGCTGGTCGCGTCCTCCTGACGGGTACGTCGAGCCGACTGGGCTCCGGTCGATGCCGGCGCCACCCGTGGGCCTGTGCGACAGTTGCCGCCACCAGCGTGTGGTGCGCAACACGCGCGGGTCGTCGTTCTCGCTCTGCCAGCGCTCCAAGGAGGACGACCGCTACCCGCGCTACCCGCGGCTGCCGGTCCTGAGCTGCCCTGGCTACGAGCGGCGCGCGCCGGAGGAGCGGACGGAGCGCTGAGGCCCGGTGGCTGAGCCGCAGCGCTGCTGGCCGACGAGCGACCCCCTCTACATCGCCTACCACGACCAGGAGTGGGGGAGGCCGGTGGCCGAGGAGCACCTCCTGCTCGAGCGCGTCTGCCTCGAGGGCTTCCAGTCGGGCCTGTCGTGGCTGACGATCCTGCGCAAGCGCGAGAACTTCCGCGCCGCCTTCGAGGACTTCCGGCCCGGCGCGGTGGCACGCTTCGGGCCAGAGGACGTCGAGCGGCTCATGGGCGACGCCGGCATCGTGCGCAACCGCGCGAAGATCGAGGCGACGATCGCCAACGCCCGCGCGACCGTCGCGCTGCATGACGCGGGCCAGACGCTGCGCGGGCTGCTGTGGTCGTTCGCACCCGCGACGCCGCCGCGGGCGCGCCGCGCGCTGGCCGACCTGCCCGCGACGACGCCCGAGTCCGAGGCGCTCGCGCGCGAGCTCCGGCGCCGCGGCTTTCGCTTCGTCGGTCCGACGACCGCCTACGCGGCCATGCAGGCCTGCGGGGTCGTCGACGACCACCTCGCCGGCTGCTTCGTGCGCGAGGCGGTCGAGGCACAGCGCCGCCGCGCGTCCTAGGACCGGCGGTCAGCGGTCGCCGCGGATCCACGCGACGACGCGCGCGAGGACCCGCGTCACGCGCTGCCAGAACGGCCTGTCGGGCTCGGGCCGGGCCGGGTCGAGCTCGGTGAGCGTCGAGTCCGACGGTACCGGCGGGTCGCCCGCGACGGTGCTCGCATAGATGTCGTAGTGGTGCGCCGGATCGATTGCGATGTCGGTCTTCAGCGTCCCGCGGCGCTTCGCGGCGACGTCCTCGAACGTGTGCGTCATCGGCGGGACGCCCTTCTCGTCGCGCGAGTTGACGGTGACGACGAGCGCGCGCGGCTGGGGGTCGCGGTCGGAGAAGTCGTAGCCGATCTCCAGGCGGTTGTCGCGACCGCGCGCGATCCTCACGTCCGGTGCGCGCGGGGGCGTCCGCGCCACGGCGGTCGTCGCGGCGTCGAGCAGCCGTCCGGGATTCGTCCAGGCGCTCCTCGTGCCGGGGCTCGTGGGGCTGAAGGCGTCGAAGATGGCGGTGCTGTCGCGCGGCTTCGTGTCGCCCCAGAAGCCCGGCCAGCGCAGCCAGGCGTGCGCGTCGTCGTCGACGGTCTCCAGCGTCAGGTCCGCCGGCGCCGGCCGCTTGCCGTCGGCGATGTCGTACCAGGCGTCGGTCGGATGGAAGCCGGGATCGAAGTACGCGCCGTGCGAGCCGCGCGCCACGTAGACGACCGGCCGGTTGGGATCGGATGCGAGCTTCTCGACGTCGGCCCAGGCACGCTTCTGGCTGCTGGTGTGCTGCGTGTAGACGGCGACGTCGGGCTTGCCCTGGTGGATGCGCAGCTGGACCATCTCCCAGTCGCCCTCGTGCGTGCCCAGGCCGAGCGCGAGCTGATAGTCGTTGTAGAAGTACCAGAACCAGTACTGCAGCCAGATGTCGCCGCCGACCTCGACGGCGTGGCCGTACATCCGGTTGGCCAGGTCGCGTCGGGCCGCGCGCAGGCGCCGGTACCGCGCGCGGTAGTCCGTGCCCTGCACGCCGATGACATCGGTGCGCTGCACCTTGGCGCCGTTGCCGTACGTCTGCGGGCCGAGGAACTCCAGCGTGAGCTTGGGTTCGCCGGCGACCGGCACGGACCTCGCGATGACCGCGCCGGACGCGCCGTCAGCGGTCGCCGCGCGGCGCAGCTCGATCCCCGGCGCCTCGGTGAACTCGGCGGCGCTGTCGGCGAAGAACTGCTCGTTGGAGTCGTAGCGCAGCGCCGGCTGGAAGCGCTTGAGGAGGTCGTCGTGCGCGCCCAAGGCTCAGCGCCTCACGATCGCCGGGTCGGTGACCACCAGCGGCTCGGCCTCCTGCAGGCGCTGCGAGAAGTAGTCCTCCGGCTCCAGCTCGCCGAGGGCGATGAGCACGATCCGCAGGATCCCCTGGTGACCTACGAGGACCGGGTGGTCGGAGGCGCCGAGCGCGTCAGCGGTCGCCGCGCTGGCGCGCTTCAGCGCCGCCGGCAGCGGCTCCATCCCCTGCACCGCAGAGCCGAACGGATCGGCGCGCCAGTCGTCGAAGGCCTGGCCGAACTTCGCGCGGGCGCCCTCGCGGTCGAGGCCCTCGAATGGGCCGTAGTCGACCTCGATGAGCCGGTCGTCGATGGTCAGCGAGACGCCGCTGGCCTCGGCGACCGCCTGCGCCGTCTGGAGGGCGCGGACGAGCGGACTCGTGTAGATCGCGTCCACGTCGGTC
>DASWQM010000291.1:0-10416 GCA_036403675.1 Solirubrobacteraceae bacterium | reverse complement strand
CCGACCGCGTCGGCGAGCGGCACGAACAGCAGCCCGACGACGAAGCCCGAGAACCAGTTCACAGCGGTCGACACGCCGGCGCCGGCGCCGCGCGCCTCCGCAGGGAAGATCTCCGCGATCAGCAGCCAGAAGATCGGGCCGAGGCCGACCGCGAAGCTCGCGATGTAGGCGAGCAGGCCGGCGAGCGACAGCCAACTGCCCCAGTCGCCCAGCGACACCTCGAACGTGACGCCGAGCAGGACCAGCGATGCGCACGCCCCCACGGTCGAGGCGAGCAGCAGCGGCCGCCGCCCGCGGCGGTCGACGAGGCGCACGGCGACGGCCGTGGCGGCGACGTTCGCGACACCGACGAGGATCGAGTAGAGGATCGAGTTGGAGGCGCTGAGGCCCGTGCGCTCCATGATGCTCGGGGCGTACGCGATGATCGCGTTGATCCCGGAGAACTGCTGTATCGCGGCGAGCGTCACGCCGATGAGCAGCGCCGGCGCCGCGTCGGAGCGCAGCAGCGTCCGCACGCCGACGCTGGCTGGCGACTGCACGCGGCCGCGCCGGAGGTCGTGCAGGAGGCGCTCGGCCTGCGCTTCGCCGACCACGTTCGCGAGCACCTGTCGCGCCCGCTCGGTCTGGCCGTGGGACTCCAGCCAGGCAGGGGTTTCCGGCGCGCGGAGCATGCCGAGGAGCAGCAACCCCGACGCGACGAGGCCGACGGCGAACATCGCCCGCCAGTCGCCCGACCCCGAGAAGGCGAGCCCGACGCAGTACGCGACGACGATGCCCAGCGTGACCATGAGCTGGTTGAGCGTCACGAGCCGTCCTCGCTCGGCGGGCGGCGCGATCTCCGACAGGTACAGCGGCGCCGCCGACGAGACGGCGCCCACCGCGACGCCCGTCACGCCACGCGCGCACAACAGGACCGCGTAGCCCGGGGCGGCCACCGCCAGCGCCGTCCCGGCGATGAACAGCACGGCAACGAGGATCAACGCCCGCCGGCGCCCCAGCGCGTCGGCGACCCGCCCGGCCAGCACCCCGCCCAGCATCGCGCCGAGCGGGACCGCGCTGACGAGCGCGCCCTGCTGCCAGCCGCTCAGTCCGAAATCCTCGCGCACGAACAGCAGCGCGCCCGAGATGACGGCCAGCTCGTAGCCGAACACGAACCCGCCCAGCGCCGCCGACAGCGCCCATGCCAGCAGCACCTTTCGCGCCTGCCGGACGCTCGTCACGCGCATCTCCACGACCATGGGGTGACGCCCATGCACCCGGTGCCTAGGACACCGCGCCCGCGCCAAAAGCCTTTGACGCCGCGGCAGCGGCGCCTGAGGACTCGGAGCGGCGACTCGTGGTGCTGTGCGCGTCCAAGCTCCAGACGCACGGATGCGCCCGTTGCGGGCGTGCTTCGGAGATCCAGGTTGGCAGCGAGGAGGACGGCCCGCTCGCGCATCCCCTGGACGCCCCTTCCGCGGGCGCTGGAACGATCGCCGGCCGTATCAAAGCCGCGGCCGTCGTCGGTCACCTCCACGCACAGCCAGTCCTCGGATCCGCGTGCGCTGGCGGGTATTCGGCGCGCGCCGGAATGGCGCCGGGCGTTGGTGAGCGCCTGGTGAGGTAGCCGCGACACCCACGATCCCGGTGACCCGCGGCGGCGGCTTCCAGGTGTTGTGCCCGCGACCGTGGGCTTCCGCGCCCTTGATGCAGCGTCCTATGATCTGGACCATGTCTCCCACCACGCAAGAGATCCCCCGCGACACGTGGCGTCCCTACTTCGATGAGCTCAGCAAGACGCTGGGCACGGTCGAGGCGACGGTCGAGGTCGTCGGCCCGGACATCGGCGCGCAGATCGAGGCTGAGCGACTCGTGCTCACCGGCCTCACCTACGACGACCGCGACGACGTCTTCGTCATCGGGCTCGACGCGCCCGGCGACCCGCCCGAGGACCTCGAGCGCATGGTCGACCACCCGCAGAAGATCCTCATCGCGACCGGTGACACGCCGCCGATCGAGATGACGATCGACATCCAGGACGCAGACCAGCACCAGACGATCATCCGCGTCGTGCGTCCGCCCGCGCTCCCGGGCGAGTAGCCGACCGGCAGCGCCGGGTAGGCCGTACCGGCACGCGAACGAGGAGGTGGACCGTGTCGATCATGTCCAAGCTGGCGGACGCCGTGCGGTCGTTGACGTCCAACAAGGCCAACACCGACGTACCGCCGGGCGTCCGCGTGCCGCCGCCTGAGGGCGCCGTGCCGCGGCCCGACCGCGCGCCCGCGGTCGGGTTCGAGCCCGACCGCGAGTCCTAGCCCGGCGCGCGGCGGCCCACCGGCGCCCAACGCCCGTCAGCCGGCCGGCACCCCATCAGCCGCACTGCGCAGCGCGGCGATGTCGAGCTTGCCCATCCCGAGCATCGCCTGCATCGCCCGCTCGGCCCGCGTCGGGTCTGGATCGGCGAAGAGCTCCTCCATCCCACTCGGCACGACCTGCCAGGACAGCCCAAACCGGTCCTTCAGCCAGCCGCACGGCCCTTCCGACCCGCCCTCCGACAGCCGGTCCCAGTAGTAGTCGACCTCGTCCTGGGTCTCGCAGTTGATCTGGAACGAGACCGCCTCGTCGAACGTGAACTGCGGCCCGCCGTTGATGCCGACGAACCGCTGGCCGTCGAGCTCGAACTCCACGGTCATCACCATGCCGGCCTCGCGCGGCCCCGCCTCGGTGTAGCGGGTGACGTTCACGATGCGCGCGTTCTTGAAGACGGAGACGTAGAAGCCGGCGGCCTCCTCGGCCTCCGTGTCGAACCACAGGTTCGGGACGATCTTCTGCTGCATGGCGATGGAGTCCTCTCGTACGGCGGAAACCGACGTTCCGCGAAGGGATACTGCACCTGCAGACCGCCCCATGGGACGAAACTCATCGCGCCCGTGTGACGTCACTCACGGATGCGCCGCCCGCCGCCGGGCACCCTGGGCTGTCATGCGCGATCTCCACGCCCCCGCCCCGCCGCCCGTGCGTCTCGGCCACGTCGACGACGACTCCGTCGCGGTCAGCGTCTACGTCCTCGTGCGCCACGGGGCCGAGCAGCACCCCGAGCTCGCCGGCGACATCCGGGCCAGCGTCCGCATGCGCTTCGCCGACGGCTACGCGCCCGTGCGGATCGATCTCCGCGGCGACGAGATCGAGGTCGCCGATGAGCCGGACGGCGACGACCGCGCCTACGACCTCGAGCTCAGCGGGCGGCTCGGCGACATCACCGCGCTGATCTCCGCGCCGCTCGCGGGCGGGCTTCCCAAGCCGACGACACGCCAGGGTCGACGCGCGATCGCCCGCCTCGCCGACGGGCGCGTGAACTTCGACGGGTCACTCGCGCTCGCGCGCAACCTCCTGCGCCTGCTCGCCGTCGACACGGCCAGCGCCGCCAAGGCTCCGGACGCCCGCAACCGGCAGCCCGCCGCCGCACCCGAGCGCTAGCGGCGCGACGACTGGTCAGCCACCCCCCACGACGTACTTCCCAGCCATGGACACCGGCATCGGCTTCTTCGCCACCCACGACGCGATCGCTCCCGCCGAGCTCGCCCGGCTCGTCGAGGACCACGGCCACGCGGCGCTGTATTTCGCGGAGCACTCGCACATCCCGGCCAGTCGCGCGACCCCGTTCTCCGGCGGCGGCGACCTGCCGCGCAAGTACGCGCACACGTACGACCTGTTCGTCACGCTTGCCGCCGTCGCGACGGCGACCTCCACACTGCGGATCGGCAGCGGGATCTGTCTCGTCACGGAGCGCGATCCGATCCACACGGCGAAGGAGGTCGCGAGCGTCGACGATCTCTCCGGCGGCCGCATGGAGTTCGGCGTCGGCGCCGGCTGGAATCGCGAGGAGCTGGTCAACCACGGCACCGATCCGCGCGTGCGGATGGCCGTCATGCGCGAGCGCATCGAGGCGATGAAGGCGATCTGGACGCACGACGAGGCGAGCTACCACGGTAGGCACGTCGCGTTCGATCGCATCTGGTCGTGGCCGAAGCCCGCCCAGTGGCCGCACCCGCCGGTGCTCGTCGGCGGCGGCGGGCCGACGGTCCTGGACCGCGTGCTGTCGTTCGGCGATGCGTGGTTTCCGAACTGGGCGCCCGAGGGGGTTCTCGACCGCATCCCGGAGCTGCAGGCCCGCGCCGCCGACGCCGGCCGCGACATCCGCGTGCTGCTGATGGGCGTTCCGGCCGACCCGCACGAGCTCGAGCGCTGCCGCCAGGCGGGCGTCGTGCGCGGCGTGCACTGGCTGCCGTCCGCCAACCGCGGCCGCGTCGAGCGAGCGATGGAGCGCTTCGAGGACGCGTTCGCCGAGATCAACGGGGAGTGACGGCGGTCGCCGCGATGAGCGCCTCCGAGGCGCGCGAGCGCTTCGCAACGGCGCGCGTCGCGCGGCTGGCGACGATCGGCCACGACGGCGGGCCGCACATCGTGCCGGTCGTCCTCGCGCTCGACGGCGACCGCATCTACCACGCGGTCGACTCCAAGCCGAAGCGCACCACCGCCTTGCGCCGCCTCGACAACATCGCCGCCCAGCCCCGCGTCGCGCTGCTCGCCGACGAGTACGACGACGACGATTGGACGCGGCTGTGGTGGGCGCGCGCCGACGGCAGCGCCCGCGTGGTCGAGCCCGGCTCCGACGAGTCGCGGGCCGCGATCGCGCTGCTGCGCGACCGCTACGCCCAGTACCGCGACGCTCCGCCGAGCGGACCGGTGGTCGCCGTCGACGTCGCGCGCTGGACGGGCTGGCGCGCGGCGTCGTGAGCGGCCGACGAGACGACCCCGTACTCTTGCGCGGGTCGTGGCACACCTCCGCGCGCTTCCGGTCGCTCTTGCCCTCATCGCGATCCTCGCGCTCGCGGGCTGCGGGTCCGACGCCAAGAAGAAGACGCTCGACCAGGCGCAGCAGCAGCGCTTCGATCGCAGCATCGACGACTTCCTCGTCGCGGGGACGACCTTCATCATGGACGTCGAGCGCTGCACCCGCCGCGCGGGGCGCGCCGCCTGCGTGCGCAAGGCGACGACGGCGCTGAACACGAACGCCGACAAGACGCGCACGACGATCGCCGAGCTGCAGCGCAACGCCGGCGGGGCGTGCGCCGCGCAACTGAACCTCGCCGCCCGCAGGGTCACGGAGGCGCTCGACGTGCTGCTGCCGATCGGAGCCGCAGCCCAGCGCAGCAACGTCGGCAGCACGAGGCGCCTGACGAACAGGGTCGTTGCGAAGCTCAGGCCACTCGCCGGCACCGTGCAGGCCGAGCGCCGGGCCTGCAAGGGCTGACCCTGGATCCAGGCTAGGTTCTCAGCCTCCGGCTTGCCTCCAGTAGGGCGCGGGCTACCGACGAGCCCATGAGCACCGCGATCGACTACCACGACTTCATCGCGACCGTCCGCAACACGGCGCACATCCCCGACGAGGAGGCCGAGCGAGTCGCGTGCGCAACGCTGCAGACGCTCGCCGAGCGCATCTCCACGGGCGAGACCGAGGACCTCGCCGAGCGCCTGCCCGACGAGCTGCGGTCGTGCCTGCTCCCCGCGGACGCGCGCGACCTCTTCCACGTCGACGAATTCATCCGGCGCATCAGCCGGCGCGCGGGCGTCGACGCGACGAGCGCCGAGCGCGACGCCCGCGCGGTCTTCGGCGCGCTGTGGCTGGCGGTCGGTCCCGACGAGTTCGCCGACATGCGCTCCGAGCTGCCGAAGGACTTCGACCCGCTGCTCGACGACGCGCTGCGCGAGCCGCCGCCGCCGGGCATGTCGGAGCCGCCGCCCCCTGGCGCGATGGCCTACGAGGACTTCATCGCGCGCGTCGCCGAGCGCGCGCACCTGGACGAGGAGCGCGCGCGGCGCGCCACCGACGCCGTCCTCGAGGGGCTTGCGATCCGGATCACCGGCGGCCAGGTCGAGGACCTCGAGCGCCGCCTTGCGCCCGAGCTGCGACCGCCACTGGCGCGCGGCAGGACGCGCACCGGCGGTGCCGCCAAGCCCCTGTCGATCGACACCTTCCTGGCCGAGATCGCGCGGCGCGAGGGCGTGGACCGCGGCCAAGCGACCGAACACGCCAGCGCCGTGCTCACCACCCTGCGCGAGGCTGTCGGGGAGAAGGAGTGGGACGACACGACCGAGCAGCTCCCCGACGAGTACCGGGCGCTGTGGAGGCGCGGCTGAGCGGACGGCGACCGCGGGCCCGCCGCTTGCGCGACGGGCCCACGATTGCTGCTGCGGCTGGACCGTGGCCCCGGCCCAACCGCCCCGCGCTCGTCCCGTCACGATCGCGACGGGAGCCCGCCGGCCGCGGGGGCAGCCGCGGCGGTGATCGGACGGGGATCGAGCCTCGGCTTATCGGCTCTGTGGAGTGAGCTGATTCACGACGACGATGATGCTTCCCCGCGTGTTCGGGCGCATCGGAAGAGGACGCGCGCCGCGCTGCGGCACGGCGCACCGCGCGTCCGACTTTTGTCACCCGCCGCCACCGACCTACTGCCATCCCAGATGTAGAAGGCGCCGACAGCGCGTGAGTTCACGTACGACGAGATCTGGCGCTGCGAGCGCTTCATCACGACCGTCGAGCATCTCCTGGAGCGACCGCCGAGCGCCACGCGCGGGCGGTCCTCATCGCGCTGGCGCGGCTCGTGCGCAGCGAGGAGATCGCCGACCTCGAGGCCGAGCTGTCAGGAGGCGCTGCTGTAGCGCTCGCGCGCGGCTACGCGGAGCGTCGCTCCTCGGCCGCGTCCTCCTCCTCGTCGCCGGCGGCGTAGGGCACGAGCGCCTCGAGCACCTCGCTCGCCAGCTGGGGCCCGTCGGCCGAGTTCACCGGCGTGGCCGAGATCCGCACGACGACCTCGTCGGCGTCGATCTCCTCGAGGGCGACGCGCGGCGAGCCGCGCAGCGGGGTGTGGAGCGTCTCGCGCAGCACGCTCTCGACCTGCGTTGGCGTGATGCCGGCACGCAGCCGCGCGCGCACGTTGACTCCCTCGGGCTCGCGCAGCGGAACCACTGCAACGTTCATGACAAGCGCGTTGGGGACCAGGATCTCGTCGGCGGCCTGTGCAAGCGTCGTGTAGAGCAGACCGAGCGACGTCACCGTGCCCTCGATCGTCCCCGCCAGGCCGCCCCCCTGCAGGCGCACGCGATCGCCGACCCGGAACGGCCGCGCGCTGGCGAGCACGCTGCCGGCGATGACGTTGCCGAGCGTCTGCTGGGCCGCGAGACCCACCACGACGGCGGTCACCGCGCCACCGACGGCCAGCGTGCCAGGGTCGAGGCCGGCGATCCGCAGCGCGGTGACGACCACGACCGCCATCGTCGTCAGACGGATGAGGAAGCCGACGGTGCCGGCGTTCTCGGGCTTCATGCGCTGGAACAGCCACGGGCGCAGCGCGCGCCCGGCGCTGCGCGCGAGCTGCCAGCCGAGCACGATGATCGCGACCGCGGTGACGAGGCGCACGGCGGTGTCCCACTGGGCCGGGAAGAGCCGGTCGCGGGCGCTGTAGACGACGAGGACGCCGACGAGCGCGGGCAGCAGGACGATCGACTCGATCCGCGCGCGCTTGATCGCGCGGCGGCTGAGCTCGCGCGCGGCGGTGAGGTCGAACCGCGGCCGGTCGGGCCCGGCGCCTTGATGGTGGAGGCGCGGCGGGCTCAACTGCGCTCCCTCGGCGGCGGCGGCCCGTAGCGGCGGCGACCGCTGCGGCGGGCGCCGCCCTCGGTGGCAGCGGCACGCATCGCGGCGCGGTAGCGGCCGGGTCCCCAGTCGCGGGCGCCGAGGATGCGCTTCAGATCCGCGTGGTGGAGGTGTCCGTGCTCCTGGAGGGCACGGCGCACGAGCTCGATCTCGCGGTCGAGCTCGCGCTTTGAGATCTCGTCGAAGTGGCCTGCTGGACCGGCGGTCCCGGGCATGCCGGGCGAGTGGTACGCGCTGCCGTTGCCCGGCCCGGGCCGGTAGCGACGCAGCCCCTGCGTCTCGCGCTCGCGGCGCTGTGCGATGCGCTGCTCGCGCGGCTCGTCTTCGTCGTCGACGTCCGCGGCGCTCAGCGGCGTCGCGATGTCCTCGAGCGATCGCCCCTCGGCGCGCACGCCGTAGCGCAGCTCGGCGAGCCCGCCGAGCGCCATCGCCGCGGCGCCGATGAGGAAGCCGGTCGCGACCTGCGTGGCGCTGCCGCTGTGGATGAACTGGCCGAAGAGCAGCGGGCCGCTGATCCCGCCGACCGCCGTGCCGACGGCGTAGAACAGCGCGATCGCGAGCGCGCGTGTCTCCATCGGGAAGACCTCCGACACGGTGAGGTACGCGGAGCTGGCGCCGGCCGAGGCGAGGAAGAACGTCGCCATGATGAGCGCCATGAAGCTCGTCGTGTCGAGTGAGCCACTGCGCAGCAGGAGGGCGAGGACGGCGACGATCGCCGCCGACCCCAGGTACGTCCCGGCGATCATCGGCTTGCGCCCGACGGTGTCGAAGAGGCGCCCGAGCAGCAGCGGGCCCAGGAAGTTGCTCAGCGCGAAGAGCACGAGGAAGAGCGGCACCGAACCGGACGTCACGGCGAAGAAGTCGTGCAGGATCGTTCCAAGGTCGAACGTCACGGCGTTGTAGAGGAACGCCTGGCCGATGAAGAGCGCGAGCCCGAGCTTCGCCCGGTTGGGGTAGCGCTTGACCGTCACGGCCGCAAGCTCGCGGAACGGGATCGCGTCGCGCTGGCGCACGACGATCTCCCCCTTCGGCGGCGGCAGCTCCCGGCCCACGTGGCGCTGCGCCTCCTCCTCGATCTCGCGCACGATCCGCTCGGCCTCCTTCTCGTGGCCGTGGATGAACAGCCACCGCGGGCTCTCCGGGACGTGGCGGCGCACGAGCAGGATCCCGAGGCCCAGGAGCGCGCCCGCGGCGAACGCCAGGCGCCAGCCGAAGTCCGCCGGGAACAGGGAGGTGTCGAGCAGCGCGAGCGACACGACCGCGCCGAGCGCCGCACCGATCCAGAAGCTGCCGTTGATCGCGAGGTCGACGCGGCCCCGGTTGCGCGCCGGGATGAGCTCGTCGATCGCGGAGTTGATCGCCGAGTACTCGCCGCCGATCCCCATGCCGGTGACGAAGCGGCAGATGAAGAAGTACCAGGGCGCGAAGGCGAAGGCCGTCGCGACCGTCGCCGCGATGTAGACCGCCATCGTGAGCATGAAGAGCCGCTTGCGCCCGTGGCGGTCGGTGAGCTGGCCGAAGAACAGCGCGCCGAGACAGGCCCCGGCGACGTACAGCGCGGCCGCGACGCCGATGTCGGCGCTCGTCATCGCGACGCCGCTGCCGGGCTCGGTCAGGCGCGGCGCAATCGCGCCGACGATCGTCACCTCGAGACCGTCGAGGATCCAGACCGTGCCCAGCCCGATGATGACGCGCCAGTGAAAGCGCGTCCATGGCAGCCGGTCCAGGCGCGACGGGATGTCCGTCCTGATCGTCCTGGGCTCGGCGGCGATGCTGGACATGGCGTGCTGCGGCCTACCGTGAAAGGTGATGCTGCGTTGCCGCGCGCTGGGCCACCGCTATCGCTTCTCCAGCGACGGCGCGACGATGCGCTGGGACTGCGAGCGCGGCTGCGGCGCGGGCGGCTCCAAGCGCTACGCCTTCGCCGCCGACGCCGAGCGTTACGCCCGCGCGTTCGATCGGGATGATCGCCGTGAGCTCGGCCGCCGCGCTCCTGTCGGCCTGCTGCCGCTGCGCATCTTCCGGTGGCTGCGTCGCAGGAGCCGAGAGGACACGAGCCGCCACGACGAGCATGTCTCTCCTCGTTAGGCCGCTGCCGAGCGCGCGCAACGGAGCCGGCGGAGCCGCGTGCGCCGGCGCGTCAGGCGGCGCGGCGCTGCTGCTCGCGTTCGGCGTAGTACGCCTCGAAGCGCGCGTGCTTGTCGCGGCGCTCGACCTCGGCGCGGGCAGCGCCGAAGCGATCGTCGGCGTCGTCGCTGGCGGGCTCCTGGCGGCGGCTCGTCCCCCCGCCGCAGCACGGGCAGCAGCCGTCGGTGGTCTGATAGGGCCACCAGTTCACGACGCACTCTGAGCAGTAGTAGGTCATCTATGGACTCAGAGCGTGTATCGGCCAAATCCGGACGCTTCTCCATGTGCGACCCGTCACAAATCGACACATCGACAAACGGGCGAGCTCGGCGTTGCGCTGCGGCCCTGGCGGCATATCGCCCGGCGCATGGATCACGACCACTTCGTGCAGCTCGTCGCGCAGTCAGCCGGCACCGAACGCGACGCCGCCGAGCGCGCCGTCGAGGCGACGTTCTCGACGCTCGCCGAGCGCATCTCGGCCGGGGAGGCACGCGACCTCGCCGCGCTTCTGCCGCCCGAGCTGGCGCCCTGGCTCGGCGCGCCCGAGCGCTCGCAGCGCTTCGACGTCGACGAGTTCGTCGGCCGTGTCGCCG
>DASWQM010000290.1:0-7669 GCA_036403675.1 Solirubrobacteraceae bacterium | reverse complement strand
TTCGTCACCGACGGCAACCATCGCTTCGACGATCCGCAGAAGCCGGTCCCGTGGCAGGGCTTCACGACGAAGGGGCCCACGCGGATCGGCGACAACGTCTGGATGGGCGCGAACGTCGTCGTGACGAGCGGCGTGACGATCGGCGAGCGCTGCGTCATCGGCGCCAACAGCGTCGTGACGCAGGACATCCCGCCGTTCTCGATCGCCGCCGGCGCGCCCGCGAAGGTGCTGCGGGCGATCACGTACGAGGACCGCCCGCAGACCGGCGGCGGCTAGCCGCCGAAGCGCGCTCGCAGCGCCATGACGTTGTCGACGTAGCGCTTGGTGTCGGCGAACATGCCCCTGCTGCGAACCGACGCGAGGCCCTGGTAGTAGCCGGCGGCGGCGAGCCTGGGGTCGCCGCCGGTCAAGCGCAGGAGGCGCGCGAGGTAGAGCGATCCGGCGCGGACGTTGTCGTCGGGCGACGTCGGGCTCAGCGGGGCGGCGGCGAGGTTGCGCTGGACGAAGTCCCACGTACCCGGCATGACCTGCATGATGCCGCGCGCGTTGGCCGGCGACACCATGGCGTTGTTGAAGCCGCTCTCCTGCCAGGCGATCGCAGCCGCCAGCGAGCCGGGCGCGCCGTGTTGGGCGGCCAGCTCCTTCACGCGCTCGGCGCTGAGGCGCACCGGCGTGGGGATGGGCGGTGCGTTCGGGACGACCCGCGCCGCGGGCGCCGGCTGGGCCGCGCGCGCCGGGGCCGGCGCGCCGGACGGCAGCTTGAGGACGGTTCCGATGAGGAGCATCGCCGTCGGCTTCAGCCCGTTCATGTAGGCCATCTGCCCCACGCTGACGCCGGTCTGCGCCGCGAGCGCGCTCAGCGAGTCGCCCGGCCGGACGATGTACGCGCCCTGCGGCCGCGGCGCCGCCGCCGAAACCGCGGCCGCGCCGGCGAGTGCGAGCGCGGCGGCGCCCTCGGCGACGGTGGGGACCTTCAGCGCGCTGCCGAGGACGACGTGCGCGTCGGGCGACAGCCCGTTGTACGCAGCGACCGTGCGGGTCGTGAGGTTGTTGCGCGCCGCGATCTGCCACAGCGTCTCGCCGGGTGCGACGGTGTGGACGACGTGGGCGCTCGCGGTGGGTGCGGCGAGCAGGGTGGCGAGCACGGCAACGACGGTGATTCGCTCAGGGCGCATGGATTCCTCTCCCGTGGGTGAGCCCAACATGCCTGCCCCGAGCGCCGTTTGCACGTCCGCGCGCGTGGTTACGTGTCGCTGCAACGGCCCCTGCAGCGGGGCCGCCGCGGTCGTCAGTCCTTCGAGATCATGACGAGCAGCCCGAAGACGACCGCCGCCGTGAACAGCGCTCCGCCCGCGACCGCGAGCGCGGCGTAGGCGCCGGCGACGCCGGCGCGCCCGTCGCGACGGGCCTCCGCGGCACGCGTCACGCCGTTGACGACGAGGCCCCACGAGACCGTGACCGCGAGGACGGCGAGCGGCGCCGCCCAGACGAGCTGCAGCAGCGCATCCGTGTTGATCGCGGCGATCATGTGTCGGCCGGGGAGGTCGTGAGGGCCGGCCCGCGCCGCAGCCGCTGGCCGAAGATCGCCGCCACGAGCCCGAGCAGGGAGATCGCGATGAGCAGCGGCCCCAGCGCGCCGTTGCCGAACAGGCGGCTGAGCCCGTAGGTGAGCGCGCCGACGGCCGCGGCGGCCGGCAACGTGAGGATCCAGGCCGCGACGATGTTCCCGGCCAGGCCCCACCGCACCGCGGAGAGCCGCTTGGCGGCGCCGGCGCCGAGCACCGCACCGGTGATCGAGTGGGTCGTCGAGAGCGGGAAGCCGAGGTGCGCAGCGGTGAGCAGCACGGCCGCGCCGCCGGTCTGCGCGGTGAAGCCCTGGGCGGGATCCATCTTGAAGATGCGGCTGCCCATCGTGCGGATGATCCGCCAGCCGCCGGAGTACGTCCCCAGCGCGATCGCGGTCGCCGCCGACACGATGACCCACGTCGGCGGGGGGTCGCCGGGCGCCAGGTTGCCATGGGCGATGAGCGCGAGCGCGATGATGCCCATCGTCTTCTGGGCGTCGTTTGTCCCGTGCGACAGCGACAGGAGGCTCGCGCTCGCGATCTGCCCGAGCCGGTAGCCGCGGTTGACCGGGCCGGGGCGCAGGCGGCCGACCATCCGGTAGGTGATGAGGATCGCCGCGCCGGCGGCGGCGAAGGCGACGATCGGGGCGACGACCGCCGGCACGATGACCTTCGCGAGCAGGCCGTCGGTGATCACCGCGTCTGCGCCGCCGGCCGCGAAGGCGGCGCCGACGACGCCGCCGATGAGCGCGTGCGACGAGCTCGACGGCAGCCCGTAGTACCACGTCGCAAGGTTCCAGGAGATCGCGCCGATGAGCCCGGCGAAGACGACCGTCGTGTTGATGAGGTGGGCGTCGACGATGCCGCCGGCGACGGTCGCCGCGACCTGGATCGAGATGAACGCGCCGACGAAGTTCAGGATTGCCGCAAGCGTGACGGCCGTGCGCGGCGCGAGGGCGCGGGTCGAGATCGAGCTGGCGACGGCGTTGGCGGTGTCGTGGAAGCCGTTCGTGAAGTCGAAGACCAGCGCTGCGGCCACGACGATGACGAGGATGATGTCGCTGTCCACCCGACCCGACCCGGTGGCGCGCTAGGAGTTCTTGTCGACGATGTTCGACAGGATGTTCGCGATCTGCTCCGTCGCGTCGATGGCGTCCTCCAAGCGCTCGAAGATGTCCTTCCACCTGATGACGACCATCGGATCGATGCCCGTGTCGAAGAGCGAGGCGACCGCTTCGCGCGTGACACGGTCGCCGTCGGTCTCGAGCCGGTGGATCTCGATCGTGAAGTGCGAGACGTCCCGGAAGCCACGCAGCCGCGGCATCGCCTCGGAGATCTGGCGGGAGGCCTCCATGAGGATGTGCGCCTGGCGCTGGGCCTGCTCCATCGGCGCCTCGATGCGGTACAGGCCGAGGTAGTCGGCCACCTCCTCGGTGAGGTCGACGATGTCGTCGAGGCCGGAGGCGAGCATGAGGATGTCCTCGCGGTCGATCGGCGTGACGAACGTCGAGTTCAGCCGCTGGATGATGTCGTACGTGATCCGGTCGCCCTCCTGCTCGCAGAGCAGGATCGCCCGTGCCAGCTGCGCCTGCTCCGGATAGGACCGCAGCATCTCGTCGAGCAGCTCGGCGGCCCTGAGCACGTTGTTCGCCGACTCCTCCAACAGGTCGAAGAAGGCGCGGTCCTTCGGTGCGAAGACCTGCGAGAGCCGGGCCATCGCAGCGGCAGTCTACGTCAGGCGCTTGCGGAGCGAGTAAAGCTCATCCTGATCGATCGCATACCCGTGCTGCGGTTCCGGGTAGCGCCGAGTGCGCACGTCGTCCGCGAATGCCGCGACTCCCGCGACCATGTCGTCCTGCAGGCTGGCGTAGCGCTTGACGAAACGGGCGCCGAGCCCCTCGCGGATGCCGAGCAGGTCGTGGAAGACGAGCACCTGCCCGTCGGTGGCCGGTCCCGCGCCGATCCCGATCACCGGCACGTCGATGCGCAGCATGATCTCGGCGGCGACGTCGGAGGGGATCGCCTCGAAGACGATCGAGAAGCAGCCGGCGTCCTGCAGCGCGAGCGCCTCCGCGGCGATGCGAGCGGCGGCGTCGGCGGTGCGGCCCTGGGCGCGGTAGCCGCCGAGGGCGGTCGCGGTCTGGGGCGTCAGGCCGACGTGGCCCATGACGGGGATGCCGGCGCCGACGATCGCCTCTGCCCGCGCGACGGATGTCGCGCCGCCGCCCTCGAGCTTCACCGCGTCGCAGCCGGCCTCCTTGACGAAGCGCAGGGCGTTGCCGACCGCCAGCTCGTCGGAGGCCTCGTAGGAGCCGAACGTCATGTCGCCGACGAGCAGCGGCGTGCGCAGCCCGCGGCGGACGGCCTTGGCGAGCATGAGCATCTCGTCGAGCTCGACGGCGACCGTCGACGGGTAGCCGAGGACGGTCATCGCGCCCGAGTCGCCGACGAGCACGATGTCGACGCCCGCCGCCTCGGCGGCCCGGGCGCTCGGGAAGTCGTACGCGGTGACCATGACGATCGGCTCGCCGAGCCGCTTGAGCTCGGCCAGCGCGGGGAGCGTGACCGGCAGGCGGTCGGGCGCGGCGGCGACGACGGAGATCTGGCTGGGGTGGGTGGACATGGGTCAGTGCTCCCGGGGGGTGGTCAGCAGGGTGGCGACCTCGTGGTCGACGTCGAGGATCGCGTTCGTCCCCGCCTGGACGTGGACGACGCGGGCGGCGTGACGCTCGAGCTCGGCGGCGTCGTACTGGGCGTAGGAGATGACGATGATGGTGTCGCCGTGGTGCACGAGCCGGGCGGCGGCGCCATTGACCTGCATCATGCCGCTGCCGCGCTCTCCGGCGATCGTGTACGTCTCGAAGCGCGCGCCGTTGTCGACGTCGACGACATGCACCTGCTCGTGCTCGAGGATGTCGGCCGCGTCGAGCACGTCGGGATCGATCGTGATCGAGCCCACGTAGTGCAAGTCCGAGCCGGTGACGGTGGCACGGTGGATCTTGGACTTGAGCATCGTTCGCTGCATGCGGTCAGGAGCCTCCCTCGAGGATGTCGTTGTCGATCAGACGCACGTCCCCGACCCGCGCCGCGACCGCGACGAGCACCTGCTCGTCGCCGACGCTGCGGACGGGGGCGAAGGTGTCGGGAGCGACGAGCGCGACGTATTCCGGCTCGACGCTGAAGGCGGTCATCGCCGCGCGGCCGGCGGCGGCGAGGGCGTCGGGGTCGCGCTCGCCGGCGGCGGCGCGGGCGCGGACGGCGTCGAGCGCGCGGCGCAGCGCCAGCGCGCGCTCGCGCTCGTCGCCGCGCAGGCGCGCGTTGCGGCTGGACAGCGCGAGCCCGTCGGGCTCGCGGACCGTCGCGCCGACCTCGATCTCGACCGGGATGTCGAGGTCGCGCACGAGCCGGCGGATGACCGCGACCTGCTGGGCGTCCTTCTGGCCGAAGAAGGCGACGTCCGGCTGGGCCATGTTGAGGAGCTTGCAGACGACGGTCGCGACGCCCGCGAAGTGGGCGGGGCCGCGCAGCTCGCCCTCCAGCGGGTCGCTGATGCCGCCGACGGTGACGGTCGTGTCGAAGCCGTGCGGGTAGACCTCGGCCGGCGCGGGCGCGAACAGGAGGTCGGCGCCGGCCGCCTCGGCCAGCGCCGCGTCACGGGCCTCGTCGCGCGGATAGGCGTCGAGGTCGGCCGCCTCGTCGAACTGGGTCGGGTTGACGAACAGCGAGACGACGACGTCGTCGCAGGTGGCCCGCGCCCGGCCGATGAGCGACAGGTGGCCGTCGTGCAGCGCGCCCATCGTCGGGACGAGCCCGATCCTGCGGCCGGCGCGGCGCGGCTCGCCGAGTGCGGCGCGCAGTGCGGCGACCGTGCGCACGGTCTTCATCGCGAGGACCGGCATCTCGGCTCGACGGCGACGATCGTCGAGCGATGACGCGCTGTCATGCGGCCACCATCCGGGCCCTCGCGAGACGGCGCGTGGCGCAGAGCAGCACGGCGGTGGACCGCGAGGAGACCGTCTCGTCGCGCGCGAGCGGGCCGTCGACCTCGATGCCGGCGGCGCCGAGCGCCGTGGCCAGGGCCGTTCCCAGGCGACCGGCGCCGACGATCGCGATGCGGTCGGGAATGCGCGCCTCAGCGCGCCGCGTGAGGGGGGAGAGCCTGTCCATCTGTCGGTCCAGTCCTCTGACTACGAGGTACCGGTCGCGTCTGGTGATTCACCGACGACACGTTCGTCGTCGTATGGACGATAGCTGACGCGATCGGGCTCCTACCCGCGGGTGGACGAAATGTCGCGTTGCGCGGCCTTGACGCACATCTCGCCCGCAACGGCGCCGCCGAGCCATCTACCATCGCGCGATGCCGACGAGGGCGGAGCGACGCGAGGAGCTCAAGGCCGTCTATGCGGAGGCTCGCGCCTGCACGCGCTGCCCCGAGCTTGCGCGGACGCGCACGCAGGTCGTCTTCGGGGCCGGCAACGCCGACGCCGACCTCATGTTCGTCGGCGAGGCGCCGGGCGCGCGCGAGGACGAGCAGGGAATCCCGTTCGTCGGCGCGGCCGGCAAGCTCCTCGACGAGCTGCTCGCCGAGGTCGGGCTCGCGCGCGCGGACGTGTTCATCGCGAACGTGCTCAAGTGCCTGAGGTACGACGCGCTGGTCCAGCTGGGCGACGGCGCGTGGGAGCGGATCGGGCGGCTGGTGCGATCGCGCTACGGCGGAACCGTCATGTCCGTCGACGCGGCCGGACGGCTCGTGCCGAGGAAGGTCGTCGGCTGGCACGCGAGCGCGCTCGGCTGCCGAGCCGTGTATCGCCTGACCTATCGGTCTGCCGAGAGCGCCGGTGTCGGCCGCGTGAGCATCCAGCTCACGGGCGACCATCCGGCGCTGACGGAGCGTGGCTACGTCCCGGTCTCAGGGTTGCGCGAGGGCGATCGGATCGCCACCGGCCAGGGCCTCAGCGCACTCGCGTTCGACGTCGTCTGCGGTTCCGTCCTGGGCGACGGCTCGCTGTCGCCGCAGTCCGCGGTCCTGACCTGCTCGCACAGCGGTCGCCAGCGCGAGTACGCGGAGTTCAAGGCATCGCTGCTCGGGGAGCTCGATCCCGTGGTCGGCACCGCCCGAGTCGTCGAGATCGCCGGCCGCGACCGGTCCTACGACGTCGTCCAGACACGCACGCGAGCGGACCGATCGCTCCACGTCCTGCGCCGCGAGTTCTACGACGGACGCAAGATCGTGCCGGCCTGGATGGCGGAGCACCTGAACGCGCGGATGCTCGCGGTCTGGTTCATGGACGACGGCCACACGCGACTGCGCCCGCCGCGGCAGCCGAGCGCGGAAATCGCCACCAACGGCTTCTCCGACCGCGACCGGCGGATTCTGCTCGAAGGACTCCTGCGGCTCGGTCTTCGAGCCAAGGCGATCCGTGGCCGTCTGCACTTCGACGTCGAGACGACGCGCCGGCTCGCGGCGATGATCGCCCCGTTCGTCCCGCCGTGCATGCGCTACAAGCTCCATCCGGAGGTGCGGGATGCCGTCGCGTTCGACGCCGCAGGGCTCGTGCCGGGACCGAGACGTGTCCTCTACGACGACGTCGAGGTCGAGGACATCACGTCGCTGGAGCGGGCCGACACGACGTTCTTCTGCATCGACGTCGAGGAGACGCACAACTTCGTGACCGCCGGCGGCGTCGTCCACAACTGCCGGCCTCCCGGCAATCGCGACCCGCTCCCGGTCGAGATCGACAACTGCCAGGAGTACCTCATGCGCCAGGTCGAGCTCATCGAGCCGCGCGTCATCTGCACGCTGGGGAACTTCGCGACGAAGCTCCTGCGCGCCGATCCCACCGGGATCTCGCGGTTGCACGGGCAAGCCGAGATCCGCGTCATCGGGACGCGGGCGGTGCGGTTGTATCCGCTGTTTCATCCGGCCGCCGCGCTCTACACGCGCTCGCTGCTGGAGACGCTGCGGGCCGACGTCGCGCGGTTGCCGGAGCTGCTCGCGCTGCCGCTTCCCGAGCAGCCCGAGCGCGCCGAGCCGGCCGTGCCGGAGCCCGAGCTCGCGACCGAGCCGGAGCCGGAGCCGAGCGCGCAGCAGCTCGGGTTGTTCT
>DASWQM010000289.1:0-21858 GCA_036403675.1 Solirubrobacteraceae bacterium | reverse complement strand
TCATGAACGCCTCCTCAACGCAGGTCATGAGGCAACCGCTTCATTGGATTCGCCGCAAAGCCGACTACCGTCATTCCTGACCTCGACGACATTCCCGATGGGCTGATCACGACGGACGTCGAGTTCTACGTGGCGACGTGGGATCAGGCGGCTCAGCGCGTCTACGGCTGGAGCGCCGAGGAGGTCGTCGGGCGGCACCTGGACGATGTCTTCCGGCCGGCGATGGACGAGGCCACGCGGCTGGCGCTTCGCAGGAAGACGTTCGAGCACGGACGGGCGCAGCTCACGTTCAGCTCCCAGCGCAAGGACGGGACGCCGATCGACATCGAGCTCGTCAACGTTGCGATCCGCGACGAGCGCGGCGAGCTGTCGGGCTATCTCGGCATCCACCGCGACGTCACGGGACGCGCGCCTCGCCCGGATGCCGTGCGAGTCCTGCTCGTCGAGGACCACGTCGCGGTCCGCGAGGCGTTCGCGTCCGCTTTCGCACGCGACCCGCGGTTCGACGTCGTCGGCGAGGCGGGATCACTTGCGGAGGCACGACCGCTGCTGGACCGCGTCGACGTCGCGATCGTCGACCTCGCACTCCCGGACGGCTCCGGCGGCGAGCTCATCGCCGACCTGCGGCTCGTCAACCCGCGCGCCGAGGCGCTGGTCCTGAGCGCGGGCCTCGACCGGGCCGAGATCGTCCGCGCCGTCGAATACGGCGCGGCGGGCATCCTGTACAAGACGGCACGGCTCGAGGACGTCACGGAAGCCGTGCTGCGACTGCAGGCAGGCGAGCAGCTGCTCAGGGTGGAGGAGACCGTCGCGCTCCTCCGCGAAGGCGCGCGTCGGCGGGAGCGCGAGCACGAGGACCGAGCGGCGATCGCGCAGCTCACGCGCCGGGAGCTCGAGGTGCTCGACGCGCTCGCGCAGGGCCACGGCACGCAGGCGATCGCGGCGCTGCTGAACATCTCGGTGGCCACCGAGCGCAACCACGTAGCGAACATCCTCGCCAAGCTCGGCGTGCACTCCAAGCTGCAGGCGCTGGTCTTCGCCGCGAGCTACGGCGTCGTCGAGATCCCCAAAGGACCGAGGATGACGCCGAACTCGGCGACACGCTGACCGCCGGCTGCGGCCGACGTGTCCCGGGCACTACCGTCGGGACTATGTCATGACCGGCGTGTCCGACTCCGATCGCCACCTGGAACCCGTCGCGTCCCTCGCGGGGCTGCTGGACGAGGTCGAGGACGCGGTCGTCGCCGTCGACGCCCAGTGGTTCGTCACCGGGTGGAACCGGGGTGCCGAGCGGATGTACGGCTGGACGACGGCCGAGGTCCTGGGCCGTCACACGCTCGAGGTCGCCCGCCTCGACATGAGCGATGAGGAGCGCACGGAGGTCCGCATCGCGGTCGCCGAGCAGGGGCGCTGGCGCGGCGAGGTCGTGGCATTCCGCAAGGACGGCAGCTCCGTCTGCGTCGAGGTCATCAACGTGGCGCAGCGCGGCGCGGAGGGCGAGATCACCGGCTACCTCGGGATCCACCGCGACGTCACGGAGCGCAAGCTCGCCGAGCAGGCGCTGCGCGATGCGCGGCACCAGAGCGAGACGATCCTCGAGAGCATCACCGACGCCTTCGTCGCCGTCGACCGGCAGTGGCGCTACACGTACGTCAACGAGCGCGCGCTGCGCCGCATGGAGGGCCGCACCGGCCGGCCGCTGACGCGCGAGGACGTCATCGGCAGGGGCATGTGGGAGATGTTCCCCGACGTCGTCGGCAGCGAGATCTACGACGGCTACCAGACGGCGATGCGCGAGCAGCGCCCCGTGGCGCTCGACAGCTATTTCGCGGTGACCGGCGAGTGGATCGAGGCGCACGCGTACCCGTCCGAGGCGGGCCTGTCGATCTACTACCGCGACGTGAGCGAGCGTCACCGCGCGGAGGCGGCGCTGCACGAGGCACGGCGACAGACCGAGACGATCCTCGAGAGCGTCGCCGACGCCTTCCTGGTCGTGGACCGGGAGTGGCGCTACACCTACATCAATGACGACGCGCTGCGTCGACTCCAGGCGTGGCGGGGGACGGCGCTGACGCGGCAGGAGGTCGTCGGGCGGAGCATGTGGGAGATGTTCCCCGAGGTCACCGGCACCGAGGTCGAGGGCAAGCTCAGCCATGCGATGCGCGCGCACGAGCCGGTGCAGTTCGAGCTCTACTTCGAACCCACCGGCGAGTGGGTCGAGGCGCGCGCGTTCCCGTCGGCGACGGGCCTGTCGGTCCACTACCACAACATCACGGCGCGCAAGGCGGCGCAGGAGGAGATGCGCAGCCGGGCCGAGCAGCAGGCGCTCGTCGCGCAGCTCGGGCAGCGCGCGCTGGCATCCGACGATCTGCAGTCGCTGCTGGACGACGCCGGCGAGCTCGTCGCGAGGACGCTCGACGTGGAGCTGGTCGGGGTCGCCGAGCTCCTGCCGAGCGGGGACGCCGTCTTCCGCGCCGGCGTCGGCTGGCGGGCCGGCGTCGTCGGGCAGATCGGTCGCCACCGGCGCGACTCGCTCTTGCACTACACCCTGCGCCGCGGCGAGCCGGTGATCGTCGAGGACATGGCCAGCGACCCGCGCTTCACGGCGAGCGCGATCGCGCTGGGACACGGAGCCGTCAGCGCGCTGGCCGGCGTGATCGCCAGCCCGGACGGCGCCTTCGGCACGCTCGCCGCCCTCTCCACCCGCCGGCGGACGTTCTCGCGGTCCGACGTCAGCTTCCTGCAGGCGATCGCCAACGTCCTCGCCAGCGCGGTGGAGCGCAGCCGTGCGCAGCAGCAGCTCCACGAGGTCACCGAAGCCGAACGCAGCCGCATCGCCCGCGACCTGCACGACGAAGCGCTCCAGGAGCTCACCGAGGCGGTCATCCGGGCCGATCGCGGCCGTTCGGCTGGGCTGAGCCCGGCCGCCGCCGAAGCGCTCGCAGCGAGGCTCAGACGCGTGAGCGAGGCGTTGCGCGGCGCGATCTACGACCTGCGCCTGCCGGCGCACGAGAGTCGCGGGTTCCCGGACGCGCTCCGCGCCCTCGTCGACGTGCATCGCGCGCTCGCGGTCGGCTCCGAGATCCACCTGGACCTCCGCGACGGCGTTCCGGCCGGGCCGCTTGGGTCGACCGGCACCGAGGTGCTCCGGATCCTCGGCGAGGCGCTCGCAAACGCACGACGTCACGCCGACGCGCGTCGGATCGACGTCCGCGCCTGGGCATCGGACGGCACGCTCGCCGCCGAGGTCCAAGACGACGGCCGCGGGTTCGATCGCGCCGCGGAGGGACACGGCATCCGAGGGATGCGCGAGCGCGCCGCGCTCCTGCGCGGACGGCTCGTCATCGGCAGCGACCGCGCAAACGGCACGACGGTCCGCCTCGAGCTCCCGCTTGCAGACTAGACGTCGGCCGCCTCGCGCGGGCACGCGCCGCGCAGCGAGCTGCTGCCCTCGTCCCATGCGTCCAGGATGTGGCGGGCGACGCGCCCGTCGAGCTCGACGAGCGTCGCCGCGCCCCAGAGGATGTCGCCTGCAAGCTCTGGCTGCTGCCGCGCGAGGCCGCCGGCGAGATCGACCGCGGCGACGTTCTCGTGGATCGCGTCGGCCTGCACGTGCTCGTCGAAGAACGCCGTCGCGCGCTCCGAGCAGCCCAGGCGGCGCAGCGCCTCGGCGTAGCGGCGGTTGGGCAACGAGGACTCCATCTCGAAGAGGGCCAGGTGACCCACGATCGCGCCGCGCCAGCGCCGGTGCAGCCCGAAGTACGACATGAGGTTCACGGTCGCCAGCGTGGTGCCGGGCAGGCGATCGACGTAGGCGCCGTAGCGCGGATCGAGCCCGAGCTCCCCCATCGTGTCGGCGAAGAGCTGGGCGTGGACGCGGTCGGCGCGGCCGTTGCCGTACTCGTCGACCTGGATCTGCACGAGCGCCGCCTTCGGCGGCCCGTGCAGCCGCGGCAGCGCCCACGAGTGCGGGTCGGCCTCCTTGAGCTGGTAGGCGGAGCGGTGGATGACGAACTCGAGGACCTGGTCGAGCGATGCCTCGCGCTCGATGTGGCGTGACAGCGACGGCCCGTCGTCGGCCTCGGCGACCGCGCGCAGCGCGAGGTCCATCTCCTCCGGCACCGCCGGCACCGGCGGGACGGGGACGCGGGCCTGCAGCGCGGCGTCGAAGCACGCCTCGAGCTCGCGGCGCAGCGCGAGCAGCGTCGGCTCCCATTCCCATTCGTCGGCGACGCCGGGCAGGCCGTGGTAGTGCAGCTCGTAGCAGAGGTACAGCGCGAGCTGCAGGTCGTCGTCGCCGAGCGGGTCGGCGGGGACGGCGACCTGCGGCTGTGGCACGGGATGGACGGGACGCGTGAGCTCCGCGAGCAGAAGCTCGGTGAGCTCGCCGCGAGGTTGTGGAAGTTCCAGCACGACGTGCGAGGTACCCAGCCCGCCCGCGGCCCATGCCGACCCGGTCCGGGTCAGGCGAGCAGCCGGGCGGCGAGCCAGGCGACAAGGACGTCGAGACCGTCGGCGGCGGCCGCGCGCTGGTTGCCCGCGCCACCGGCGCCCTCGAGGAGCCCGCGCGCGAGCTGCAGCTCGGCGGCACAGCCGAGGCGCTGCGCCGTCTGCTCGAGCTCGCCGAGCAGCCGCGCGAGGCGCTCGCGCACCGGCGCGCGCACGCCGGTCTCGAGGTCGGCGAGCTGCGCGTCGAGCCCCTTCCGAGCGGCCCACCAGCGGTTCTCGGCGATCCGCCACGTCGGCGCGACGGCGAGCCGCTCGCCGGCGGCGTGGCGTGCCGCCAGCCAGCCGACGAGCGCGTGGACGACCGCCGCGAGAGCCGCGGTCTCGCCGATCGTCGTCTGCGTGTCCACGACGCGCACCTCGATCGTGCCGAGCAGCGGGTGCAGCCGCAGCTCCCACCACCAGCGGCGCACGTCGGGCAGCGCGCCGGCCTGCGCTCCCCAGCGCAGCGCGGCCTCGAAGCCCTCCCAGCTCCCGAGCGCGGGCGGCACTCCCTGGCGCGGGAGCATGCCGGAAATCATCGGCCGCACCGAGGCCAGGCCGCTGTCACGACCCTCGTAGAAGGGCGCGTTGGCGCCGAGCGCGGCGAGATCGGGGAGATAGGACCGCAGCGCGTCGTGCACCGCGACCGCGCGCTCGGCGCCGCCGACGGCGACGTGGACGTGCAGGCCGAAGACGAGCTGGCGGCGCGCGACGCTCGCGAACTCCGCGGCGAGCGCGTCGTAGCGCGGCCCGTCGTTGAGCTCCCCGAGCGCGGCGGCGAACGGATGGGCGCCGGCGCCGGCGGCGAGCGCGCCGCCGTCGAGCGCGGTCGCGAGGTCGCGGCGCGCGGCGCGCAGCCGCCGGGCGGCCTCGGCCACCGTCGACACCGGCGCGCAGATGCTCTCCAGCTGCGCGGCGGGGAGCTCGCGCTTGAAGCGCGCGTCCGCGGCGAGTGCCTCGAGCGTACGGCCGGCGCACGGTTCGAGGTCGAGCGTCCGCGGATGCAGGAGCATGAGCTCCTCCTCGAGGCCGATCGTGCACGGCCGCGACCGCTCGAACAGCGCACGCGCCCCCGCGGCGGCCGGCTCCGGCGCGGGCGGATCGATGGGCGGCTCGCGGATGGTCAAATTTTCAGGTTTGCGCCGGTGCCCGGCACGGCATACCCGCGGCGTGCGAATCATCACGTGCCCCGGCGTCTTCGCACCGCGGAGCGACACGTGGATGCTCGCGGACGTGCTCACCGCCCAGGCGGGGCTGGAGGGCGCCGACGTGCTGGAGCTGGGCACCGGCACCGGCGCGATCGCGATCGCCGCCGCGCGCGGCGGCGCGCGCAGCGTGGTCGCCGTCGACGTCTCGCGTCGCGCGCTCGCGTGCGCGTGGATGAACGCGCGGCTCAACGGGGCCCACGTCGAAGCGCTGCACGGCGACCTCTTCGCCCCGGTGCGCGACCGGCGCTTCGACTACGTCGTCTCCAACCCGCCCTACCTGCCGTCGCGCGATGCGCGGCCGGGCCGCCGGCTGCCGACCCGCGGACCGGCGCGCGCGTGGGAGGGCGGCAGTGACGGCAGGACCGTGCTGGATCGCATCTGCGCCCAGATCGGCTATCACCTGCGCCCGCGCGGGACGGTGCTGCTCATGCAGTCCTCCGTCAGCGGCCTGGCGCGGACGCTCGAGGCGCTCGAGGCCGGAGGCCTGCACGCGGACGTCGTCGCGCGACGCCGCGGCCCGCTCGGCCCGCTCATGTCCGCGCGCGCCACCGCGCTGCGCGCCCGCGGTCTGCTCGGACCCGAGGACGAGGAGGAGCTGTACGTCGTGCGCGGGCGGCGCCGCTGACGTCGCCGACCCGAAGCCGCCGGTGAGCTTCCGCACGCTGTGCGACGCGTTTCAGGTCACCGCCGCCGTCGAGCCCGAGCAGGTCGCGCCGCGCACCGCCGATCGTGCGAGACCAAGTGGGATAGCTCCCAAGGCGACCGCGGGACACATGCACCGGTAACGGGTATGTGGGCTAGCGGACATCGACGAGAGGAGCGAGCCATGCCACCACGCGGCGTCGCCAAGGGCTCCAAGCGGGGCCGTCAGTACGAGCACATCAAGGAGAGCGAGCTCGAGCAGGGCCGCTCCGAGGACGAAGCCGAGGAGATCGCCGCCCGGACGGTGAACAAGGAGCGCGCCCGCGCGGGCGAGTCGCGCACGCGCTCGCGGACGTCGGTGCAGGACATCTCCTCCGGCCGCCGCGGCGGTCTGCGGTCGGGCACGAACCGGCCGAAGGGACCGACGCGCGACCAGCTCTACAACGAGGCACGCCAGCTCGGCATCGACGGCCGCTCGAAGATGACCAAGGACCAGCTCGAGCGCGCGATCTCCCGCACGAAGCGCTGAGCCGCCCAGCGGTCGACGCGCCGCAGCCCAGTAGCCTCGCTGGGCGATGCAGACGCGGATGAGATCGCCGGCCGCGGCCGCGCCGGCCGGGCGCGACCGGGTCGCCGCAGTCCGCGTCCGCGACGTCGCCAAGACGTTCGCGCCGGCGCGGCGTGGGGCGGCGCCGGTGACCGCGCTGAGCGGCCTCTCGCTGGACGCCGAGCCGGGCGAGTTCGTCGCGGTCGTGGGCCCGAGCGGCTGCGGCAAGACGACGCTCCTCGAGCTCGTCTGCGGGCTCATCGCCCCCGACGCGGGCGCGATCGAGGCGGCCCCGGCGGCGCTCATGGCCCAGCGCGACCTCCTGCTGCCGTGGGCGAGCGCCGTCGACAACGCGGCGCTCGCGCTGCGCATCGGGGGCGTCGCGCGGGAGGAAGCGCGCGGGCGCGCGGGGGCGCTGCTGCGCGACTTCGGCCTGGCGGGCTTCGAGCGCGCGCGTCCGCACGAGCTGTCGGGCGGGATGCGCCAGCGCGTCGCCTTCGCGCGCACGCTCCTCGCCGGGCGGCCGGTGCTCTGCCTCGACGAGCCCTTCGCGTCGCTCGACGCGCTCACGCGCTCGGAGATGCAGGACTGGCTCGCGGGCGCGCTGCGGGCGGGCCCGCGCACGGTCGTCATGGTGACGCACGACGTCGAGGAGGCGATCGTCCTCGCGGACCGGCTCGTGGTGCTCTCCCCGCGGCCGGGCCGGGTCGTGGCGACGCTCGACGTCGGCGCGCCGCGCCCGCGCCGGCGCACCGATCCGCAGCTCGTCGCGCTGCGGGCGCGGGCGCTCGCGGCGCTCGGCGCGCGACCGTGAGCGCCCTGCTCATCCTGCTCACGGTCGTCGGCGGCTGGGAGGCCTACGCGCGGCTCAGCGGCATCGAGCAGTTCGTGCTGCCGCCGCCGAGCGCGGTCGCGACCGCGCTCGTCGACGATCGCGCGCTGCTGTGGAGCAACTTCACCGTCACGGCCGGCGAGATCGGGATCGGCATCGTCGCGGCGGTCGCGCTCGGTCTCGCGTGCGCGCTCGCGCTGCATTTCTCGCCGCCGGTGCGGCGCGGCCTGTACCCGCTGCTCGTCGGCTCGCAGACGCTGCCGATCCCGATCGTCGCGCCGCTGCTCGTCGTCTGGTTCGGCTTCAGCCTGACCCCGAAGATCGCGATCATCGCGCTCGTCTGCTTCTTTCCGATCGTCGTCCCGACGCTCGACGCGCTCGGGCGCGTCGAGGCCGACCTGCGCAAGCTCATGCGCAGCTTCGGGGCGACGCGCTGGCAGACGTTCCGCATCGTCGAGGCGCCGGCCGCGCTGCCGGGGCTCCTCACCGGCGCGAAGCTCAGCGTCGCGGTCGCGACGATCGCGGCGGTGCTCGCCGAGCAGGCGGGCTCCGAGAACGGGCTCGGCAATCTCTTCCTGCGCGCCCTGCCGCAGCTGGAGACCGCGCGCGCGTACGCTGCCGTGCTGGTGCTGTGCGCCTTCGCCGTGCTGCTGTTCTGGCTGCTCGCGCTCGCCGAGCGCCGTCTGCTGCCCTGGTCCGCCCAACCGAGAGGAACCGCGCCGTGATCCACCGCGCCGTGACCGCCGTGCTCGCCGTCCTGCTCGTCCTCGGCCTTGCCGCCTGCGGAGAGCGCAAGGAGCCGGCCGCCCGCGCCGGCGCGACCGAGCCCGTCGACCTCGTCCTGGACTACCTTCCCAACGCCGACCACGCCGGCCTCTACACGGCGATCGGCACCGGCGAGTTCGCGGCGGCGGGCCTCGACGTGCGCCCGCGCACGCCCTCGGACCCGGCGGCCCCGCTGAAGCTCCTCGCGGCCGGCCGCGCCGACCTCGCGATCTCCTATGAGCCCGAGCTGCTGCTCGCGCGAGCCAAGGGCGCCAAGCTCGTGTCGATCGGCGCCCTCGTGCAGGCGCCGCTGACGTCGCTGATCTCGCTCGGGCACAAGGCGATCCGCGAGCCCGGACAGCTCGAGGACAAGAAGGTGGGGACGGCCGGCATCCCCTACCAGGACGCCTACCTGCAGACGATCGCCCGCCGCGCCGGCATCGACGCGAGCCGCATACGATCGATCAACGTGGGCTACAACCTCGTGCCCGCGCTCGTGGCCAAGCGCGTCGACGCGGTGCTGGGGATGTTCTGGAACGTCGAGGGTGTCGAGCTCGCCAGGCAGCACCGCGACCCGCAGATCCTGCGGATGGACCAGGTCGGCGTTCCGACGTACGACGAGCTCGTGATCGTCGCCCGCGAGCAGGACGTGCGCACCCGCGGCGCGCTCCTACGCCGGTTCATGCGCGCGCTCGCGCGCGGCCACCAGCGGCTGCGGGCGAACATCGACACCGGCGTCGACGCGCTCGTGAAGGCCAATCCCGACCTCAAGCGCGGCCTGCAGCGCGCGCAGGTCCAGGCCACGCTCCCGGTCTTCTTCCCGACCGACCGCAAGCGCCCGTTCGGCTTCCAGGACCCGGCGCAGTGGCAGCGCTACGCGACGTGGATGAGTGCGAACGGCCTCATCCCGAGCAGCGACACGGCGCAGCGGGCGTTCACGAACGAGTTCCTGCCGGGCGAGGGCGTCTGAGCACCCGCATCGTCTCGCTGCGCCACGCGCGGCGGCTGGCCTTGCACGCGCAGGGACTGGCCGCCGCGCTGCCGCGCGGCGGCGCCGGGCCGGACGCCGTCGCGGCGGTCGCCGAGCGGATCGGCTGCCTGCAGCTGGACCCGGTCAGCGCGGTCGCGCGCAGCCCGCTGCTCGTGCTGTTCGCACGCCTGGGGCCGCTGCGCGAGGCGGCGCTGGAGCGGGCGGCCTACGAGCGGCGTACCCTCTTCGACGCCTGGGCGCACGAGGCGTCGCTCGTCGCCACCGCCGACCTGCCGCTGCACCGCTGGGCGATGCGGACCTACCTCGACGCGCCGACGACGCGCGCGGCGCGCGCCCGCGAGTTCCTCACCGCCAACGCCGAGTTCTGCGACGAGCTCGTCGCCGAGCTGCGCGACCGCGGGCCGCTGCGCGCCCGCGAGCTCGAGGACCGCTCGGCTGAGCCGTGGCGCCACGGATGGTGGACCGACGAGGTCTCCGAGCGCCAGACGATCGGCCGGCTGCTGCACCTGCTGTGGCTCACCGGCCGGATCGGCGTCGCGCGGCGCGAGGCGGGCGAGCGGCTGTGGGACGTCTTCGAGCGCTGCCTGCCACCGGAGGCGCCCGCGACGACGCTCGGCGACGACGACGCCGAGCGCGCCGCCGTGCTGCGGGCCGTGCGGATGCTCGGCGTCGCCCGCCCGGCGCACGTGCGCGCGCACTTCCTGCGCCGCCGCTACCCGCGCCTGCCGGAGACGCTCGCGGCGCTCACCGCTGCCGGCGCGCTCGAGCGCGTGCAGGTGCAGGGCCTGCGCGGCGAGTGGTACGCGGCGGTCGCCGACCTCGAAGGCCTGGCGGACCTCGCGCCGGGCGCGCGGACGGTGGCGCTGTCGCCGTTCGACAACCTCCTCTGCGACCGCGCCCGCACGGCCGAGCTCTTCGGCTTCGACCACCGCCTCGAGATCTACGTGCCGGCGGCGCGGCGGCGCTGGGGCTACTACGTCCTGCCGATCCTGCACCGCGAGCGGCTTGTCGCCCGTGCCGACGCGGCGCTCGACCGCGACGCGAACCTGCTGCGCGTCAACGCCCTCTACCACGAGTCCGGCGTCCGTCACACGCCCGCGATCGAGCGGGCGATCGAGCGGGCGCTCGCGCGTTTGGCGGCCTGGCGCGGCGCGGCGGGCGTCCACGTCGCGCAGCGCACGACGAGCGAGGCCCACGTCGGCGAGCTCGCACGATAGGCGTGCGCGCTTCGGACGCTGTCCCGGCGGGCAAAGGGATCGGATGACTCCGGACAGCAACGAGCGATCGCTGAAGCAGACGCAGGAGGAGATGGCCGAGGAGGCCGACCGCATGCAGGCCGGTCTGGACGAGCTTGCAGGGCACACCGACGAGGCGAAGAAGAAGGCCGAGGTGACCCGCCAGTACGCCGATCCGGACGCCGATGAGCCGCTCGGCGACGTCGCCGGCGACTGGGAGGACACCGCAAGCACCGAGGACGATCCCGCGGGCGCCGTCGACGAGCCCGACGACGCGGCGCGGTAGCGTACGCCGTAGTCGCGGCCGAACTGCTCGTCGGCATGCGCGGACAGCGCCTCGTGCGCGACGCCCTCGGCGCCGCGCCGGCGAGCCTGGGCGAAGGGCAGGTCCATGCTGATCGTGTAGACGCGCAGGCCGGGCGGGAGGTCGGCGCGCAGCTGCTCCCTGCGGGGGCACGGCGCCCCGCCCAGCCGCCGTTGGCGACTTCTCCGCCGTCGCGGGGCTCTGGCGACTTCATGTTGCAGGTGAACACGTTCTCGGCGCCGGGCCTCGGCGCGTCGCGCTCAGCCCTCCCGCCGAAGCAGCTCCTCCACGCTCTGCTGCGCCGCCACGATCTCCTCGACCGATTGGACACCATCGACGACGTCTTCCCTCGATGGCACACTTTTCAGTACGTCACTGGGTGGCGGGATGTCGAGGTCCGGCAGGCTCGGGAGCGGAGGGACTCGTGGGGCGTCACGTGGCTCGGTCATGGACGGGGACTACCCAATGTCGCGCGTTCGCCCTTTAACATCACTGTGACCCGCACCGGCACATGATGCGTCCGCTGCTCAACGCGTTGCTGTACTTCCCGTCGCGGACGATCGAGCAGTCGCCGGCGGACGCCGGCCTCGCCCACGTCGACGTCGAGTTCGAGACCGCGGACGGCGAGCGCCTGCACGGCTGGTGGGCGAAGCGGCGCGCGGTTGCGCTCGGGCACGTTCTGCTCTGCCACGGCAACGCGGGCAACGTCGGCGACCGGGTCCTGCACGCCGCCGTCCTGACGGCAGCGGGCTTCGACGTGCTGCTCTTCGACTACCGCGGCTACGGGCAGAGCAGCGGCTCGCCCGGCGAGCAGGGGACCTATCGCGACGCCCGCGCCGCGCTCGGATGCCTGCTGGGCCAGCCCGACGTCGACGCCTCGCGCGTGCTGTACCTCGGCGAGTCGCTCGGCGGCGCCGTCGCGCTCGAGCTCGCGCTCGCGCACCCGCCCGCGGGCCTGGTCCTGCTGTCAGCGTTCACGAGCGTCCGCGACATGGCGCGGGTGCACTACGGGCTGCTGCCGGCGCCGCTCGTCCCCGACGCGTACCCGAGCCTGCGCCTGATCGCCGGGCTGCGCGCCCCGTTGCTCGTCCTGCACGGAGAGGACGACGCGATCGTGCCCGTCGAGCAGGGCAGGGCCCTGTTCGACGCCGCGCCCGGTCCGAAGCGCCTGCGCATCGTGCCCGGCGTCGGACACAACGACATCGTCTCCCGGGCGGGAACGCTGCTCGCCAACGAGATCGCGGCCTGGGCCCGCGCGCTCTGAGTCGGCGTTTACGCCGCCGGGCGCCGCCGCGGCTCGTGCGGCACGCGGCGGGAGAACAGGCGGAAGCGGTGCGGAGCGTCGGGCGCCGTCAGCGCCTTCTCCATGTCGGCGAGGATCGCCCTCTCCGACCGCGAGGCGACAAGCGGCTCGAGCAGGCCCTCGGTGTGCACGTACGTCCGCCGGCCGTCGCCACGATCGCCATCTTCGATTGGAACCAGCGCGACGATCTCGTCGGCACGGACGAACTTCCCGTACCCGAGCGGCACCATGCCGGTGGTGGTGAGTGTCATGCTCCAATTCTAGCTCCGGCGGAGAGCCAACTCTGGCTCAGAAGAGCGCGCTGTGCGGGCGTTTTGCCCGACCTCGAGCGGGTACCGGGTTGCCCGCCCGGGGGCACGGCCTACCGGCCGCCTCATGAGCGCGCGAGCACATCCAGCCATACCGGACAACGTCGCGGTTCCCGCACACGCGACGCCCAGCGGCGACGGGATCGTCGTCGGCAGCGGCCCCGTTCCGATCGACGCCTTCATCGACTTCCTCTGCCCGTTCTGCCGGCAGTTCGAGGAGCGCTCCGGAGGCCTGCTCAAGCGCCTCGTCGACGAGTACATCGTCACGATCGCCTACCACCCACTGGGCTTCCTCGACCGGCTGTCGGTCCCCGGCGGCTACTCGACGCGCGCCGCCGGCGCAGCCGCCGCGGCCTCCGACGCCGACATGTTCGTCCCCTACAAGGACGCGCTGTTCGCCAACCAGCCCGAAGAGGGCGGCCCGGGCCTCGACGACGAGGAGCTCGTCGAGCTCGGCCGCTCGGTCGGCATCGACGACCCGCGCTTCGCCGACGCCGTCTTCAGCGGCACCTACCAGCCATGGGTCCGCTTCGTGACCGAGCTCGCGGCCGAGCGCGGGGTCGGCGGGACGCCGACGGTGCTCGTCGCCGGCATCCCGGTCCCCGCGAACCCGCAGACGATCGCCGCGGCGGTCGCCGACCTCGCCCCCTGAGTCAGGGCCGGATCTTCCGCTCCCAGCTGAACGGGCCGAACGACGTGCCGGACCTCCGGTCGTTGCTGGCGGACGGGTCGATCGTCAGCTTCAGCCACTCCAACGGCGTCGTGCTGCCGTGCACCACGATGCGGTGGAAGTTGGACACGTCGTAGTGGAGCGGATCCCGGTCGTAGCCCGGATGCGTGTCGTACACGGGATCCCCCTCGGGAGGGAGGGGATCGAGGCGCACCAGCGGATTGCGAGACTGGTAGACGTGCGAGTCGCCGTTGAACATGAGGACCGGCTTCTTGAACGCGGTGACGTGGGCGGCGATGCTCTTCACGACCGGTTCGAAGCCGGACTGGTGCGCGGCGCCCTTCTCGGGATCCCACATGTCGGCCTGCGCGCCGATGACGATCGACCCGATCCTCCGGTCCGCCCCGGCGATCGCAAACGCGAGGTCCAGCCAGCGCAGGTCGGCGCCGGTGCGTTCACGGATCTCGTTCATCTGCGCGACGCTCTGCGTCGGCGCGCCGTACCACACGTCGTTGTCGTTGTTCGAGCCGCCCGGCAGGTTGATCGTCACGAACAGCGTGCGGCCCTGGACGAAGATGACGTTCTCGACGAACTGCGCGTCCGCGGCGTTCGTGCGATCGAAGAAGCGCGCCCACGTCGCCTGTGAGAGCACGAGCTTCTTGTTCATCCCGAGCGTGACACCCGGGTGGGGGAAGAAGATCGAGCGGATGAGCGCGAGGTTCGCGATCGGGTCGCCGTTGGCGTAGTCGACGGGATTGCCGGCCGGGTCGGTCAGCCCGCCGCCCTCGCCAGGCTTGTGGCAGTCGGTCCACTCGTTGTCGCCGGGCGTGTAGACGAGCGGGTCCTTGAACTGCGTCCACAGGTCGAACACGGTCTGGTCGTAGGCCTGGGTGCAGAACTGCTTGCCGGAGTGGATGTCGCCGACGTGCATGACGGTCTGGACGTCGGCGTCGCCGTTGATCGAATCGATGAACGCCGGCGTGGCGAGGGTCTGGCTGTTGTCGGTGGAACTGATGCCGTACGGCGCGTCGCCGTAGACCGCCAGCGTCTGCGTCGTCGCCGGACCGACGTCCATCGGCGGCGGCGCGGCGGCCATCGCGGCGGGGCCGACCATCAATGTCAGCGTCGCCGCGGCGACACCGATCCAAGTGACCTTGTTCACGGCTTCCTCCGAATCCTTGAAGATGCCGGGACCCTCGCCGCCCCAGCCACCGCCGCGGTTATGAGATCGTGACCGCGGGCTCAACCGCGGTTACGCCGCCACGCCGAGCGCCGGTGCCGGCGCGTGCAGCGCGTGCGCGGCGGCCAGCCCCCGCCACTCCCCGTAGCGCTCGAAGACCGCGCGCACGTCGGCCTCGTCGGCGCGCGCGAAGGGATCGCCGCCGGACTGCCAGCGGCCGACGAGCTTGAGGTAGTTCAGGTCGCCGGCGGGGACCACGTCGTAGCGCCCCTGGCCGTGGACGGCGAGGATCTCGACCGTCCAGCGCCCGATCGTGGGAATCGCGAGCAGGCGCCGCCAGGCGCGCTCGTGGTCGGAGCCGTCGAGGTCGATCCGGTCCGCGGCGACCTCCCGCGCGGCGCGCACGAGCGCGATCGCGCGACGCGCCGAGAGATCGCAGGCCTCCAGCCGCGCCGGCGCACAGCCCGCGAGCGCAGCCGCCGAGGGCACGTCGCGCAGCCCGCTGTCGGGGCAGCGCGGGCCGAGGCCGCGCACGATCCGCGCCTGGATCGCCGCCGCGCGGCGCGACTCGATGAGCTGCTCGCAGACCGCCCACGCGAGTGCCTCGAAGGCGACCGGACGGCGCGTCAGGCGCAACCACGGCATGCGCCGCAGCGAGGGCCCGACGAGCGGGTCGTCGCGGTGGCGCTCGTAGAACGGGCGCAGGTCGTCGTCGACGCCGAGGGCGAAGCGCATCCGCGCGATCGCGCGCCGGGCGTCCGCACGATCGTGCGCCCAGGCGCCGAACAGCACGCGCCGCTCGGCCAGCTGCGCGACGCGAACGATCGCCGGGCGCCCGTCGACGTGCAGCAGGCGCTCGAGCACGCCGCCGCGACAGCGCAGCACCCCGTCGCGACCGCTGTGCCCCGGGAGGCGAAACGACCACCGGGGCACGACTTCGACGCGCAGCTCGACCACTCGCCGCAAACCTACGCGGCGAGCAGGACGGCCGCGCCGCGAGTTCTCGCTACTTGCGGTCGCCGAGGACGTGGACGTCGACGAGGAACGAGCGGCTCGCGAGCACGGAACCGAGCATCCGCCGCCGCCGGCGGGCGAGCCGGCGCGCCTTGCGCCGGTGGACGATCGCCACCGCGGCCGCGCCGGCGACGACGCTCGCACCCACGACGGCGGCCGTCTGCACGGCCGCGGGCGTGAGCACGCCCGCGGGGCGCAGCGGCGCGACGTGGCGCCCGTTCTCGGACAGGATCGGCATGGCGTCGATCACCTCGGCGCCGTCGAAGACCTCGCGCCGCTCGTCGCTCATGCGCCACCCACGCGTCCGGCGAGCAGTCGCTCGCCCGTGCCCAGCATGTCGCCGAGCTTCGTGAACTGCAGGTGGTCGAGGTAGTAGTGCTGGAGCAAGGTGGAAAGGATGACGATGTAGTAGGCCTTCTGCAGGTCGACCCCGAGCAGGCCGTGGATCGCGAGGACGAGCATGCCCGCTAGCGCGGTCAGCAACACGGCCAGTGCGTAGAAGCGCCAGGGCCGGTCGGGCCCGTTCATCTCGGCGACGAAGTGGTTGTCGATCTCTCCGCGCTCCTTGCGCATCGCCATCAGGTACCACACGAGCCCCAGATACTGAAGGGAGTGCCAGACGTTGAAGCCCTGGAAGGCGACGTCGATGTTCGGAAAGAGCGGGAGCGTGAAGCCGACGCCGATCGTCAGCCCGATGAGGAGCACGCTCGGCACGAGCAGCGTGCCCGCCCACCAGTCGCGCAGCGTCTTGGCGACCCAGAGCACGAAGAACGTGCCGAAGAGCGTCGCCACGCCGACGATCTGCGCGTCGGCGACGAATCCGCTCGAGGCCCACGCAGGGACGTAGAGCTGGGTGCCGCCAAGCTGGAAGGAGCCGTGGAGGATCTGTGGCGTCGCGATCGGATAGAGGCACAGGAAGACCACGCCGTAGTCGACGATCCGCTCGCGCCGCGGCCGCCGCACCGGTCCCTTGGCGACGTAGCAGTCGTTGATGTACGTGATCTGGTGCAGCACGTGGATCGAGGCCCACATGAAGAAGACCGTCAAGAGGACCTGGAGGTTCACGAACGCCAAGGCCGTCACGATCACCGGCAGCGCGAGCGACGCCGCGAGGAAGCGCCGGTGACGGCGGCGGTAGTTGGGCTCCATGAACGTGTACGTGAACGTCGAGTACAGGTGCGGGCCGCCGACGAGTCCCGCGACGATGAGGTTCACGGCGGTCTGCGAGACGCCGAGCCCGTGGTACATGAGCAGCGGGATCGGCACGAGTGCCGCGCTGAGGATGAGGAACGCCAGGTCCCAGCGCGAGGACCGCAGCCAGACGCCGTCGGACGCGAGGACCGACGGCACCAGCCGCGGACGGGTGAGGCGAAACGCTGACGCTTGCATTCAGAACCTCGATTCGTAGACGCGGTAGCGCTTGACGACCCGCCCCCCCATCGCTTCCATGCCGCGGTTCATAGACCGGTTGGTCTCGAGGATCCAGCCCATCTCACCCCATTTCTGAGGCGTCTTCCTTGCCATGTCGAAGTGCTCGACGTAGAAGCGCGCCGCCGCGCCCGTGTGCTGGTACTCGGGCTTGACGCCGAGGAAGCCGACGCGCACGCGGTCGATGTACGAGCCCTTGCGCAGGAAGTGCCACCAGCCGAGCGGCAGCAGGCGCCCGTTCATCCGCTTGAGCGCCTGGTTGACGTCGGGCAGCGTGATCGCGGTCCCGATCGTCTCGCCGTCCTTCTGGGCCACCATGAACCAGTTGCGGTCGAAGACGAGCTGCATCTCCTCGGCGAGGTGCTTGAGGTCCGAGTCCGAGTAGGGCACGAAGCCCCAGTTGTCCTTCCAGGCGGCGTTGTAGACCTCGCCGAAGACCTTGATGTCCTTCGGCAGGTCGCGGCGGCGCATGTGGCGAAGCTCGATGCCGTGCTTGGTCTCGGACTGCTCGGCGAGCTCGAAGATGATCGGGAGGATCTTCTCGCGGTCGTCGATGACGAGCTCCCACATGAGCAGATCGATCGCCTTGTCGAGCCCCGCCTCCTCGCAGCGCCGCTGGTAGTACGGCGGATGCCAGGGCTGCTTGAGCATCGGCTCGCGCTCGAAGCCCTCGATGAGCACCCCGCACTCGTCGTTCATCGTGTAGTCCATCGGGCCGATCATGTGGCGGCGTCCGCGCTCGGCCAGCCAGCCGCGGGCGGCGTCGAGCAGCGCGGTCGCGACCTCCGGATCGTCCTCGAGCTCCACGAAGCCGAACATCCCGGTGCCGGGGCCGTGCTGGTCGTCGTAGGCGCGATCGACCTGCGCGCTGATGCGCCCGACGACGCGGCCGTCGCGGCGGGCGAGGAACTCCTGCGCGCCGGCGTGCTTGAAGTACGCGTTCATGCGGCGGCTGTGGAACGTGCGCCGCTCGAGGCGCAGCGGAGGCACCCATTGCGGCGAGGTAGAGTGCAGCCGGAACGGGAGCTCGATGAACTCCCGCAGATCCCGCCGCGACGAGACGGCCCGCACGTCCACTGGCACCCGGCGCACGCTACATGGCTTCCCTGACACACGACGTCTTCGCGAAGGTCCGCGGACACGACCGCGCCGACCAGCTGCGCGCTGCGCGCGAGACCGGCCTGATGCCGTTCTTCCGCACGCTCGAGGGTGCGGCCGGCCCCGTCGTCGAGATGGAGGGCGCGTCGCGGATCATGCTGGGCTCCAACAACTACCTTGGACTCACCGGCGACGAGCGCGTCGTCCAGGGCGCCCAGGCGGCGCTCGACCAATACGGGACCGGCCTCACCGGCTCGCGGCTCATGAACGGGACGATCGCGCTGCATCACGAGCTCGAGCAGGAGATCGCCGAGTGGATGGGCACCGAGGAGGCGATCGTCTTCACGACGGGCCACCAGGCGAACCTCGCCGCGCTCGGGACGCTCCTGGCGCCAGGCGATACCGTCGTCGCCGACTCCGGCGACCACGCCTCGATCCTCGACGGCTGCCTGCTCAGTCGCGCGAAGCTGCGAGTCTTCCGCCACAACCGCGTCGACAAGCTGCGGCGCACGCTCGAGAAGGCGGCCGCAGACGGCGGCGGGATCCTCGTCGTCGTCGACGGCGTCTTCTCGATGGAGGGCGACGTCGCCCCGCTCGTGCAGATCACGGAGCTGTGCGCGCAGTTCGGCGCGCGGCTCATGGTCGACGAGGCGCACGCGGCCGGCGTCCTCGGCGCCCGCGGCGCCGGGACGGCGGAGCTGCTCGGCGTCGAGGATCGCGTCGACCTGCGGATGGGGACCTTCTCCAAGAGCCTCGCGAGCTGCGGCGGCTTCATCGCCGGAAGCCACGAGGTCGTCGACTACCTGCGCGTGCAGAGCCGCGCCTTCCTCTTCACCGCGGCCGGCGTGCCGGCCGCCATCGGGGCGGCGCTCGCGGCCGTCCGGGTCGTGCGCTCCGAGGACGGCCCGCCGCTGCTCGCGCGCGTGCTCGACAACGCCGCATACCTGCACGCGGGGCTCAAGGAGCGCGGCTTCAAGGTCGTCGAGCACGAGGGCGACCACATGACTCCGGTCGTGCCGGTCATCGTCGGCGACGACTGGAAGGCGGTCCTGCTCTGGCGCGCGCTCTACGACGCCGGGGTCTTCGTGAACGTCGCGATCCATCCGGCGGTGCCCCCCGGAGGGGCGCTGCTGCGCACGAGCGTCATGGCGACGCACGAGCGCCCCACGCTCGATCGCGCGCTCGACGCGTTCGCCACCGTGAAGGCGCAGTTCGAGGCCGAGCACGGCCCGCTGCCCGGCTGAGGCTTGTCCAAAGCTTCACAAAGCGATGACGGCAGAAAAACATCGCTCAGAGCGGTGGCTTTGGGCGGGCCTCCGTTGACCGAGAAAGGCCCCTCACATACCTTCGCCAAGCGCTTACCAAGCGTGTCGGGAGAGACGCAGAGACGCTGGTTCCACGCGGGCAGCACTTCGGATCCCGGTGGTCTGTGAACTCGGTAGGGGGCCCGTCGCGCACGCGCTTGTCACAGCTCAATACAAGACCTGCTGCCGTCGCACGGACGAGGCAGCCTGGGAGGTTCCATGCACGACGCGTCAGCGACGATTGCCCCTGCGCCGCAACACATGCAGGCACTTCAGCGTGCCAACGAGGTCCGGCTCGCACGCGCCGAGCTCAAGCGTCGCGTATCCGAGGGGGCGGTCACCGCGGGGGAGGTCATTCTGATGTGCCCTTGGGAGGCGGCCAGCATGACCATTGCGGAGCTGCTCGTGAGCCAGCACCGCTGGGGCGCGACACGCTGTCGCAAGTTCCTCGCTGAGATCGGGATGCCCGAGACCAAGACGGTCGGATCGATGACCGACCGCCAGCGCCGCGCGCTGGCGACCATGATCTGACGCAGGTGCCGGGCGGTGGGGCGCCGGGGGGCGCCCCACCGTGCGGCGGCGCTACCGCGGCGGCGTCCAGCCCGCTCGCCGCGACGCGACGACCGCCGCGTCGATCCGGCGGTCGAGCTCGCGGTCCGAGGCCGCTCCGAGGCTCGTGCTCTGCGCCCGGCCGCGCCAGCGGGCGTACGTGATGTGGGGGCAGACGGCGACGCCGTAGAGGTTGGCGAGGATCCCGTCGCGGTCCCATGCGACGGGGAAGCGCCAGCGGTGGCGGCGTACGATCGCCCGCAGCTCGCGGAGGTCGCCGCGGATTCCCACGGCCGCGACCCGCACGCCGGGATGGCGCCGCGCGGCGCGGTCGAGCCGGTCGAGCTCGTTCGCGCAGTCGCCGCCCCGCGTCGCGAGGAACGCGAGCACGAGCGGCCCGCGCTCGGTGAGCTCGCAGACGTTGAGGACCCGCGGGCCGCGGACCTCGCAGGCCGGCCGGCTGCCGGCGCTCCCCTGCCCCGCCCGCGTCGCCACGTTGGCGTCGCAGGGAGCGGCGGGGTCCTCGCAGTCTGCGCCCACGAGCGGCGCGGCGAAGGGCGGCAGCTGCGCCCCGGCGGGAAGGCCACCCGCGCCCGGACCCTCCGTGCGTGCACCGTTGAGGACGACGTAGCCGATCGCGACGAGGGCGGCGAGGCCGAGCAGCCAGCCGTAGCCGCCGGCGTGAGCGAGCGGCCGCTCGCTCATCGATGCAGCGCCACGCGCCGTCCCCGTAGCGTCGCGCGGGCCGGCGCGGCACGCCGCTCGGCGAGCAGCAGCACCGCCGGCAACACGACGAGCACCCCGAGCAGCGACACCGTGAGATCGATGACCGTGACGAAGCCGAAGTCGCGCAGCATGCGGATGTCGGAGACGACGAGCACGGCGAAGCCGGCGATCGCCGTCGTGCCCGAGGCCAGCACGGCCGCGCCGGTCGAGCGGTACGTGCGCGCGAGCGCGGAGCGTGGATCGTGGCCTGCCTGGCGCTCCTGGCGGTAGCGCTCGGACAGCAGCACGCTGAACTCCGTCGCGATCGCGACGACGAGCGCGCCGAGCGTCACCGACATCGGGTTCAGCGGGATCCGCAGGGCGAAGAGCACGAGCGCCGACCAGCCCGTCGCCAGCGCGATCGGGACGAGCGGGACGAGCGCGCGGGCAACGCCGCGCAGCGCGACGAGCAGCACGAGCGCGACCGCCAGCAGGCCGGCCACGAGCGTCAGCAGCCGGCGGCCGTTCGAGGAGACCGCCGCGTTGGCGTCGGCGGCGAGCACCGGCAGCCCCGCGACCGCCGCCCTGACGCCGGGCGGCCGTCCGCCGGCGAGGCGCGCGCGCAGCTCGTCGATCACCTGCTTCTGGCGGTCCAGGCGCATGAGGCGGATGCCGAACGCGAGCGTGGCGGTTCGGCGGTCAGCCGTGATGACCGACGAGGAGAAGTACGCGGGCACCGCGTCGAGCAGGCTCGTGATCTGGGCGGCGCTCGCGCGCGAGCCGGGCGTCGTGAAGAGGTCGGGCAGCGAGAACGCCGGGCAGATCTCAGCGCGCCCGCAGCCGCGGGTCGCGCTGTAGCCGTAGCGCTTCAGCACGCCCGACTGGTAGCCGATCATCCAGCCGAGCACCTGCGGGCGCGTGAGGTCCGCGCCCTCGATGACGACGTCGACCTCGCCACCGACGCCCGTCGAGCGCTGCAGCGCATCGAGGTCGCGCAGCGCCGGCAGGTCCTGCGGCACGAGCTTCTGGATGTCGGACTCCACGCGCGTGCGCGTGTCGAGCGCCCAGCCCACCGCGGCGACCGCGAGCCCGATCGCCAGCACCCGCCCCGGGTTGCGCGTCGCGTACGCGAGCGCGCCGCCGCCCGCGCGCAGGGCACGGCCGCGCGCGCCGCGGACGAGCGCCGATCCCCCCGCCGCCGAAACGGCGCCGCGCAGCGGCGTCCCGGCCCGGGCGCCGAGCCGCGCCAGCGCCGGCGGCAGCGCCGCCCGCTCGGCGAGCACGAGC
>DASWQM010000288.1:0-15655 GCA_036403675.1 Solirubrobacteraceae bacterium | reverse complement strand
CGCCGACTTCCACGCCGCGCCCCAGGGCTGGCCGGCGCGGCGGGCGCTCGACCTCACCGAGGACCCGGCGATCATCACCGCGCTCGCAAACGACATCGGGACCGACGCGATCTTCTCGCGCCAGGTGATCGCCTACGGCGGGCCCGGCGACGCGCTGATCGCGCTCTCGACGAGCGGCAACTCGGGCAGCGTGATCGCGGCGCTGGTGGAGGCGCGCAAGCGCGGCCTGATGACGATCGCGTGCGTCGGCTACGGCGGCGGGAAGGTGGCGGCGGAGGGCCTGGCCGACCACGTCGTCGTCACCCGCTCGGAGCACATCCCGCGGATCCAGGAGGCGCAGGCCAGCGCGTACCACGTGCTCAGGGAGCTCGTGGCGTGAGGCGGGTGCGGGCGAGGGTCGAGGGGACGGTCCAGGGCGTCGGCTTCCGTCCCTTCGTCTACCGCCTGGCCGCCGAGCTGGAGCTCGCGGGCTTCGTGCTCAACGACGAGCGCGGCGTGCTCGTCGAAGCCGAGGGCACGCCGGAGGCCGTCGCGGCGTTCGTGGAGCGGTTGAGCGCCGAGGCCCCGCCGCTCGCCGACGTCACCGCGGTCACCGCCGAGGACGTGCCGTCGACCGGCGAGCCCGGCTTCGAGATCGTCGCCAGCGAGCGGGGCGGCGCCGCCACCGCACCGGTGACGCCCGACTCGGCCACCTGCGCCGACTGCCTGGCGGAGCTCGCCGACCCGGCCGACCGGCGGTACCGCTACCCGTTCACGAACTGCACGAACTGCGGCCCGCGCTTCACGATCGTCCGCGGCATCCCCTACGACCGGCCGGCGACGACGATGGCCGGCTTTCAGATGTGCGCCCAGTGCCAGGCCGAGTACGACGATCCGCTCGACCGCCGCTTCCACGCGCAGCCCAACGCCTGTGCGGTCTGCGGCCCGCAGGTCCGGCTGCTCGAGCGCGACGGCCAGGCCGTCGCGTGCGAGGACGCGCTGTGCGCGGCCGCCGACGACCTGCTCGCCGGTCGCATCCTCGCGATCAAGGGCCTCGGCGGCTATCACCTCGCGTGCCGCGCCGACGACGAGGAGGCGGTCGCCGCGCTGCGCGGCCGCAAGCGTCGCGAGGACCGCCCGTTCGCCCTGCTCGTCGCCGACATCGACGCGGCACGCGAGCTGGTGGACATCGGGCCGGCGGAGGAGGCGCTGCTGCGCTCGCGCGAGCGCCCGATCGTGCTCGCCACACGCAGGCCGGACGCCGCGGTGGCGCCGTCGGTCGCGCCCGGGGTGCCGGAGCTGGGCCTCATGCTGCCCTACACCCCGCTGCACCATCTGCTCGCCAACGACGTCGGCGTGCCGCTCGTGCTGACGAGCGGCAACGTGTCCGACGAGCCGATCGCCTTCGTCGACGACGACGCGCTCGAGCGGCTGAGCGCGATCGCCGACCGCTTCCTCGTGCACGACCGCCCGATCGCGACGCGGACCGACGACTCGGTCGCGCGCGCGGTGCTCGGCGGCCCGCTCATGCTGCGCCGCTCGCGCGGCTACGTCCCGGCGCGGCTCGACCTCCCGATCGAGAGCCCGCGCCCGCTGCTCGGCGCCGGCGCGGAGCAGAAGAACGCGTTCTGCCTGGCGTCCGGCACGCGCGCCTGGCCGAGCCATCACATCGGCGACATCAAGAACTACGAGACGCTGGAGTCGCTGCGCCACGGGGTCGCCCACTTCGAGCGCCTGTTCGAGGTGACCCCTGAGGTCGTCGCCCACGACCTGCATCCCGACTACCTCTCGACGCGCTACGCGCAGGAGCGTGAGGAGGACGGGCTGGAGCTGCTCGGCGTCCAGCACCACCACGCGCATCTCGCCGCCACGCTCGCCGAGCACGGCGAGGCCGGCCCGGCGGTCGGCGCGATCTACGACGGCACGGGCTACGGCCCGGACGGCACGATCTGGGGCGGCGAGCTGCTCGTCGGCGGGCTGGCCGGCTTCGAGCGCGTCGGACGCCTCGTGACGGCGAAGATGCCCGGCGGCGAGCGCGCGATCGCCGAGCCGTGGCGGATGGCGTGCAGCTGGCTCACGCAGATGCGAGCGCCGCTGCCGCCCGCGTTCGCGGAGATCGCCCAGCCGCGCTGGAACATGGTCGCGCGAATGGCGATGACCGGCATGGGGTCGCCGGCGACCTCGAGCGTCGGGCGGCTGTTCGACGCCGTCGCGGCGATCTGCGGCGTGCGCCTGGAGACGAGCTACGAAGGCCAGGCCGCGATCGAGTTCGAGGCGCTGGCCGACCCCGGCGGCGGCGAGCCCTACCCGTTCCCGATGGAGGCCGGGACGATGATCGTCCTCAACCCGCGGCCGACGTTCATGGCGATCCTCGCCGACCTCGACGCCGGCGTGCGCGTGCCCGAGATCTCGGCTCGCTTCCACCAGACGATCGCGCAGGCGACGTCTGAGGCGGTCGTGATCGCAGGGCAGCGGGCGGGCCTGGACACCGCCGTCCTGTCGGGCGGCGTCTTCCAGAACAGGCTGCTGCTGCGGCTCACCGCGGCCGCCCTCGAGGACGCCGGCCTGCGGGTCCTGACGCCGCGGCTGCTGCCGCCCAACGACGGCCAGATCGCCTACGGCCAGGTCGCCGTCGCGGCCGCGCAGCTCGCCGGCTGAGCGTCGCCAACAGCCCTGGAGCGGTTGCCGACGGCGCCGTATGCTCTGTCAACCATGGAGAGTTTCGCGCTCAGCGAGCGTTGGAACGGGTGGTCCGACCTCCACGTCATGGTGAAGGCCGCGCGCGCCGCGATCGTCGCCGGGCCGTTCGATCCGCTCGTCTGCGAGGTGACCGTCGAGTCCGACGAGGACGTGACGACGCTCCACGGCCTGGACGCGCTGCAGGCGCTGCTCGAGCAGGACGCGGACCCGATGTCGCTGGACATCTACGTCGCGTACGCGCACGAGGACGAGGCGAGCCTGCTGATGACCTACAACGGCCGCTGGCTGCAGATCAACGGCGCCGGCAGCGACTGGACGCGGGCACGGCAGGCGTACTACGCCGCCCAGGCCGACATCGCGGCTGTCGCCGGCATCACGACGTTCAAGCTGCCCAAGCTGCCGCCCGACACCGTCGCCGAGACGCGACGGCGCCTGGAGTCTCAGGACTGAGACGCGTCCGGGTCCTCGGCCGGCCGGTCGCCGGGGGCGCCGGGTCCGGGGAGGAACCACTCCGGGATCGTCAGCGTGCCGTCGGGCGCGTCGGTGATCCCGTCGGGCGGCCAGCGCTGAGGATACGGCGGCCGCTTCCAGACCCACTGCTCGCCGGAGTAGGCGTAGTGGAAGCGGATCTTCTTCAGCAGCATCTTGCGATGGTCCGGGCAGGCGTAGCGGCGCGGGCCGAGCAGCCCGCCGGCGTGCCAGACGAGCCACTTTCCGGGCATCGCGTCGATGAGCTCGCCGAAGAGATCCTCCTGTGTCGACGCGCCGATCGCGTTGCGGGTCGCGTCGTCGGGCAGGCAGCCGCAGATGTCGCACTTGAACCAGTAGCGGACCGGCATGGCTGAAGCCTAGGCCCGCTCGCGCGCCGGTGCTAGTGGACGTGGCCGAACTTCCGGCCACGTCCATTGGTGGCGCCGGCGCATCATTCCTCGGGAGGGTGCATCAGCGCCCCGACGACGCCTGTGGCGAACAGGCCGAGGACGAGCAGCGCGACGAACGTCAGGACGCTCACGCCGGAGGTCACGCTGACGTAGACCGTGAGCGAGGCCAGGATCCCGATGAACAGGAGCGCCGCGCCGAGGATGACGGCGCGCGCCGGCACCTAATACACGGGGTACCGCGGCGGCACGAGGTAGTCCTTCCGGCGGTTGGCGAAGAGCCTGATCGTCGCCAGTCCGAAGACGAATCCCCCGATGTGGGCGAAGTAGGCGACCCCGCCACCACCTCCCGTGGGCTGCGCGAGATCGAAGTAGCCGAAGGCAACCTGCTCGACGAACCACAGGCCGAGGACCAGCATCGCCGGCAGCTCCAGGATCGTGAAGAAGAAGACGATGAAGATGACCGTGATGACGCGCGCCCGCGGGTACAGGAGGATGTAGCCGCCGAGCACGGCGGCGATCGCGCCCGACGCGCCGACCGTCGGGACCGCGGCGTTGGGTCCCACCGCCGTCTGCAGGAGGAGCGCCGCCAGGCCGCCGAGCAGGTAGAACACGACGAAGCGCACGTGGCCCATCGCGTCCTCGACGTTGTTGCCGAAGATCCACAGGAACAGCATGTTGCCCGCGAGGTGCAGGATGCTGCCGTGCATGAACATCGAGCTGAAGATCGTGAGGATCGTCGAGGGATGGCTGCCGGGGAGGCGCCCGCAGCCGATCGCCGGTCCGACCGCCGCCTGGACGATGTCGCATTGCTGCCCCGGATGCGTGATCTCGTAGGGAATCGCGCCCCAGTCGACGACGATCGTGTTGCTTGGGCCGCTGAGGATCCCGCCCTTCTCCAGGACGAAGTAGACGAACACGTTGATCAGGATCAGCGCGATCGTGACGTACGGCGTCCGCTCGGTTGGGATGTTGTCCTTGAGCGGAATCACGCGGCGTCGTGCGGGACCCTACCCCGCCCGCCCGTGCCGCAGGAACCAAATTTCAGTGCTCCCGTCGTTCAGGGGCTCGGTTCGAGCTGCCGGGCGGCGCGCAGCGGCGCCAGCCATTCGCCGGGAAGCGCCGCCGGGATGTGGCCCTCGTAGTCGGGCGCCACGCGGCGGGCGAACGCCGCCGCCGGGCGACCCTCGATGAACGGGCGCACGTCGTCGGCGAGCATGAGCCCCGAGATGTTGACGGCGATCTGGTAGTCGGCCGCGTTCAGCTCGGGGCCGTTGAGCAGCCCCTCCTCGATCCAGGCGTCGATCTGGTCCAGGCGCTCGGGCAGCAGCTGGAGATCCTCGCGCCCGTACTCGTCGGAGGCGCGGTGCAGGCCCGTCGCCAGGCGGATGACGATCGGCGCGGCCATCCGGATGACGCCGCGCATGACGAGCGGGCGCTCGGCGCTCATGAGGCTCACGAACGCGCTGTGATCCCGTCGCGCCGCGCAGTAGAAGATGCGGCGCGTCGCGTTCTGCAGGCCCTCGCCCCAGCGCTCGATGCCCTCGACCGCCTTGCGCTCGACTGGGTCGGCAGGAAACAGCGGGCGCTCGGGGACGAGCTCGTCGAGATGCCGCGCGATCCAGCGGCTGCCCTGCACGGCCTCGCCGTCGATCTTCATGGCCGGGACGGCCATCGTCGGGAAGCCCAGCGCGAGCAGCCTGAACGTGTGCGGGCCCGGCATGAGCTTCACCGTCCTGTACTCGATGCCCTTGTGCTGGAGCATGAGCCTCGCCGTGTACACCGAGTTGGAGCCCGGGAACATGTACAGCTTCACCTTCGACGGCATGCCTGCCTCCCCGTTGGCCGGAATCACGGCCATCTTCGTGGCACCGCTATTTTGAAGTCAAGGAGCGGCTGCCGCGAGCGGGCCGCTGCCGGGCTGCGCCTGCGGGACGTGCTGGTCTGCGTGGTAGCTGGAGCGCACCAGCGGGCCGGCGGCGATGTGGTCGAAGCCGAGGTCGTAGGCGGCCGCCTCCAGCGCCTTGAACTCGTCGGGGTGCCAGTAGCGCACGACCGGCAGGTGGCGCTCCGTCGGGCGCAGGTATTGGCCGACAGTGAGCACCTGGACGCCGTGCTCGCGCAGGATCCCGAACGCCTCGACGATCTCCTCGTGCGTCTCGCCGAGCCCGACCATGAGGCCGGACTTCGTCGTGACCGCGTCGCCGCCCATCGCCTTGGCGTTGCGCAGCACGCGGCAGGAGCGTTCGAAGCGCGACCCGCGGCGCGCGACCGGGTACAGCCGCGGCACGACCTCGACGTTGTGGTTGAAGACGTCCGGTCGCTCCGCGATGACCTTCGCGAGCGGCATCTCCTGGCCGCGGAAGTCGGGCGTCAGGACCTCGACCTTGCAGCGCGGGGCCTGGCGGCGGATCTGCCGGATGACGCCCACGAACGCCGAGGCGCCGTAGTCGGGCAGGTCGTCGCGGTCGACGGAGGTGATCACCGCGTGGCGCAGTCCCATCTTCGCGATCGAGCGCGCCACGCGGGCGGGCTCGAGCGGGTCGTTCCAGGTCGGCTTGCCCGTGCGGACGTTGCAGAAGCCGCAGCGCCGCGTGCACGTGTCGCCGAGGATCATGAACGTCGCCGTGCCGCGCTCCCAGCACTCGCCGACGTTCGGGCAGGCGGCCTCCTGGCAGACGGTGTGGAGGTTCTCGTCCTTGATGAGCTGCGTGAGCTCGCGGTACTTCGCGCCACCGGGCGCAGGGACCTTGAACCACGGCGGCTTGCGCTCGCGCAGGGGGCGCACATCGGGGCCGAGGACGGTGAGCACGTCCATGCCGCCGGGGTTCGCGCGCGAGCGGGTCGAATGCGAGCGTTCGTCGGTTGCCATCTGTCCCTCGACTGTAGCGGTCGTGCTCAGCGGCACAGGAAGACGAGGTCCGAGGCCAGCAGGCCGTAGCGCGCGGCCGCGGCCGGACCCAGCTCGGCGTGCAGGTCGACGGTCTCGACGGCAAAGCCGGCCGTGCGAAGGCGGTCGGTGATGTCGGGCGCGTAGAGGCGGACGTGGTCGCGCTGGAGGAACGCACGCTCGCGCTCCGCGGGCGCGGTGATGCGCGGATCCTCGTAGGTCGTGGTGCGGTCCAGCGCGAGCGGCGCCATGACGAGCACGACGCCGCCCGCAGCGCTGATCCGGCGCAGCTCGCCCATCGCGCCGGTGTCGTCGCCGACGTGCTCGAGCACGTGCGAGCAGATGATCATGTCGAACGCGCCGTCCGGCACGTCGAGCGCGGTGATCTCGAGTCGCAGGTCGGCCTCCGCGCGCGGGTCGAGGTCGGTCGTGACGTAGCGCAGTCCCGGCCACGCCTGGAGCTTGCGCCGCAGGCACCATTCGGGCGAGAAGTGCAGGAGCGAGCGCGCGCCGGCGAGCAGCTCCGGGCGGCGCTCGAGCAGCAGCCACTGCGCGCGGTGGCGCTCGTGCGACCCGCAGCGCCAGCACAGGGCGCGCGGGCGGTTCCAGTCGTCCTTGAAGCGGTCGAAGCGGTGGTCGCAGACGGGGCAGTGGACCGTGCTCCCGCGGTGGCGGGCGCTGGCGGCGCGCAGGCGCACCGCGCCGAGCACGCGGCTCATGCGGGCGCGGCGTGCGCGGGGGCGAGCTCGTCGAGCGCGGCGGGCTCGACCTCCCGGGCGCGGCGCCCGAACGCCTCCGCGAAGCGCCCGGCCACGGTCGTGCGAACCACCGCCAGCGGCGGCGCCTCGCCGGCCGCCTCCTGCGTCACCGATGTCATCTGCACGCCGTCCAGCCCGCACGGCACCACCCACCCAAACGGCTGCAGGTCGTTGGCGACGTTGATCGCGAAGCCGTGCATCGTCACGCCGCGCGACACGTGGACACCGATCGACGCGATCTTGCGCTCGCCGGTCCACACGCCGGTGAAGTCCGGGCCGTCGTCCGGGCGCGCGCGGGCGCTGATGCCGGCGTCGGCGAGCGCGGCGACGATCGACCGCTCCATCGTGCGCAGGTAGGCGATGACGTCGTCGATCGCCATGATCGGATAGCCGACGAGCTGGCCGGGACCGTGGTAGGTCACCCGGCCGCCGCGGTTGGTGTCGACGACGTCGATGCCCTGCCCGCGGTACCACGCCTCGCCGAACGGCAGCTCGCTGGGGTCCGAGCGTCGTCCGCGCGTGTAGACCGGCGGGTGCTCGAGCAGCAGCAGCGTGTCGGGCACGCGCTCGGCCTGGCGGGCGGCGCGGACACGCTCCTGGAGGGCGAGCGCCTCGCGGTACTCGATCGTCCCGAGCCGGCAGATCCAGAGCTCGCGCGTCATGCGTCCATCATCGCGGATGCCTGATCGTAGATCCGCAGCGTGAGCTTGCGAAACGCCTCGGCCGCCGGCGACAGGTGGCGCTGCGCGCGCGAGGCGAGCAGGACGTCGCGGCGGAGTGCGGGGCTCTCCAGCGCGCTGACGGCGACCGCCGCGCCGGCCGCCTCGGCGTCCGAGTGCGGGAGGATCGCGACGCCGAGCCCGCGCGAGACGAGGCTGCGGATGCGCCGGCTCTCGTTGGACTCGAGCGCGATGCGGGGCTCGAAGCCGGCCGCGGCACCGGCCGAGACGAGCAGCTCGCGCAGGCGCGAGCCATGCCGGAAGCTGATGAACGCGTCCTCGGCGAGGTCGCCGATGCGCACGCGCGCCTCGCCGGCGAGCCGGTGGTCGCGCGGCAGGACAACGACGAGTTCCTCGCTGACGAGCCGGTCCAGGGTGAGGCCGCGGCTCTCCATGCGGTCGGTCACCGACAGGAACGCGAGCTCGACCTCCTCGTCGTGGAGCATCGCGGCGAGCTCCTCGCTGGACTGCTCGCGGACGCTGAGCTCGACCGCGGGATAGCTGCGATGAAACGTGGCCAGCAGGAGCGACAGGTCGATCGGCCCCATCGTGTGCAGTGCCCCGACCGACAGCCGGCCCGCCTGGATGCCCGCCAGGCTCTGCAGCTCCGCCTGCGCGGCCTCGACCTCGGCGATCGCGCGGCGGGCGCGGGCGACGAGCATCTCACCCGCCTCCGTCATGGCCACCCGGCGCGTCGTCCGCTGCACGAGCGTCAGGCCGAGCTCCGCCTCCAGGCGCTGGATCTGCTGCGAGAGCGCCGGCTGGGCCACGTGCTCGCGCGCGGCCGCGCGCGTGAAGTGCTGCTCCTCGGCGACGGCCACGAGGTAGCGCAGCTGGCGGAGTTCCATAGGCGAATCGTATAAGTGTGCGCAAATCTGCGTCTTGGACATCTGGATCGGCGTCACGCATCATGGCGCAGGCCACGCCACCCGCGCTCGCACCCCCCGTCAGGTCGGTCTTATCTCCTCCCTTCCGGCCTGACGGGCGCGCGGAACCCTAGGTTTGGGCGAGAGCCCTGGCAGCCCGTCAGGGGCGCGAAGTTTGCGCGGAACTCTAGGCTTAGGCGATGCGCCTCGCCGACGCATTCTCCGACGTGGGGCCGTTCTCCGACCGCGACTTCGCGCTCCGCTGCAGCTGTGGCATCGAGCAGCGCCTCGACGAGATGACGATCGACGTCTGCGGGGAGATCACGCTCTACGACTGCGTCCGCTGCCAGAGCAGCATGGTCGGCGTGCTCGCCGACAACCCGGCCGACGAGCTGTGGGCGCCCGCGCCGATGACCCGCCGCCAGGAGCAGGGAGGCCACCGCCGCAACGGCTACGTCATCGGCTCTCGGGTCGACGTCGTGCTGCGGCCAGAGGGCGAGGACGCCGACGTGCTGCTCATCCCGGCGACGCCGAACTTCTTCGTCCAGTACCGCTATATGTGACCTGCGTCCGGCGGCTCGATGCGATGTCCCGGAGTGGGTACGTGTTTCCCTCATCACCGAACTCACACGGAGCTCAGCGGATCGCGCCGACTGGCACGGCGACCTCCCCGGCTGTCGCTGCTCGCGTTCGTCGGGCTGCTCATCGTGTGGATCGCGATCGCCCTTGCGGGCAGCGACGGAATCGGCGAGCACACCCGCCAGACCCTTGTCTCCGTCTCGCTCGGGCGTCATCGCGTCGCGCGCGCCCGAAGCCGGCCCGCACAGGCGGCCGGGGTGCTCGGGATCGCGACGGCGTGCGCGCAGATGTACTACGAAGGCGACTGAGGGCTGGCGCCTCAGGCCTCGTAGCTCTCGACGCGCTTCTTGATGTTCGCGAGGAAGCGCGCCGCCATCGCGCCGTCGAGCGCCCGGTGGTCCCAGGACAGGCCGAGGATGACCATCGGACGGATCGCGATCGCGTCCTCGCCGAAGGCGTCGGTCACGACCACCGGGCGCTTGATGATCGCCTCCACGTCAAGGATCGCGACCTGCGGCTGGCTGATGACCGGCGTCGCCATCATCGAGCCGAACTGGCCCGGGTTCGTGATCGTGAACGTCGCGCCCCGGACGTCGTCGGGGCTCAGTTGACGAGCGCGGGCACGCCGGGCGAGATCCCGAATCCGCCGCGACAGGCCCTCCGGGCTGAGGTCCTGCGCACCGCGGACGACCGGGACAATGAGCCCGTCGTCGCCGAGCGCCACGGCGATGCCGAGATTGACCTGCTCGTGCACGGTGTGCACGTCGCCCTCGAGCCATGCGTTGAGCTGCGGGAACTCGACGAGCGCACCGATCGTGCAGCGTGCGATGAGCGGCAGCGCCGTGATGCCGAGCTGCTTGCGCGCGAGTTCGACACGCGAGACGTCCACCTCGATCCACGTCGTGCAGGTCGCCGCGGTCTCCTGCGAGCGCTTCATGTGCTCGCCGACCTGCTGGCGCATTCGGGAGAGCGGGCGGCCCTCGGGTGCCGTGTACGGCCCGCTCGAGGAGCCGCCGGCGCCCGGCCGGTACGGGCTCTCGATGTGGAGCGTCGGCTCGGCGTCCGGCGCGCGCCGCAGGCCGCCGCGAGCCTCGACGTAGGCGAGGACGTCCTGCTTGCGAACGCGCCCCTCGCGGCCCGTGCCCTCGACCTCGGCCAGGTCGACGTCGTGCTCGTCAGCGATCCGCTGGACGACGGGCGAGTAGCGGCGCGCGGCGGTGGTGCGGCGCTCGGCGACCGGCGGCGCGGCCGGGCCGTGCCGGGGCGCGGCGCGGGCCGGTGCGGCTGCCGGTGCGGCTGCCGGTGCGGCTGCGGTCCTGGCCGACGGGTCGTTCTCAGCGCTGTGCGGCTCGCCGGGCCGCGCGTCGGTCGAGATCCGCGCGAGCGTCACACCCACCTCCACCGTCACGCCCACGCCGACGAGGATCTCGACGAGCCGGCCGCTCGCCGGCGACGGGACCTCCGTGTCGATCTTGTCGGTCGAGATCTCGCAGATCGTCTCGTCGGCCTCCACCCAGTCGCCGCGCTGCTTGCGCCACTCGACGAGCGTGCCCTCCGCGACGGAGACGCCCATCTGCGGCATCGTGACGTCGACGACGGTCGCCGGATCAGTACTCGAGGAGCTGACGGCAAGCCTCTCTCACGCGGTCGACGGACGGCAGCACCGCCGCCTCCAGCGGCGGCGAGAACGGGATCGGTACGTCCGGCGAGGCGACGCGCACGACGGGGCCGTCGAGGTCTTCGAAGCCGTGCTCGGCGATCAGCGCCGCGACCTGGGCACCGGCGGCACAGGTCTGGTTGGCCTCGTCGACGATGACGACCTTCGAGCACTCGCGGACCGCCGCGAGGATCGCCGCCTCGTCGAGCGGGACGAGCGAGCGCAGGTCGAGCACCATGATCGAGGCGCCCTCCAGGTCGTGCGTCGCCTCCAGCGCCGTGTGGACCATCCCGCCGTACGTGATGACGGCGAGGTCCGAGCCCTCCCGCGCCACGCGCGCACGAAACGGCGTCTCGTAGGAGCCCTCCGGGACCTCGCCCTTGACATGGCGGTAGAGGTTCTTGTGCTCCATGTAGATGACGGGGTTCGGGTCGCGGATGCTCGCGATGATCATGCCCTTGGCGTCCTCCGGCGTGCTCGGCGCGACGACCTTCAACCCGGGCGCGTGCATGAACCATGCCTCCGGGTTCTGCGAGTGAAACGGGCCGCCGGAGAAGCCGCCGCCGCTCGGGAGGCGGATGGTGATGTTCACCGGCAGGCCCTGGCGGTAGAGCATCTTGCCGGCCACGTTGACGATCTGGTCGAAGCCGCAGGCGACGAAATCGGCGAACTGCATCTCGCAGACGGGTCGCAGCCCGACGACGGCCGCGCCGATCGCCGTCCCGACGATGCCGGCCTCGGCGAGCGGCGTGTCCATGACCCGGTCGGGGCCGAACTCGTCGATGAAGCCGTCGGTCACCTTGAACGCGCCGCCGTAGACCCCGATGTCCTCGCCCATGAGCAGGACGCGCCCGTCGTCGCGCATCTCCGTGCGTAGCCCGTCGGAGATCGCCCGCAGGTAGGTCATCTCGGTCATCGGCGGAAGCCGCTCCACGGCGCCTGCCCGTCCTCCGTCAGGATCTCGTCGGCGTCGCGCGGGTGAAAGAGGCGGTGGGTGGCGGTCGCCGGATCGGGCATCGGCCCGGCGAGCGCGATCTTGGTCGCCTGCTCGACCTCCGCGCGGACCTCGTCGCGCAGCGCGTCGACGTCGCCGCCGAGCTGTGCCACGCGCGCGCTCTGGCGGTCGATCGGGTCCTTCTTGCGCCACTCCTCGACGAGCGCCTTGGGCACGTACTTCATGTCGTCGTGCGCGCCGTGGCCGTGCATGCGCATCGTGACCGCCTCGATGAGCGTCGGTCCGCCGCCGGCGATCGCGCGCTCGCGCGCGCCGCGGGTGGCCTCGAAGACGGCCTCGACGTCGTTGCCGTCGACGGTCACGCCGGGGAAGCCGTAGCCCGCGGCGCGCTGCACCGGGTTGACGGCGAACTGCTGGTCGATCGGCGTCGAGTAGGCGAACTGGTTGTTCTCGAGGATGAAGATCACCGGCAGGCTCTGCACCCCGGCCCAGTTCATCGCCTCGTGGAAGTCCCCGCGCGAGGTCGAGCCGTCGCCGAACCACGTCAGCGCGCAGCGCGCCTCGCCGCGCAGCTTGAACGCCATCGCCATACCGGCGGCGACGAGCATCATGTCGGGCAGCATCGAGACCATCCCGACGCAGCCGGTGCGGTAGTCGCCGAAGTGCACGTTGCCGTCGCGGCCGCTCGTGACGCCGGCGTCGCGACCCATGTACTGGCTCAGGATCGTCGCGGGCTGCACGCCGCGCACGAGGTGGGCGCCGAGGTCGCGGTGCAGGACGCAGAGGCGGTCGGCGGCCGCCGTCGCCCAGGTCGCGCCGACGGACACGGCCTCCTGGCCGAAGCCGTCGTAGAAGGACCCGGGGACCTTGCCCTGCCGGTAGAGGTTCATCGCGCGCTGCTCGATCGCGCGCATGAGGAGCATCGCGCGCAGCAGGCCGATCCGGTCGTCCGCGGTCAGGTGTGCGGGCGGGCTCTCCTCGGCGGGTGTCCTGGGACCGATCGGTACGTCCGTACTGCTGGTCGCCATCGTCGCCTTTCTGGTCGGGCAGCGAGGAGGGATCTCCTCCTCAGCTCGTCGGCACCTTGTCGGGATCTCCGCGCAAGATGCGTACCGTACCGTCGAGCGTACCGGGTACGTAGGCTGGTCGGCATGGACGCGGGCGTGGATGCCGAGCGACGCAGCCGGCTGCGACGTCTGCGTTGGCGGCTGCGCGGCGCATGGCTGTGGCCGACGTTCGCGATCGTCACGGTGCTCGAGATGCCGCTCCTGCACTGGCTGCCGCTGTCCGGCGAGCGGACCGGGCTCGTGGGCGCGCTGCTGCTCGCGGCGTGCCTGAACCTCATCGCGGTGGCGGTCGTCGGCGGCCTCGGCGGCGCCGCGCTGCGCCGCCGCCGTCGCGACCTTCCGAAGGTCGTCGCCGACGACTACGCCGGCACGGCCGCGCTCGCCCTGGTGGCGGTCGTCTTCGTCGCCGTGGGCGTCGCGCACCGGCCCGAGACCGTCGCCGAGCGGGAGGCGTTCGGGGAGCAGTCGCTCGCCGTGCAGCGCTGGCTCGCGGCCAACGGCGGCCTCTTCGAGCGCACCCACGCCCGCGCCGCTACGACGCTGCGGATCGACGCCGATCTGTACCGGACCTGCGTGCCGACGCGACAGCCGCGGCGCTGGCTGTGTCTCGTGGTCGACACGTCCGCGTCGCCACCCACCGTCAGGCCCGATCCAAACCACGAGTCCAACGCGTCGATGAATCCGAGAGGTGGGTTCAAGGAATGACGGCGGCGGCCGATAAACCGCTTACATGGGTAGCACCCGGGCTCTCTTCGCATCGATCGGCGTCAGCGTCTCGCTCGTCGCCGCGGCTGCCCTATCCCTCTTCGCGGTGAGCGTCGTCATTGCCTTCGGCGGCTGGTCCGCCGGGATGGGCGAGTCCACGACGCCGGCCACCCTCGTCATCGCCGGGACCACGACGACGCAGTCCAAGAGCTCCTCGGCCCGCCGCAGCACGGCTGCGGTCGTGCTGCGCACGCAGTCGCGCCCGCAGCGCCCTGCGGTCGTCGCGCGCCCGCGCGCCGTGCCCAAGCCGGTCCGCCGGCCGGCGGCTGCACGGGTGGTGCATCAGCCGCAGGTCGCGCACGGCCCGGCACTGCGGCCGCAGCCGGTCCAGCAGCCGGTCGCGACGCCGCCCGCGCCGGCTCCCAAGCGCGTCGTCCCGACCGGCGACGGCGTGCGACGCCTCGGGGACGACCTCAGCTCGGCCGCGCAGAACACGGGCAAGGCGCTCAGCGACGTGACCGCGCCGCTCGCGCCGCCCGTCGGCTCCGCCGTGCAGAAGGTGCTCGACGTCGTCGCCACCGCGTTGGAGAAGACGACCAACGGCCTCGGCGGCACGCTCGACAAGCTCAACAAGCGCTGAGCGGCGTCAGAACGCCAGCGCGAGCGGCTGCTCGAGCAGCGCCCGGATGCGGGCGAGGAACTCGGCGGCGTCGGCGCCGTAGCGGATGCGGTGGTCGCAGACGAGCGTGATGGCCATCGTATTGCGGGCGACGAGCGCGCCGTCGCGCACGACCGGCCGCAGCGCGAGCGCCCCGACCGCGAGGATCGCCGCCTGCGGCGGGTTGATGACGGCGGTGAAGTCGGTCACGCCGTACATGCCGAGGTTCGACACGGTGAACGTCCCGCCGCTGAGCTCCGGCGGGGTGACGGTGCCGGCTCGTACGCGCTCGGCGAGGCCCCGCGTCTCGTGCGCGATCTCGCGCAGCGACTTGCGGTCGGCGTCGAAGACCGTCGGCACGACGAGCGAATCCTGCGCGGCGACCGCGACGCCGACGTTCACGCGGCTGTGCAGCTCGAAGTGGCCGTCGCGGTAGCTGCCGTTCGCGCGCGGGAACTCGCGCAGCGCGAGCGCGCTCGCCTTGACGACCATGTCGTTGTAGGAGGGGACGTCGCCGCCGAGCGCCTTCAGCTCGGTGCGCAGCTGCGCGCAGGCCTCCATGTCGACCTCGCTGCGCAGCGTGAAATCCGGGACGGTCGCCTTCGACTCGGCCATGCGCCGGGCGATGAGCTGCTGGGTGCGGGTCAGCTCCTGGACCGTGACGTCGCCCTTGCCGGTGGCGGTCTCCGCGGGCGCGGGGACGGGCGTGGGCGCTGGTGCCGGGGCGGCCGGCTGCCGCGCGGGTGCGGGCGGCGCGGCGGCGGGCGCGAGCGCGGCGCGCTCCACGTCGGCCTTCACGATCCGCCCGCCGGGGCCGCTGCCGGAGAGCTGCCGCAGGTCGACGCCCTGCTCTTGCGCCATCCGCCGCGCGAGCGGCGACGCCTTCACCCGACCGGACGGCGGCTGCGGCGGCTGCGCGGCGGCGGGTGCCGGCTCGGGTACCGGTGCGGGCTCGGGTACCGGTGCGGGCTCGGGCTCGGCCTGGGGCGCCGTCCGCGCCGCGCCGCCGTTGGACCCGCCGTCCAGCCGCGCGATGACGCTGCCGATCGGCAACGTCTCGCCGGCGGGCGCGACGATCGTGAGGACGCCGCCGGCATCGGACTCGTAGGTCAGCGTGGCCTTGTCGGTCTCGATCTCCGCGAGCGGGTCGCCGCGGCTGATCTCGTCGCCGTCGGCCTTCAGCCACTTGAGGATCGTGCCCTCCTCCATCGAGTCCGACAGCCGCGGCATGACGATCTCGGTCA
>DASWQM010000287.1:0-4765 GCA_036403675.1 Solirubrobacteraceae bacterium | reverse complement strand
GACGTCCGGCTAGGATCGCCGCCCATGCCCGACCAACTGCACTTCACCGAGTCCGAGGAGGCGAACCGCCTGATCGCGAGCGACCCGATGGCGCTGCTCGTCGGCTTCGTGCTCGACCAGCAGGTGACCGTGCAGAAGGCGTTCCTCGGACCCCTGGCGATCAAGGAGCGCCTCGGCTCCTTCGATGTCGACACGCTCGCGTCGACCGACCTCGAGCCGCTCTTCCGCAGCCGGCCCGCGATCCACCGTTACCCGCGCTCGATGGCCGAGCGCGTGCAGGCCCTCGCTGCGCACATCCGCGACCGCTACGACGGCGACGCCGCGCGCGTCTGGACCGAAGCCGCCGACGCCGGCGAGCTGCGCGCGAACCTCGCCGCCCTCCCCGGCTTCGGCGACATGAAGATCAAGTCGCTCGGTGCGGTCCTCGCCAAGCACTTCGGCGTGGACGCCGCGAGCGAGCTCGTGCCGTGGCATCCGACGCTCGGCGACGTCGACTCCGCCCAGGCGCTCGCCGACTACCAGGCCGCCAAGCGGGTGCACAAGTCGGAGTGGGCGAAGGCGCGGGCGCCGTCGTAGCGGCAGGGTCATTGGAGCGCTCCTCTGGATCGCGTTGCATCGGGCTTTCGATCCATAGACCCCCGCGGGGCCGTGAACTCATCGGTGTGCGGTCGGGGGCACCCGTGCGTCGGCCGGGAGGACGCGGGCGGGCGGCGGCGAGCGGTGCCCGGCGCGCTGGGCGTCGGCGCGGGCCGCGGCGGGTCCTGCGGACGAGGCGGCCAGCGTGGCGGCCAGCACCGCGGTCGGCAGCAGGCGGCGGAAGCGCCGGTTCGGGAGCGGCTGGTGGTGGCGGGTGCGGCGCGGTGTCATGAGGGCTCCTGGATGCGCGGCAGACGGGCACCTCAGGATGTCGGCAGCGCGTGGGTGCCGGCTGCGAAAGCGCTGGGAGACTGCTGAGGACGGTCAGGCGACCTGCCGACGCGCCCGGAGCAAGGGCCCATCCGAGACGCGAACGCTGCGCCGGCGGTGTGCTCAGACGGCGTGTGCGAGCTGCCGGGCGCCCGGCGCGCGTGCTTCGGAACGCGGCAGCACGAGGCCGTTCTGGTAGGCCAGCACGACGAGCTGGGCGCGGTCGCGCGCGTGCAGCTTGACCATCGCGCGGCTGACATGGGTCTTGGCCGTCGCCGGGCTGATGACGAGCCGCTCGGCGATCTCCGCGTTGCTGAGACCGAGCGCCACGAGCGCCACGACCTCGCGCTCCCGGGCCGTCAGCTCGTCGAGCAGCTCCGCGGCCGGCAGCTGCGCATCCGGGCGGGAGGCGAGCTCGTCGATCAGCCGGCGCGTGAGGCTCGGCCCGAGCAGCGCGTCACCGCGGGCGAGCACCTCGACGGCCCGCACGAGCTCGGCCGGCTCGGTGTCCTTGAGGAGCAGGCCGCTGGCGCCGGCGCGCAGCGCGGGGAAGATCTGGTCGTCGTGCTCGGACGCGGTCAGGAGCATCACCGCGACCCCGGACTCGGCGAACATCCGGCCGATCGCCTCCACGGCGTCGAGCCCGGGAAGCCTGGCGTCCATCAGCACCACGTCGGGACGCATCCGGCGCGCAAGCGCGACCGCGTCCTCGCCGGTGGCCGCCTCGCCGACGACGCTGATGTCCCCGTCGCTCTCGAGCAGCGCCCGCAAGCCGGCCCGCACCAGCGCCTGACCGTCGGCGACCAGGACGCCAACGGCCCGCGACGCCTCGGCGCGGCCGATGGGGCGCGCGCGTGCGACGTGACCGAGGACGACGAGCCGGCCGGCCGCACCGTTGTCCGTGGCCTCCGAGGCCGAAAACTCCGGCATCACCCCCGTTGCGCTCGGCGTGCACCTCATCGTCTGCCCCCGTCGGTTCCGGATCGCGCCCAAGATATTGCGCCTCCGGCGGCTCCCCGTCTGCATGGCCAGCGCCCATCTTTGGCCCGTGCCTGCCGGTATGCCCGCCTTCCAGCTAGCTGGAGGGCGCCGCCGCCGCGTCGACGGTCGGCGCCGCCGACGCCGTCGTCGCTGACCCTGACGTCGAGGTCGGTCAGCGCCGCGCCGCCATCGAAAGCGGCGGCTCGAGCCGGATGGTCGACGCGCCGGCGTCGCGCAGTCGGCTCATCGTGCGGTGCAGACCGGCGCCGCCGGCCCCGGCGCGCCGGGCCAGCAGCCAGCAGATCGGCTGGGCCGCGAGCTGCGGGGGAAGTGCCCGCAGCGCCATCAGGGTGACCGGGTCGGCCCAGTGCACGTCGTCGAGCGCGATCACCAGCGGCTCGCCGGCCGCCGCCTCCAGGAGGCGGGCCTGTAGCTCGTCCAGGAGCCTGAAGCGCTGGCCGGGCTCGGTCGCCAGCCGCTGCAGGACGTCGAGGTCCAGCAGCCGCCCGGTGCCACGGGACAGCGCCTCGAGCAGCAGGCCCAGCGAGACCGCCCGGCTGAGGGCGTCGCCGGTCGCCGACACGGTGCGCACGCCCTGCCGGCGCGCACGCAGCAGCGCCTCGCCGAGCAGGCGGGACTTGCCGAATCCCGACGGGCCCTCGACCAGCACGACGGAGCCCTGCCAGCGCGCCAGAGCGCCGAGGCGGTCGTCCATGTGCGCCAGCTCGTCCTCGCGGCCCCGCAGCGGCAGGAGGCCGACCTGCGGCTGGTGGATCCGGACGGCGTCGGTCAGCGATGAGCTGAGCACAGGCATGGTCCCGGTCGTTGGTGCGGACGCCTCGTACGTTTCCACGACGCCGCCCCGCCGTCATCGCCGCCAGCGGCACTCTCGGCCTCCCGGCCACCGTGACAATCCGTCCTCCGGCTAGCGGGAAGCCCGCACGCGGGCTCGGAGCGCGATTGCGGGCTCAGTCGCGCGAGCCGCCGCCGAGGAGCAGCAGGAAGAACTGGAAGACGTTCAGGACGTCGAGGAAGATGCTCGCTGCGATCGGCACGGCGTCGTCCATGCCGGCGCGCCGCAGGCGCTGGAAGTCGAAGGCGGTGAGCCCGCCGAAGATCACGAGCCCGGCGACCGCGTAGATCACGTTCGCGCCCGGGATCGTGACGAACAGCGTGACGAGCCCGAAGACGATGAGGGCCAGGAGCGCCCAGAAGAGGCCGCGTGCGAGGCCCGACAGGTCACGGCGCGTCGCGTAGCCGAAGGACCCGAGCGCCGCGATGAACAGCGCCGTCGCTCCGGCCGACTGCCAGACGGCGGCAGGATCGGTCTTCACGTACGCGGCAAGGCCCGGCCCGAGCACGAGGCCCAGCAGCAGCCCGAAGGCGAAGAGCAGCGTCAACGCCAGCGGCTCGGAGCGCCGCGCGGCGACGTTCAGCCCCAGCAGGCAGCCGAGCGCGAGGACGAACGCCGCTATGCCCCACCCGCCCGAGAGGTTGCGACCGATGTAGGCGCCGAGCGCCGTGAAGCCGATCGTGATCGCGACCAGGCCCATCACCTGGGCGAAGACGGCGCGCGTCTCGTCGGTGGGGGCGGTCCCGGCGCGCGCGCCGGCGGTGAGCTCGTCGTATGCCATGGCTTCGAACATAGGCCCCCAGCGGGCACGAGGAACCCCCAGGCACGCGACGGTCGGCCGCATCAGGGGACGTTGACGGAAGCGAGCGTGGTGCGCGGGCGTCATGGTGCGTCGCTCGATGTCCGTCGCAATCTGGATGCTGTTCGCCGGCGGATGCCTCGCGCTGGTGCTGGTCGACCTGCTCGTGCTGCACCGCGGCGCGGCGGAGATCCAGCTGGGCGACGCGTGGCGCTCGACGGCCGGGTTCGTTGCCGTCGGCGTCGCGTTCGGCGCCGTCATGGCCGTCTGGCAGGGCGCTGAGCGGGCGGGCGAGTTCTACGCCGGCTACGTCCTGGAGCTCACGCTCTCGGTGGACAACGTCTTCGTCTTCGCGCTCATCTTCTCGGCCTTCTCGGTCCCGCTGGCGTACCAGCGCCGCCTGCTGTTCTGGGGCGTGCTCGTCGCCTTCGTGCTGCGGGGCGCCTTCGTCGCCGCGGGCGCCGGGCTGCTCGCACGCTTCGGATGGGTCGTCTACGTCTTCGGCGTGCTGCTGCTCGTCTCCGGCGCGCGGGTCGCCCTCAGCCGGCACCGATCGTCAGATCCCCGCTCGGGCCGGATCGCGCGGCTGGTACGCGGCGTGCTTCCGCTGACGCGCGATCTCGTCGGACAGCGGCTGCTGGTTCGCGCGTCGCTCGTGCCGCGCGCCCTGCGCCCGGACCGATCGCCCTTGCCCGGCGGCTGGTACGCCACGCCGCTGCTGGCCGTGCTCCTGACGATCGAGGCCAGCGACCTGGTGTTCGCACTCGACTCGGTCCCCGCGATCTTCGGCGTGACGCGCCAGCCCTTCATCGTCTTCAGCGCCACCGCGCTGGCGATGCTCGGAGTGCGCTCGATGTACTTCGTCCTCGCCGGCGCGATCCGGAGGTTCGCCTACCTCAACGCCGGCGTCGGGGTCGTCCTGTGCTTCGTCGGCGTCCGCTTCCTGCTGACGGACGTCATCGAGATCAGCGCCGCCGTGACGCTCGCCGTGATCCTCGCGGTGCTCGCCGCGGCGATCGGAGCATCGGTGCTCGCGCAACGGCGGGCGCTCCCGCGCGAGCTCGCGCGCGAGCGTGCTGGGTAGCGCGCGGGCAACCCCCGGCCCCGTTCTGCGGGACCGGCGTTTGCCCTTCGTCCGAAAGTGGAGACGGCGGGAATCGAACCCGCGTCCGCGATCGCGTGACGGTGACGTCTACGAGCGTATCCGGCGCTCTGATCTCGCCCTC
>DASWQM010000286.1:0-18996 GCA_036403675.1 Solirubrobacteraceae bacterium | reverse complement strand
CTGCTGGACTGCGCGTCCATCGAGCGTACAGTCGAGGCATGAGCCTTCACTCCCATATCCACGAAGGGCATGATCACGCTCACGGCCCCGGCTGCGGACACACCGCGGTGGTGCACGACGGCCACACCGACTACCTGCACGACGGGCACCTCCATCACCCGCACGAGGACGATGTCGAGGAGCACATCGTTGCCGTGAGCGGGACCAATCCGAATGGTCATACCGACGCGGTCGACGTTCACGACGACGCCCATGTCCACGGGCCCGACTGCGGACACGAGCTCGTGCCACACGGTGACCACAGCGACTACCTCGTCGAGGGGCGGCTACATCATCCGCACGACGGTCACTGTGACGACCACGGGGAGTTGCACCTGGCGTAGCTCGTCAACCCGACCTTGGGCGAGCGAATCGACCGGCCCCGGACGTTGGATGCTCAGGCGGTTGGACGCTCGGGACTGGAGAGGTCGAGGGAGGGACGGCATGGAAGCGCACGACGAAGAGCTGGCGACGGCCATGGCGCAGGCCAACGAGGTCTTCGGTCGCCTGCGAAGAGCCGTCGAGGCGGCGGTGAGAGAGGCTCCGACGGAGCCCATCGACGTGCTCGGCGTCGCCCGCCACGCCGGATTCGAGCTCGACGAGGCGGTCCTGACACGCCTCCAGGTGCCTCCCCTCATCTACCCGCTCTCGTGGCTGCCGTGGTACGAGTGGTGGCCGTACGAGCCGCTGTGGGGCTGGTGGTGGGAGCAGCGCCACCCCTGGGCGCGCTCTGGCCCCTACCTCGTCGTACGGCGTAGTCGGTGGTCTGCGCGCCCGTCGTCGAACATGCCGGCCGAAGGCGACGCCGGCGAGTCTCGGGCACGCGAAGCGGCGTGCTGCGGTTCATGTCCCGGGTGAGCCGCGTCGATCTACGACAAGGTCTGCTGGTCGATGATGCCCCGAGCAGGATTCGAACCTGCGGCCTACTCCTTAGGAGGGAGTCGCTCTATCCAGCTGAGCTACCGGGGCGGGGAGCGACGGCGCCGATCATACGGCGCCTCGCACGCTTCGGCCGTCGAACATCGCCACGGAGGCGGCGCGTGTGAGCACCGTCGGCCTGTCGTGTTGTCCACGCCGGACGATGGCGCCGTCGCGGTCGTGGCGCGCTCCCCGTTCGAGCCCTTCTGGCGCCGGCTGCGCAGCGACCGGGTCGCGTCCGCGGCGGTCGATCGCCGACGGCAGGTCGCCGAACGACCGCGGCGCCCTTGCCCTGCGGCGGCGGCGCCCTAGCGCACAGAGCGGTGGCCGAGCAGACCGCACCGCACCGGCAGCTTCCGATCGTCATCCCGGCCGACGGCGTCAGCTTGTACGGCGACCTGACGCTCCCGCAGGACGCGCCCGGCGTCGTCGTCTTCGCCCACGGCAGCGGCAGCGGCCGCTTCAGCCCGCGCAACCGCGCCGTCGCCGAGGTGCTGGCCCGCGCCGGCCTCGCGACGCTGCTCATGGACCTGCTCACCGAGCAGGAGGAGGCCGTCGACCTGCGCACCCGGCATCTGCGCTTCGACATCGGCCTGCTCGGGCGACGGGTCGTCGCGACCGTCGACTGGCTCGCCTCGGAGCCCTCGACGAGCAAGCTGCCGGTGGGCTGCTTCGGGGCGAGCACCGGCGCCGCCGCGGCGCTCATCGCGGCCGCCGAGCGCCCCGCGCGCGTGGGCGCCGTCGTGTCGCGCGGCGGGCGTCCGGATCTGGCCGGCGACGCGCTGCGTCGCGTCCGGGCGCCGACGCTGCTGATCGTCGGCGGCAACGATCCCGAGGTGCTGCGCCTCAACGAGGAGGCGCTGGCGGCGCTTTCCGGCGAAGCGCGCCTCGAGGTCGTGCCGGGCGCCGGGCATCTCTTCGAGGAGCCCGGCGCGCTGGAGCGCGTCGCGCTGCTCGCGCGCGACTGGTTCCTGCGCCACCTTCGCCGCTGAGCGTCAGCGGCCGGCGGGGCCGCCGAGGAAGACGTGCTCCGGATGCGGATGGCTGAGGAAGTCGTGGTGGGAGATCTCCCAGCCGTAGGCGCCGGCGTGATGGAAGACCAGGACGTCGCCGGCCCGCGCGCGCGGCACGACGACGTCACGGGCGAGCACGTCCTTGGGGCTGCACAGCTCGCCGACGACCGTCACCGGCTCGTCGCGCAGCTCCGGGCGCGTGGCGCCGTAGCGCCAGCGATCGACGGCGAGCACGCTGAACGGGTGGCTGTGCTGCCACGATGCCGGCAGCCGGAAGTGGTGGGTGCCGCCGCGCACGAGCAGGTAGTTGACGCCGTGGTTGCGCCTGATGTCGAGCACCTCGGCGGCGTAGCTGCCGCACGCGGCGACGAGGAAGCGCCCGCACTCGAAGTCGATCTCGCGCCAGTGCGGGGGAAACGTCCGCCCGATCAGCTCGCGCAGCCCGTCGGTGAAGAGCGGCCAGTCGAACTGCGTGCTCAGGTCCGCGTAGTCGATCCCGATCCCGCCGCCGACGTTGACGACCTCGCAGCGCAGCCCGAACTCGGCCTCCCAGCCGGTCACCCTGCGCCGGTAGAGATCGAGCAGCTCGAGGTGCGCGGCTGCCGAGAGGTTGTTGGACAGCGAGTGCAGGTGGAAGCCGGCGAAGCGGACGCCGGGCAGCCGCAGCGCCGCGCGGACCGCGTCGCCGAGCAGCGACTCGTCGATCCCGAACTGCGTCGGAGCGCCCGCCATCGCGAGCGTCGCCGGCGGGAAGGGGCCGGCGAGGTTCACGCGCAGCAGGACGTCGGCGCGGCGCCCGAGGCGCGTGGCGACCTCGGAGACGCGCCGCAGATCGAGCACGCTCTCGACGTGCAGGCGCGCGACGCGGTGCTCGAGCGCGCGCGCAATCGCCTGCTCGGTCTTGACCGGGCCGCCGAGCAGGACCGGGACGTGCTCGCCGGCCGCGCGCGCCTTGGCGAGCTCACCCGCGGAGGCGACCTCGAAGCCGTCCACGAGCGGCGCCAGCGCCTCCAGCAGCGGCCGCGCACCGTTGGCCTTCATCGCGTAGAACATCCGGCAGCGGTCCGGCAGGGCGGCGACGACGGCGCGGACGTGCTCGGTGAGCAGGTCGAGGTCGTAGACATACAGGCACACCGGCTCGCTGCCGGCGGCGCGCCGCGCGATGAGCGCGGCGAGCTGCGCGGGCAGCGGCACGGTCGCGGTCGTCATCGCTGCGCCAGCGGGTTGGGGACGGCGTGCAGTCGCAGCTCGGTGTCGGGCAGCAGCCTGCGCGAGGCGAGCTTCTCCACAGCGATCGCCGGCTTGCGCACGTCGAACAGCGCGAAGCGCTCGGCGAGCTCGGGAAAGCGCCGCTCGTAGGTCGCGATCGCGTCGCTCACGATCGCCCAGAAGCGGCGCTCGTCGAGGTCGTACGCGTCGGCGAGAAAGATCGCCAGCTCACCGAGATTGATGAAGAGGAACGCGTCGAGCAGGAAGTCGGCGACGAGGCCGAGGTCGTCGGTCTCCAGGAACGAGTTGCGGTTCTGGTGATGCGGCGGGGGCGGGATCAGCTGCGGGCACAGCTCGGGCTCGGCGAGCGCGGCGCGCGAGAAGCGGACGCCGTCGTGGAAGTCGCGCAGCGCGACGCGCGTGGGCACGCCTTCGCGGTGCAGCAGCACCATGTTCTGCGCGTGCGCCTCCAGCGCGACCCCGTGCCGGCACAGCAGGTGCAGCAGGGGGATCGCGCTCGCCTCGACGACGAGCGCGAGCCAGGTCGCCAGGCCGTGCGCGCGCACCCAGCCGTCGACGAGCGGCGTGCCGTCGCGCTCGCGCGCGGTCAACCCGTTGAAGGGAACCGCCCGTTCGCCCGGATCGAGCCGTGGATGCAGGCTCTGCCGCCAGATGCACGCCAGCGCGCCGTAGCCGTCGGCGCGCGCCGGGCTCGATGTCACCGCGCTGCCCATCACCTCGCCGAGGAAGACCGTCCGCAGCTCGTCGCGCAGGAGCGGATCGGCGGCGGCGAGGCGCTGCAGCCAGTCGGACACGAGCGGCGCGTTGTGCACGGTGTGCGGCGCCAGCACCCGGCTCGTCGAGGTGTTGACGATCGACAGGGCGAGCTTGAGGTACGGCCGCTGCGGCGCGTCCACGCACGCGAGCGTGCGGATCGACTGCTGCGCCGCAAAGGCGTGCGGGTCGTCGCCGAGCACGAGCAGGTCGCCGCCGGCGAGCTGGTCGGAGAACGTGCGCGCCACCCGCTCGCGCCACTGCCACGGGTGGACCGGGACGAGCGTGAAGTCGGCCGTGTCCGCGCCGGCGGCATCGATCGCGGCCGCGAACCGCCCCAGCATCGCGGGGCCGAGCTGCTCGCGCAGGAACGATCCCTCACGCACCCCGGCCGACAGCGCCACCGCCGTGATGCTGCGCCGCGCCGCGAGCCACAGCGGGCGCACGGGCGCGGCGAACTCCGGGCCGAACGCCAGGTTGTCCGCGACGTCGAACCCGACGCGGGACTTGTAGGTCGGGTGGTAGCGGTGCCCGTCGGTGATCATTCCCTCCAGCGCGTCGTAGCCCGCGGTCGCCAGCATCTCCGCGCCCCGCGCGTGCTGGGCGAGCGCGTCCTTGACGAGCGTCTCCTCGAGCTCCTGCGCGAAGCGCGCGAGCGCCTCGGGCTCGGCGTCCAGCGCGCCGCACGCCTCGCCGAGGAAGCGCGCGACCGAGCAGGCCTCGCGATCGTCGCCGCCCGCTTGCCGTCGCACGGGACCGGGCCCCACTGCGACGCGATCGAACGTGTGCCGGCGCCGCGCCGCGAAGACGTAGCACACGGCCTCGCCGTGCTCGTCGACGCCGTCGACGATCGCTGTGCCCGCGCCGTCGCTGCGCACCCGGACGGCGCGCTCGTACAGCAGCGACTCGAGCAGCTGGCGGAAGACCCTGCGCCGCACCGCGACGAACGTCGGCGCGGTGAGCGCGCGCTGGACGAGCTCGGCCGTCACGGCACGAGCGCCGCGGCGCGCAGCGGGTTGGGGACGTCGACGTAGAGCGGGCGCTCGGCACGGCCGCTGAAGCGGCTGACGAGGTTCGCCTTGGCGGGCAGCGCCGCCGCGCCGAGCAGCTGCGTCGCGTACGGCTCGGCGTCGTCCCAGGCCGCCAGCGCGTCGGCGACCACCGCCCACAACGTCTCCTCGACCGCCTCCGTGTGACGGCCGAGCACGCTGATCACGTGGCCGAGCTGGTTGGTCACCGCGTGGTAGCGCAGCCGCAGCCACGCCTCGGCGTCGTCGTAGAGGACGGGGCTGCCGGCGGGCAGCACGTCGAGCGTCCCGTTGCGCGCCAGGCGCTCGCGGCTGGCGCTCGCGCCCTCCATGTCGCGCACCCAGAACCGCGCCGGCCAGCCACCCTCCGTGGACAGCAGCGAGTTCTGCACGTGCGCCTCGAAGCTCACGCCCTCGCGCGCGAACAGCGTCAGCAGCGGGCGCAGCGAGATGTCGAGATAGCTGCGCACCCACTCGCACACGTCGCCGGCCTCGCGGACACAGCCGACGAGCTCCGGCGGCTCGCCGCCGGCGCCCTCCTCGAGCAGGCCGGCCAGCACGCGCGGCGCGGCGCCGGTCGTCGCGAACGGGTGCTCGCGGAACAGGACGGCGCTGTCGGCGGCGAGCTGCTCGCCGACCGCGCCCGGGTGGAGCATGCGAAAGCCGGTCTCCAGCAGCACGCCGAAGCCGTCGTCCGGCCAGCGCCCGGCGAGGCTGGTGACGAGCGCGCCGGCGTCCGCCGCCCGCCGGACGTGCTCGACCGGGTTCGTGCGCACGAAGTTCGTGATCCGCACGTGCAGCGGCAGCTTCCACGACGTCTCGAAGCCGGGCGCGCAGACCGTGCGCACCGACGACGTCGCATAGACCTCCGGGCCGCGCGGGCCGAGCGCCACGACGTCGCCCGCGCCGACGAGCGCGGCGAACGCGGGCAGGCCGAGGAGGCGGCGGGCCTGCCACGGATGCGCCGGCAGCAGGGCGTACCCCGCCGGCGCGTCCGCCGCGAGGGCGGCGGGCACCCATGCGCCCGGCGCGACGCGGCGCTCTGTCACGAGCCAGGCCGCGACGGCGAACCAGTCCAGGGCGAACGCGGCTCCGAGCTCCGGGGCGTAGCGGGAGACGTCGGCGTCGTCGAAGCCCTCGGCGGACTTCGGCGTGGGGTGGAAGGGGTGCCCGCGCAGGAGCGACTGCTCGGCGTGGCGCGTCAGCGTGCGCGCGTCGGACGGCGGTCGCCGCCGGCCAGCGCCGAGGTAGCGCGCCGTGCGGGCGATGCTGGTGGCGATCTGGTCTGGGAGCTCGCCGGCATCGCCCTGCGTGACGGCGGCCAGCTCGCTCAGCAGCGCGTGGACGAACGCATCGTGCTCGAGCGCGGCGGGCTCCCCGCCGGCCTGTTCGAGCGCCATCGAGTCGCCGTACTCGTGGTGGCCGAGCAGCGACCGGTGGCGGACCTCGACGATCAGCGTTCGGGCCGTCGCGGTCAGCGGGATGCGCAGCGGCCCGGGCTCGTGCACCTCGACTCCCCGCTCGCGCAGGAAGGCGTTGAGCAGCCGCTGCCGCCCGGCGGATCGCGCGGCGACCAGCGCCGGCCGCAGCGGGTTTCGGACCGCGCCGGTGGCGGCGGGCATGTTCACGCCGCTCGAGCTGCCGTGCCGCAGCAGCGGGCCGAGCACCTGCCGGCTCGGCCAGGTCGGCGCGTCCAGGAGCTGCCTGCGCACGACGGCCTCGACGTGCCCGGGCAGGTCGACCTCGTCGAGGCAGCCGGAGACTTCGGTGCGCAGCCGCTGCCAGAACACGCCCTCGTCGATGCCGTGGTGGCGTCCGAGCGCGTCCGCGATGCCGCGCAGGTTGACCTGGAAGCCGAGCGTCTGCAGGTAGCCGACGAGCACGTCCGCGCGGTCGAGCCGCAGCGACTGCGGCGCGCCCGGCTTGACCCGGTAGCCGGGGTCCGGCACGCCGGCGGCGGCCATCCAGGCGGGATGCAGGCGCAGCGTGTCGTGGTCGCGCAGGACGAACCGCTCGGGCAGCCCGTCGCGCAGCGTGACGACGACGTTCTGGCCGTGGAGCTCCGGCAGCACGCCGTAGCGCAGGAAGCGCACGCCGACCTCGGCGAACGCTGCGGCGAGCGCGCGGAAGAACTCGACCGGCTCGAGGCCGTCGCATAGCGCCGGGCCGAGCGTCCGCCACTCGTGCGCGGCGAGCGCCGCCATCGGCAGCGCCAGCGTGCCGGGCTCGTCGAGCACGCCCGCGGGATACGTCCGCAGCTGGGCGGCGAGCTGCCCCGACCGGTCGCCGAACTCGTCCCCGCCCCAGCCGCACCAGGTCTGCTCGTCGCACAGCGCCACCCGGCGGCGCAGCGCGGGATCGCGCTCGAGCAGCGCGCGCATGAGCCGCTCCGCGCGCTCGCCGTTGTCGAGGTAGCGCGGCGGCAGCAGCCGCGTCGCGCCCAGCGTGGCGATGCCCAGCGGCAGCTTGACGTGGCGCCCGGGCAGCGGCGAGCACAGCGTGCGCAGCGAGGCCGTCGGGCGGAAGCTGCCGAGCGCGCCCGCGACCGGCCGCACCACGCCGGCCGCGAGCTCGCGCGCGAACTCGCGGGGAAGCACGTGGTGCAGCTGCCAGGGATGGACCGGCAGCAGGCAGAGCTCCTCGTCCGGCGCGGTCAGCCGCTCGCGCTCAGCGGGGTCGAGGAGCAGGTCCGCGAGGCGGTCGCTGCCCGCGCCCGCGCCGAAGCGCAGCCGGTCGCGGCGGACGCCGACCCACGCCAGCGCGAGCGCGTCCGGGCGCATCGGCCCGTAGGCGGCCAGCTCCTCGGCCGTCCAGCCGGCGGCGGCGCGCGCGGTGGGATGAAACGGGCGCCCGCGCGTCGCCGCCAGGCGCTCGCCCGCGAGCAGATCGCCGCGCCGCGGCGTGAGGTCGTGCCGCGCGGCGAGCGTCACCCGGGCGTGCTCGACCGCCGCGCGCAGGTCGCGCGCGACCGCGTCGGCTCCCGACGGCTCCGCGCCGGCGACGAGGTGCAGGAGCTCGTGCGGCTGCAGCTCGCGTGAGCCGTGCAGGACCGGCCCGCCGCGGAGCCGATGGCGCTGCAGCGCGCCGCCCTCGCGCAGCCGCAGCCGCACGGCGCCGTCGCCCACGGGCACGCAGAACCAGCCCGGCTCGCCCTCGGGCGCTGGGCGCGGATCGCCGAAGCCGAACAGGTCCTCCCCGATCAGCGCATCGACGAGATCCGCCATGACGAGCTCCGCCGGCGAGCCGGTCAGTACAGGTCCAGCCACGTCCCCACTCCCCGGCGCTTCGCGCGCAGGTAGACCTCCGCGGCGCAGGCCACGTCCTCGACCGCGATGCCCATCGGGTTGAGCAGGATGATCTCGTCGTCGCGCTCGCGCCCGGGCCGGCGCCCGGCGACCACCTCGCCCAGCTCGGCGTGCAGCTGCTCGCGCGCGAACGCGCCCTCGAGCACGAGCTCGTTGAGGAGCTTGCGCTCGCGGTTGCACTGGTCCCAGTCGTCGACGACGACCTTGTCGGCGCCGAGGAAGACGTCCTTGTGGACGTCCATGATCGACACGTTGGCCACGAGCGCGCCGCGCCGCAGCCAGGCGAACGGGATGTACGGCCGGTCGGTCACCGTGCACGCGACGACGACCTCGCCCGCCCGCACCGCGTCCTGCGCGCTGGCGGCGACCCGCACAGCGACGTCGCCGCCCCGGGCCCCGAGCAGCTCGGCGAGCTCGTGGGCGGCGCCGGGCCGGGCGTCGAACAGGTGGATCGCCTCGATGTGCTCGAACTGCTCAAGCAGCGCGACGACCTGGGTGCGGCCGATCACGCCGCAGCCGACGAGCGCGAGCTCGGTGAAGCCGCGGCGCGCCAGGTGCTCGGCGGCGAGGCAGGTGACCGCCGCGGTGCGCCAGGCGCTGATGAGGCTTCCCTCGAGGATGCCGATCGGGTAGTTCGTGCGCGGGTCGTTGAGGACGATCACGGCGCTCGCCCGCTCGAGGCCGGCGACCTCCGGGTTGTCGTGCTTGCTGCCGATCCACTTCAGGCCCGAGATGCCGGGGTCGCCGACGTATGCCGGCATGGCGATGATCCGGTCGGCGATGTGGCCGTTCGTCGCGTCCGCCCGCAGATACGGCTTGAGCGGCTGCACCGTCCGGCCGTCGGCGTGCGCCACGAGCGCCGTTCGCAGGGCCTCGACGTACAGCTCCGACGCAGCGCCGCCCACGGCCTCGACGTCGCGGCGGCTGAGGTACAGCACGCGCGGGCTGCCGTCGGCGTTGCGCTCGGTGGTGATCGACATCAGCAGCGCGTGGCGTCGCGGCGCAGGTAGGCGGCGGCGAGCCAGTCGTCGTCGTAGACGAGGTCGAGGTAGCGATCGCCGCGGTCGGGGAAGATGGCCACGACCCGGCACGGGCGCGGCAGCGCCGGGAGCGTGCGGCCGATCGCCGCCACGACGGCGCCGGTCGATCCCCCGGCGAAGATGCCCTCGGCGAGCAGGAGGTCGCGGCAGCCGAGCGCGGCATCGACGTCGTCGACGTGGACCACCTCGTCGATCTCCTCGGGCCGGCACAGCTCCGGCACGCGGCTGGAGCCGATGCCGGGCAGCTCGCGCGGGCCGGCGGGCGGGCCGAAGATCACGGACCCGACGGCGTCGACGGCGATCACCCGCAGGTCCGGGAAGCGCTCGCGCAGCCGCCGCGCGCAGCCGAGGATGCTGCCCGTCGTGCTGACGGCGGCGAAGAGGTATCCGGGCGCCACGACGAGCTGGTCGCTGAGCTCGGCGCCCGTGCCGTGGTAGTAGGCCTCCCAGTTGCGGTCGTTGGCGTACTGGTTGACCCACACCGCCTCGGGCATGGTCGCCAGCAGCTGCTCGACGCGGCGGATGCGGCTGTGCAGGTAGCCGCCCGCCGCATCGCGCTCGGTGACGATCTCGACGTCCGCGCCGAGTCCGCGCAGGATCGCGACGTTCGCTCGGGTCGTCTTGGGATCCAGGACGCAGGTGAAGCGCAGGTCGTAGATGCGCGCGGCGATCGCAAGCGCGATGCCGAAGTTGCCGGAGCTGCTCTCGATCAACCGGCTGCCGGGCGCGATCGACCGCTCGCGCAGCCCGGCCTCGACGATGTGGCGCGCCGAACGGTCCTTCATGCTCCCGCCCGGGTTCAGCAGCTCGAGCTTGGCGATCACCTCGGCGTCGGGGTCGGGAAACAGGCGGCGCAGGGCGACCACGGGCGTGTTCCCGACGCATTCGAAGACGGACTCGCAGACGGGTTCGACGACGGACTGAACGGGTGGCATAGACGCCTCGCCTCCGCTTCGATGACAGGACGACGCACGACGCGGGCCAGGCGCGACCCCCTCCATACTTCCGGCGCGCCCGACACCGGCCGGTATCCTAGTTAGGGAACCCTAAGCGTGCTCGGCGGTCGGCGTGGACCCGCGGCCGAGGGCGGAGATCACGGCGCTCGAGCGAGTGTTAGGGTGCCCTCACCTTGGCCATGTTGAGGCGGCGTAGATGACGCTGACCGTGGGCGCCCCGGGCGCCCACCCGCTGGCGGCCACCCTGCAGCGCGGCCACGCGCGGACGCACCGGGGCTACCACCTCGGCGCCCCGCTCGGCGTCACGAGCGAGGCCGGCTGGATGCCGGTGGCCCGCCTGCTCGGCGATGCTCGCATGCTCGACGACGCGCTCGCGGCGCTCGGCCGCGAGGTCGGCAGCCCGCGACGCGACGTCCAGGCCTCGCTGCTGCTGGAGACGTACGCATGGCGGCTCGTGCTGCCGCTCGCCGGAGCGCTCCTCGCCGAGTCCCGCATCCCGACCCCGGGACTCGACGGCACCGCGCTGCGCCTCACCGGCGAGGGCCTGCCCTGCTCGATCCGGCTGCTGCACGGCCGCTTCGTCGCGCTCGCGGGCGATCCCGCCACCGAGCACCCCGACGCAGACGTCGTCGGCAATCGCAGCGTGCTGGACCTCTGTTTGCGCAGCTGGCTCATCGCGCACTTCGATCCCTTCGTGGAGACGCTCAACGCCGCCTCCGGCCGTCCCCGCGCCGCCCTCTGGCGTAGCGTCGCGGACCGGACGGCCACCGCGCTCCTGTACGCTGGCCTGGCCTCCGACCGCGCCGCGGCGGCGCGCGCCATCGCCGAGCGCACGCTCGCCGGCGAGCCACCACTGCGCTACCCCCCGCGCTACGCCGAGATCGGCGAGCAGCCGGTCCATCTGCGCCACGGCTGCTGCCTGTGGTGGCGGACCGCAGCGGCGACCCCGTGCCTGACCTGCCCGCTGCGGCTGGCCGGCGGCGAGCGTGCCGCGCCGTGCCTGGACCGCGCGCCGCAGGCTCAGTCGAGGTAGATCGCGACGTCGTCCACGGGCGCTCGCTGCGGCGTGCGCGGCTCCTGACGCGGCTGGCCGAGGTGCAGCAGGCCGATCACGCGCTCGTCGTCGGGCACCCCGACCGCGGCGCGGCCGGCCGGCGTGCGGAGCACCTCCGGGGTGCGCCAGTAGCCCCCGAGGCCGCGGCCGTGCGCCGCGAGCAGCACGACGTAGGCGGCGGTGCCCGTCGCGAGCATGTCCTCCTCGTCGCCGACCGGATCCCCGCTCTGCGTCGAGGAGACGACGACGAGCGTCGGCGTGCGGTCGAGCTTCGCCGCGGCGACCGGGTCGCCGACGGCGTCCTTCAGCCGCCGCAGCGCGCCCGGCCCGAGGACGCGGAAGCGCCACGGGTTCGTCAGGTGGTGGTTGGGCGCCCAGCGCGCGAGCTCGAACAGCTCGTCGAGCGTCGCGCGCGAGAGCGGCTCCGGGACGTAGGCCTTGTGCGTACGCCGCGTGCGGATGGCCTCCTCGAGCTCCATGCCGCTAGGCCTCGTCGTCCTCGCCGTCCTCACCGTAGAGCGATTCCCGCGCGACCTCCGTCCCGCGCCTGTCATACAGCTTGCAGTCCAGCGTGTCGCCGCGATAGCCGTCGGGCGCCAGGAGCGTGAAGCGGTCCTCGACGAGCACGCACTGGTCGACGGCGAGGTCGGCGAGCTCGGCGGTCACGACGGCCCCGCCGGACACGAGCGGGCGGCCCCAGACGAGCGTCATGTCGGCGCGGTTACCCGCCTCGCCGCGCCAGGTCCCGATGACTTCGTCGCAGAGGTCGAGCCTCCACTCGGGATTGGCGTCGGCCGTGTCCTCGGTGAAGTCGGCGACCGCGTCGAACTCGGTCGGCTCGCGATCCTCGCCGCCGGGGCGGAAGGAGACGTAGCCGAACAGCTCGAGGCCCGTCGACGTCATCGCGGTCGCCGGCACGAACGTGCGCCCGTGCCACGTGCGGTCGGGGTAGAACGTGATCTCTCCAGGCTCGCCGAGGTCGTCGTCGCCGGGATCGATCGCATCGCACGCGCCGAGGAAGTGGCGCTGCAGCGTCGTCGCCCAGCGCCCGTAGGGCAGCGGCTCCTGCGGAGGCTCGGCGACGAAGCGCGGGACGAAGCGGGACTCGACTGGCACGGGGCGCGGAAGTGCTCGTAGAGCGGCTCGGCGACGTCGCCCGGCGCAGCGGCGACGTACGACGGGCGGTTGCCCCGGCTCGTGTCGCCGTAGAGCGTGAACTGGCTGACGACGAGCGCCCCGCGATCGCCGAGCGGCTCGTTCATCCGCCCGTCGGCGTCGGGGAAGACGCGCAGCGCGCGGACCTTGTCGGCGAGCCGGTCGGCGGTCGCCGCGTCGTCGTCGTGCGTGACGCCCAGGAGCACGAGCAGCCCGGGGCCGATCTCGGACACGAGCTCGCCGTCGACGCGCACCGCCGCCCGCGCGACACGCTGGACGAGCGCTCTCACGCGGCGAACGATAGGCGAGGTGCGTTAGCGTCACCCGGGCGATGGACGTGACCGAGTTCAGACGTGCGAGCCATGCGGTGTGGGATGCGATGGCGCCGGGCTGGGACGGTCGCTACGCCTTCTTCGAGCGGACCGCGCGGCCTGTGGCCGAGCGGATGCTCGAGCGGCTCGCTCCGGCGCCCGGGCAGGCGATCCTCGAGCTCGCGGCGGGCTCGGGTCTCGTCGGCTTCGCCGCCGCCGAGCTCGTCGGGCCCCGCGGCCGCGTGATCGTCAGCGACTTCGCCGAGGCGATGGTCGCGGCGGCCGAACGCCGCGTGGCGGAGCTCGGGCTCGAGAACGTCGAGTGCCGCGTGCTCGACGCCGAGCGGCTGGAGCTGCCCGACGACGCCGTCGACGGCGTGCTGTGCCGGTGGGGCTACATGCTCATGGCCGACCCGGGCGCAGCACTCGCGGAGACCCACCGCGTGCTGCGGGCCGGCGGGCGCCTGTCGTGCGCCGTCTTCGGCGGTCCGCAGGAGAACCCGTGGGCGGTGCTGCCCGCGCGTGTCCTGCAGGAGCGCGGGCACATGCCGCCGCCGGAGGCCGGCGCTCCGGGGATCCTCGCGCTCGGCGACCAGGAGCGTCTGCGCGGACTCCTCACGGCAGCCGGCTTCGCGGACCCGCGGATCGACGACGTCCCGTTCACGTGGCGCTTCGTGGACGCCGACGACTACTGGGAGTTCTTGAGCCGCGCCGCCGGGGCGGTGGCGATGGTGCTGCGCGGTCTCGACGAGACCGAGCGGGCGCGCGTGCGCGAGGAGATCATCGACCGCGTGGCACCGTTTCACGGCGGCAACGGGATCGAGCTGCCGGCGTTGTCGCTCGTGGCGTCCGCGTCGTAGCGCGCGTGTACGTACGAGTCTTTCGCCCGCGCGCCACATCGCGCCACCGCTCCCGGGCCGGCGCGTAGGCTCTTGCAGCGACGATGAGCGATGTCGACCCGACGGCACTGTTCGAGCCCCTCTACGTCGCCGCCGCCGAAGGGCGCGAGAGGCTGCGGTGGGACAGGGGCGGACCGCACCCGCTGATCGACGAGTGGGCGCGCGGTCTCACCGGTTCGGGCGGCCGTGCTCTCGTCGTCGGCAGCGGGCTGGGACCGGACGCGGAGCTCCTCGCCGAACGCGGCTTCGAGGTGGTCGGATTCGACGTGTCGCCGACGGCGATCGCGACCGCACATGCGCGGTTTCCGCAGTCACGCGTGGACTACCGAGTCGCGAACCTGCTCGACCCGCCCGCGGAGTGGAGCCACGCGTTCGACCTCGTCGTCGAGAGCCTCACGGTGCAGTCGATGCCGGTGGCGTTCCACGCGCAGGCGATCGCGAACGTCGCGCGCATGGTGGCACCGGGCGGCACGCTGGTCGTGGTCGCGAAGGCACGCGACGGCGACCGCCCAGTCGACGGCCCGCCGTGGCCGCTCACGCGCACCGAGCTCGAGGAGTTCGCCGCCGACGGACTCGATGCGGTCCGGATCGAGGACGTGCGCCGGCCCGGAGTCCCGGCGCAGTGGCGGGCGGAGTTTCGCCGCGACCCCGCTGATCCGCGGCAGCGACGTGAGGGACAGGATCTGGCCCGACGCATGCGCGGCCGGGCCACCGTGGCAACGAGCACCGACGAGATCGCGGCGCTCACCCGCGGCGATGACTGACGCGCCAGGGGCGGGGCAGCTCATTGATCGCCGGCGCGCGCCTGCGCTACCCGAAGAAGACCTCGGCCGTCGCGAAGAGGTCGGGGTCCAGGAGCTTGGGCTCCTGCAGCGCCTCGTCGAGCGGGATGAGCTCGATCGCGGTGCCGCGCAGCGCGGTCAGGACGCCGTACTCGCCGTTGGACGCCGCGTCGACCGCCGCGACGCCGAAGCGCGTGCCGAGCACGCGGTCGTACGCGATCGGCGACCCGCCGCGCTGGATGTGGCCGAGGACCGTCGCGCGGCTCTCCAGGCCGGTGCGCTCCTGGATCTCCTTCTCGAGCTCGAACGCGATCCCGCCGAGCCGGACGTGGCCGAAGGAGTCGACGCCCTCGTCCGCGGTCGCCGCGCCGCCGTCGGCGGGCGTCGCGCCCTCGGCGACGACGACGATCGCAAACGTCTTGCCGGTCGTCTCGACGCGGTGGCGGATGTGCCCGCAGACGTCGTCGATGTCGAACTGCCGCTCGGGAACGAGGATGACGTCGGCGCCGCCGGCGAGGCCGGAGTAGCACGCGATCCAGCCCGCGTCGCGGCCCATGACCTCGCAGACGATGACGCGGTCGTGCGACTCGGCGGTCGAGTGCAGGCGGTCGATCGCCTCGGTCGCGATCTGCACGGCGGTCTGGAAGCCGAACGTGAAGTCGGTGCCGTTGAGGTCGTTGTCGATCGTCTTCGGGACGCCCACGGTGGGAAAGCCCGCGGCGAAGAGCTTGCGCGCGACGCCGAGGGTGTCGTCGCCGCCGATCGGGATGAGCACGTCGATCCCGCGGTCCCTCAACGTGGCCAGCACCTTCGCCTCCCCGTCGTCGACCTTGTAGACGTTCGTGCGCGAGGTGCCGAGGATCGTGCCGCCCTTGTGGAGGATGCCGCTCGTGTTCTCCCGCGTCAGCTCGATCGCGTCGTTCTCGAGCACTCCCTTCCAGCCCTTGCGGAAGCCGACGATCTCGTGGCCGTAGGTGTCGATGCCCTTGCGCACGACCGCGCGGATGACGGGGTTGAGGCCAGGGCAGTCGCCGCCGCCCGTGAGAAGTCCGATGCGTGCCATGCGCGCCATCGTATGCACAGGCGCCGTCGCTTCGTCCTGCGGTTGCTCGTGGTCGTCAGGCGTCTCGCAGCTCGGCGGCGGCCTGCTCGGGCGCCACGACGTTGAGGTGCACGCCGGTGCCGAGCTCGAGGCCGGCGAGCGCCGTCAGGCGCGGGACGACGTCGATGCGCCAGCAGAAGCGGTCGGCGTCGCGCGGCGCCGTCCGCACCCAGAGGTTCAGCGGCGGGCTGGCCCCGAAGCGCCGGCGCAGCCGCGACAGACCGTCGTGCAGGAGCGCCGCGCCGGTCGGCCCGTCGGCCTCGAAGCGCTCGCGGCGCCGGCGCGGCGCGAGCATGAGCGCGTACGGCACCCTCGCGGCGTAGGGGCACATGAGCACCGCATCGTCGTCGATCGCGACGATGCGGTCGCGGCGGCGCACCTCCTCCTGGACGAGGTCCTCGAGGAGGTTGCCGCCCATCGTCCGCACCGCGTACGCGCCGAAGCGCTCGCGCTCGCGCGCGACGATCGCCGGCACGAAGTCCAGCGCGAAGAGCCGGGCGTGCGTGTGTGGCGGCGCCGCGCCCGCCTCGGCGCGCTCGTCGACGACGAGGTGCGGATAGGCGGGCAGATGCGCGCGCATGCGCTCACGCCAGACCTCCATCGCCGCCGCCACCTGCTCGACCGGCAGCTCGGCGAGCGAGCTGACGGGCTGCGGCCCGTTGACGATGAGCTCCTCGCTGCCGCGCGCGGGCAGCGCGGTGAAGAGATCCGGCACGCCGTCGCGCGGCGGAACCGGGCTGTCCTCGCTCAGCGCGGGCGACGCGTCGGGCACGACGCGCACCGTCCAGCCCGGACCGTTCGGTTCACCGCCCTGCGGGCGCACGGCGTAGAGCTCGGGCGCGGTGCGGTCCTCGTGGCCCTCGGCGAACGGATCCTGCGCGGGATCGATCGGCGCGGCCGGCGTGACGGCGAGCTGCTCGGCGGCCGGCGCCGGGCGCTCGGTCGCGACGATCGCGCGCAGTCCGCTCAGGGGGTCGACGCGGGTCTCGGACACGGCGCGCTGCATGATGACGGTCACGACCCGCGCCGGATACCCCGGGCCGCGCGGCGGCTATCCCCGAACCGCGTAGCGGTCGATCGCCGCGGCGAGCTTGGCCTGGCTGGGGAAGAAGCCCTGGTGGACGATGACGAGCTTGCCGCGCGCGTCGTAGAACGCCGTGGTGGGCAGACCCTTGGAGTGGAAGCGGTGGGAGAGGTTGCCGCGCGGATCCTCGAAGGACGGGTACGGCATGGGGTAGCGGGCGGCCATCTGCAGCGCCGCGCCCCGCTGGTCGGTGACGTTGACGCCCAGGAACGCGACCCGCGCCCCGCGGCGCACCGCTTCGCGCTGGAGGAACGGCAGCTCGAACTGACATGGATCACACCATGAGGCCCACATGTTCACGACCACGGGGTGGCCCCGCAGCGCGTGCAGCTGGGCGTCGAAGGCCTTCGCTCCGCCGGGCCGCAGGTCGTTGACCCGCCTGCGCAGGGCGGCGAGCTCGGGCGGCGCGCCGGCGATCGGCTTGGAGACCTCCGCGAGCGACAACGGGCCACGGGCGGCGCGCGGCGCGCGGTCGCTGCCGCGCGCCTGGAAGAAGCCCACGACGGCGGCCGTCGCGACCGCGAGCGCGCAGATCACACCGAGCGTCCTTCGCACGGCGACAGCGTTGCAGAAGGCCGAATGCTGATGCCGCATCTGTGACGTTCGCTATCCTGAAAGCACGCGCGGGTAAGGACCGGTCTTCGAGACGCCTCACCCCGCCCACCGGGCTTGGCCCGGCCGTCTGGATCGCGCTGGCACCGAGCACGCGACCCACCTCACGTTCGAGCAGGAAGCCGATCTTTGGCTGATCCCACGCCAGTGGCCGTCATGGCCACGTCCGTTCCCCCACCCGAGGACATCGCACGCGCTGAGAAGTTCACGCGCGAAGCCTTCGTGCACGCTGGCGAGACCGTCGACGACGCGATCGGCCCGGGCACGGCTCGCCGGCGCGCGCTCGACGCCGCGCTGCAGGAGATCGACGCGGGTGCCAAGCAGCCCTCGCCGGAATGGCGGCGGCGCTACTCGCTCATGCTCGGCCTCGAGCGCGTGCTCTCCGAGGACGAGCCGAAGCTCGCCGACGGTACCTCGCTGAACCCCCACCAGGTCGACGCGCTGTCGGGCACGCTGACGGCGCTGCTGGCAGAGGCACAGCGCAACGGCTCCGCGCCCGTCACGACGGCGGCGCCGGTGCTCGCCGTCGACGACGACGAGCGTTACGACGAGCCCGAGCCGGTCATGGTCGTCGAGGACGACGTCGATGACGAGGACAGCGACGACCCCGAGGACCTCGAACCGCTCGACATCGAGATCGACATCGGCGACGAGGACGAGTCCGAGGACGAGCCCGAGCCCGACGACGACGACGGAATCGCGCCGCTCGACGAGGACCAGCTCGACGAGGCGCCCGACGACCCCAACGCCCACAAGCGCTTCTGGTTCGAGCACGCGACGGGCGCCGGCAAGACGGTCGCCGCGATGGGCTTCGTCGACGCGTCGCGCACCGGCGGGGTGCTCATCCTCACCCACCGCCGCAACCTCGTCGACCAGTTCCACGGGGAGCTGAAGGACCGCGGCTACGCGAAGCGCGTCACGCCCGCGCTGCTGCGCGGCCAGGACGCCGCCAACGGGCCCGTCACGGTCGAGACCTACCAGTGGTTCGTCCGCAACGCCGGCAACATCTCCGAGGCCTACTCGATCGTCATCTGCGACGAGGCGCACACCGCGCTCGGCGAGAAGACGAGCGCCGCGATCCGCGCCTGGACCGGGCCGATCTTCATCGGGATGACCGCCACGGGCGCGCTCATCGCGCGCCACGTCACCGACCTCTTCCCGACGCAGACGTCGCGCTTCGACCTCGCGCAGGCGGCGCGCCGCGGCGTCATCGCGCCGCTGCGCTGCGTGCGCATCCCGCCCGGGCCGGGCGTGCGCACGATCGCGAAGGTCCCGCTGCGCCGCGGCGAGGTCGACACCGAGTTCGACCAGGAGATGCTGGCCGAGCTGCTCGACCAGACGCCGTTCAACATGGCCGCGGCCGACCTCTACAAGACGCGCTTCAACGGCGTGCCCGGCGTCGTCTATGCCGCCGGCGTGCGCCACGCCTACAACCTCGCCGAGGCGTTTCGCGAGCAGGGGCTGAAGGCGATGGCGGTGTCCGGCGAGACGCGCAAGAGGGAGCTCGCCGAGGTGCTCGCGCGCTACGAGCGCGGCGACATCGACGTGCTCATCAACGCCCAGCTCCTGGCCGAGGGCTGGAACTCCCCGCGCGCGACGGTCTGCATGCACCTCGCGCCGACGGCCTCCAAGCGCATCTACCAGCAGCGCGTCGGCCGCGTCACGCGGCGCCATCCGGGCAAGGAGGCCGGCATCGTCGTCGACTTCGTCGCCCC
>DASWQM010000285.1:0-6732 GCA_036403675.1 Solirubrobacteraceae bacterium | reverse complement strand
CGCCGCGGTCACTTGACGCTCCTCAGGCCGGCGCCCGGCGGCGCTCCTCGATCACCGCCTTGATCTCCTCCCAGTCGACGTCGCGGAAGTTGTGCATCGGGCAGTACTTCGGCCCGCACATCGAGCAGAACTCGGCGGTCTTGAAGTAGTCGTCCGAGAGCGTCTCGTCGTGCATCGCGCGCGCGGTGTCAGGGTCAAGCGACAGCCGGAACTGCTCGTTCCAGTCAAAGCCGAAGCGCGCCTGCGACAGCGCCCGGTCGCGCTTGGCGGCCTCTCGGTTGCCGCGCGCCAGATCGGCCGCGTGGGCCGCGATGCGGTAGGCGATCATGCCCTGCTTGACGTCCTCGGCGTCGGGCAGCCCGAGGTGCTCCTTCGGGGTGACGTAACAGAGCATCGACGTGCCGTGCCAGCCGACGATCGCCGCGCCGATGGCCGACGTGATGTGGTCATAGCCGGGGGCGATGTCGGTGACGAGCGGGCCGAGCGTGTAGAACGGCGCCTCCCTGCAGACCTCCTGCTGGCGGCGCACGTTCATCTCGAGCTGATGCAGCGGGATGTGGCCGGGGCCCTCGACCATGACCTGCACGTCGCGCTCCCACGCGCGCTCCGTGAGCTCGCCGAGCGTGTCGAGCTCGGCGAACTGCGCGGCGTCCGAGGCGTCGGCGATCGAGCCCGGCCGCAGGCCGTCGCCGAGCGAGATCGACACGTCGTGCGCGCGGCAGATCTCCAGCACGTCGTCGAAGTGGTCGTAGAGCGGGTTCTCGACCGATCGGTGAACCATCAACCGGGCGAGTATGCCCCCGCCCCGGGACACGATCCCGGTGACGCGGTGGCGGCACAGCGGGAGGTGCTCGAGGCGCACGCCGGCGTGGATCGTCATGTAGTCGACGCCCTGGCGCGCCTGGTGGTCGATGACGGCGAGCAGCAGCTCGGCCGTCAGGTCCTCGGGCTGCTTGACGCGTTCGAGCGCCTGGTAGATCGGGACGGTCCCGATCGGCACCGTCGCCTCCGCGAGGATCGCCAGGCGCGTCTCGTCGATGCGCTTGCCCGTCGAGAGGTCCATGACGGTGTCCGCGCCCCAGCGCTCGGACAGGCGCAGCTTGTCGACCTCCTCGTCGAGCGACGACGTCGTCGGCGAGCTGCCGATGTTCGCGTTGATCTTCACGCGCGCCTTGAGGCCGATCGCCATCGGGTCCAGCGCGCGGTGGTGGACGTTCGCGGGGATGATCATCCGCCCGCGCGCCACCTCCGCGCGGACGAGCTCGGCGTCGAGCGATTCGCGCTCGGCGACGCGTCCCATCTCCGGCGAGACGACGCCGCGGCGGGCGAGGTGCATCTGCGTCTTGCAGGACTGCTGCGACGAGAACGTGGTGCGGTGTGGCACGGTTCCTCCCTTCGCTGGTATGAGCCAGATCAGGTTCGTCGGGTCGGCGCAAGGAAGCGCCCTCTCAGCCCCTCGGTCAGGGACCCCCCGGGATATGGCGAGATGACGTGGAGAGTAGCGCTGGCGCGCGCGCCTCAGCTCAGCGGCTTGCCTCCGGTCGCGCCGATCACCTCGCCGCTGATGTAGCGCGACTCGTCGCAGGCGAGGAAGACGTACAGGGGCGCCAGCTCGGCGGGCTGACCGGGACGGCCGAGCGGCGTGTCGGAGCCGAACTGCGCGTTCTTCTCGCCCGGGAAGCTCATCGCCACGAGCGGCGTCCAGATCGGGCCGGGGGCGACCGCGTTGGCGCGGATCCCGCGCTCGGCGACCTCCTGCGCCAGGCCCTTCGTGAACGTGCTGATCGCGCCCTTCGTCGACGCGTAGTGCAGCAGCTGCGGGCTCGGCTGCGCGGCCTGGATCGACGTCGTGTTGACGATCGTCGACCCTGGCTTCATGTTCGGCACGGCGGCCTGGCAGAGGTGGAACATCGCGAAGACGTTCGTACGGAAGACGAACTCGAGCTCGTCGGGCGGGATCTCGAGGAAGGACTCGTGGGCCATCTGGTAGGCCGCGTTGTTGACGAGCACGTCCAGGCGCCCGAGCTCGTCGAGCGCGCGGCCGACGAGCGACTGCGAGTGCTCGCGGTCGCCGATGTCGCCGGGCACCGTCACGCAGCGCCGTCCCGCCTCCTCCACGAGGCGCCTGGTCTCTTCCGCGTCCTCGTGCTCCTTCCAGTACGAGCACAGGAGGTCCGCGCCCTCGCGCGCGAATGCGATCGCCACCGCACGGCCGATGCCGGAGTCGGCGCCGGTGATCAGCGCGACCCTGTCGGTGAGCCGGCCGTACCCGACGTAGCTGTCCTCGCCGTGGTCGGCGCGCGGCTGCATCTCGGCTTCGCGCCCCGGCGGCTCCTGCTCCTGCTCGGGGAACGGCGGTGTGGGCTCTGCCTGCGTTGGATCTTGTTGCTGTCGAGACATGCGAGGCCGCTTACCCGCCCGCGGTCGCGGGTGGACGCCGAGTTGCAGCGCGTGGCCGTACACTGCCCGCTTCGCGTGGAAGCGAGTGGCGGGGGGTAGCTTCGGATGGCGTTGGGCTCACACCGGATCAAGGCCAGGCCCGTGCCCTGCGCGCTTGCCGTGGTGATGCTGCTGGCGCTCTCCACGAGCGCGGCCGCGGTCACCACGCGCGGCGACGCGAGGGACAACACGATCCTCGGCACGCAGCAGGCCGACCGCCTCTTCGGCGCGGGCGGCGACGACACCCTGCGCGGACTCGGCGGCCGCGACCTGCTCGACGGCGGCGGCGGCGCCGACCTCCTCGCCGGTGGCTTCGGTGACGACCGGCTGCTCGGGCGCGGCGGCAATGACACGCTCGCCGGCGGCGACGGCGCCGATCGCGCCGACGGCGGCGACGGACGCGACCGTCTCGACGGCGGCGCGGGCGATGACGGGCTCTCCGGCGGCGGCAATCGCGACGTGCTGCTCGCCGGCGCGGGCGACGACCGAATCGACGGCGGCGGCGGCGACGACCGCCTCGACGGCGCCGCGGGCAACGACAGGATCTTCGGTGGGCCCGGCATCGACCGCGTCTCGGGCGGCGCCGGCGACGACAGCATCGCCGGCGGGTCGCAGGGCGACGTGCTCGACGGCGACAACGGCCGCGACACGATCACCGGCGACGCCGCCGACGACCGGATCAACGGCGGTGGCGACAACGACCGGCTCGACGGCGGGCCGGGCAGCGATCACGTCAACGGCGGCGCGGGCGACGACCAGATCGACGGCGGCCTCGGCAGCGACCTGATGATCGGCGGCACCGGCAACGACTTCATCGTCGAGCGCATGTCAGCCGCCGACGAGCGGGTCGACGCTGGCCCCGGCGACGACTACGTCTTCACCGGCGGCGGCACCGACCGCGTCATCCGCGGCGGTCCCGGCAACGACGTCCTTCGCGGTGGCGCCGTCCATCCCGCGCGCGACGACATCGACCAGTTCGGCGACGGGATCTCCGACGGCGGACCCGGGAGCGACATCGTGCTCGGCGGCGGAGCCAACGACCGCGTCAGCGGCGGCGACGGCGACGACACGCTGTACGGAGGCGCGGGCGTCGACACCTACGACTGCGGTCCCGGCAACGACGTCGCGTACGTCGAGAACGCCCTCGAGGGCTCGGTCGCCGCCAGGAACGGCTGCGAGCGCGTCGTCATCGGCGATCCCTCCGTGGGCGATCCGCGCTTCGACGGTCTCAACGGGGCTCCGCACCCCGGCAAGTCGGTCGGCGGGACCGCGGGCTTGCGCCTGCTCGACCAGATCGCCGCGGAGCCCTGAGCCGAAAGTGGCCTGGGGCCGCCGCAGCGGCCCCTGCCGGCTACCCCTGCACGCGCTCGATGAGGAACGCGACGCGGACGTGCGCGCGCCACTCGTCAAGTGCCTCCCCACGCAGGCCGGTCGACACGACGTCGACCGCCCTGATGTTGCGCAGCGTCTGCTTGGCCTCGGCCAGCGCCTGCTGGACGGCATCGTCGGAGCTCGTCGTGGAGCTGCCCACGAGCTCGATGATCTTCACTACGGACATCGTCACCCTCCCCGTCGTCGGAGAGCTCAGCCTATGGGCTGCGCTCCGCCGCGTACAGGCGATGCGCCGCCGACCGCGCGGGCGACGAGCAGCCGCTCGGCCAGCACGCCGAAGCCGAGCCCGAGCGCCGCCCACAGGACCGCGTTGATGCCCAGCGAGGCGAGGCGGAAGTGCCAGAGCACGTCGGCGGGGAAGCCGACCGGCGTCTCGTGGACGGCGGGCAGGACGAGCTCGGCGGCCGCGATGACCGCCACGAACGCGAGCGCGGCGACAATCGCGGCGTTCCACGCGCCGAGGCGGCCGAGCAGCTGCCGGCGGATGCGCACGGCGGCCATGAGCGTCAGCAGAGAGATGCAGATCATCGCCACGAACAGGGCTGTGCGATGGTCGATCGTGTCGGGGTTGCCGACCGTCGGCGGGTTGGCCGGGTACTTCGTGAACGGGACGACGATCACCGTGACGTACGCCGCCAGCGCGAGCAGCGCCGCCGTCGCCCGCGCCCCGAACGGCCCGATGCGCCCGTAGGCCCACGCGAAGAGCAGCGCGAAGACGCCGCCCAGCGCGACGCCCATGAGGACCAGCGCGGTCAGCAGCCCGAGCGTCCGCTGGACGCCGCGGCTGACCTCGGCGGCCGCCGACGGCTCGTGCGCGAGCCGCGCGAGGTGGTCCTCGAAGTCGATCGCCGCCTGCACCTGCGGCTCCCCGACGGCGTACGCGAAGGCGAAGGCGAGCAGGCCGGCGGCGAGGCCGGCGAGCATGCCCCGCACGAGCAGGGCGCGAACCACGACGCCGGCGGCCCTAGTGGCAGGGGAAGCCGAGGAGGTGGCGACCGTCGTGCACGAACTCGTGGACGGAGGTGCCGGAGAAGACCGACGCGGCGCCCTCCTCGGCGCCGACGAAGTACAGGAGGATGACCGCTAGGACACCGGCGAAGAGAACCCAGGGGAGCAGCTCACCGGGCGAGGCGATCGGTGCGGGTGCGGCGGCGATCGTGTTGCGCTGCACGGCGACATCGGACATTCCGGTACCTCCTGGGGATCACGCGTCCCGTCGTGGGTCAGGCGCATGGCGGCGGATTGTCTGGCTTCCGGATCGCTCGTCCGGTCACAGTGGCGCGACCGCGCCGGTCTTGCACCGGCTTCCTCGCACCGTCACACGGAACGGGGAGCATAGTCCCGATGAGCGCCCGGCGCATGCTCGCGAGGACTATGCTCCCGCGCATCAGCGCGATGGCGGCGAGGAACCCGGTGCGACGCCGGGACGGTCGCGCCACTGTGACCGGGGCCGTCCCCGGAAGTCAGGAACTCGGGCCATCGCGAGCACCGCTACGGGAACGCGCTCTTCCCCAGGAGGTAGCTCGTTGCGCCCAGTCGGAGAGGGTCAGGCCGCGGTCCTCCGCCAGCCCCCGGCGAGCGACCACTGCCCGGGCGTGCTGACGCTGCACCCGGCCGCCGACGGGCGGCTCGCGCGCGTGCGGCTGCCTGGCGGCCGGCTGCCGCCACCCGCGCTGCACGCCGTCGCCGGGCTCGCCGCCACGCACGGCAACGGCATCATCGAGCTCACGTCCCGGGCGAGCCTGCAGATCCGCGGCCTTGCTGCCGGCGACGCGGCCGCGGTGGCGGACGTGCTGGAGACGGCCGGCCTCCTGCCGTCGCGCGCGCACGACCGCGTGCGCAACATCCTCGCGAGCCCGGTCGCGGGCAGGGCGCCGGGATCGCTCGCCGCGACCGACGACCTCGTGGCTGCGCTCGACCGCGGGCTCTGCGCGGACCCGCTGCTGGCGGGGTTGCCGGGCCGTTTCCTCTTCGCGGTCGACGACGGCAGCGCGACGCTCGGCGGACAGCGCTGCGACGTGGCGCTCGTCGCCGAGGGGGCGGACGCGTTCCGGCTCTCGCTCGCGGGCGCGCGGACGACGCTCGTTGCCCACGACGGCGCGCAGCTCGCGCTCGGCGCGGCGCGCGCGTTCCTCGAGCTCGCCGGCGGCACGTGGCGCGTCGCCGATCTGCCCGACGGGCCGCGGCGCCTCGCGCGGCTGCTCGGCGGCGACGTGGTGGACGCACCGCCGCTGCGCTCGCGCGCGGTCCCCGTCGGGACGCTCGCGCAGCGCGACGGGCACGCCGCCGTGACGGCGTTGCCACCGCTCGGGCGGATCGACTGCGCGACGGCCGCGCGGCTCGCCGGGTTCGGCGAGCTGCGGGTGTCGCCGTGGCGGACGCTGACGCTCGTCGACGTTCCCACGGCTCGCGCGGCCGGTCTGCTCGACGAGCTGGCCGCGCTCGGCCTCGTCGTCTCCGCGGAGTCGGGCTGGCACGGCCTGTCAGCCTGCGCCGGCCAGGGCGCGTGCGCGCGGGCGCGCGTGGACGTACGCGACGCTGCCGCCCAGCGCGCGCTCGCCCGCGGGCCGGGATCACCCGCCGAGCACTGGACCGCGTGCGAACGCGGCTGCGGGCGATCGCCGCAGGCGGCCAGCAGCGTCGTCGCGATCGCCGGCGGCGTGATCGTCGAGCGCGACGGCCAGACGCGGCTCGTGGCGGACGTGGAGGAGGCGGTCGCAATGCTCGGGGGTTGCGAGCCATGACATCGAGCCAATGCTCGACCGAGGCAACCGCGGACCCGCGACGGAGGTCCTCGCGATGAGCGCGTACGTCCGCGACGGCCCGGAGATCTACCGCCGCTCCTTTGCCACGATCCGCGCCGAGGCCGATCTCGACGGCCTGCACCCGGTGCTCGAGCGC
>DASWQM010000284.1:0-2357 GCA_036403675.1 Solirubrobacteraceae bacterium | reverse complement strand
GATCGTGACGAGCACGACGAGGTAGCCGAGCGCGAGCAGCAGCCGCGTGCGCAGGCTCATCGCGTCCAGTTCCCGCGGGAGACCGTCATCCGTCGTTGTCCTCCGGTGCGGCGAGCCGGAAGCCGACGCCCCGCACGGTGCGCAGGTAGCGCGGCGCGGCCGCGTCGTCGCCGAGCTTGCGCCGCAAGAAGCCGATGTGGACGTCGAGCGTCTTCGTCGAGCCGAACCAGTTCTCGTCCCAGACGTCGGACATGAGGTCCTCGCGCGAGACGACCATGCCGGGCTCGCGCGCGAGCCGCGCGAGCAGGTCGAACTCCTTGCGCGTGAGCCCCAGCTCCTGGCCCGCGAGCGTCGCGCTGCGGGTCGCCTGGTCGATCGTCAGCTCGCCGACGGTCGCGCGCTCGGGCTGCGTCGCGCGGTCCGGCGCGGCGCGGCGCAGGACGGCGCGGATGCGAGCGGCGACCTCGGCCGCGCTGAACGGCTTGACGACGTAGTCGTCGGCGCCCAGCTCGAGGCCGACGACGCGGTCGGTCTCGGTTCCGCGGGCGGTGAGCATGATGATCGGCACGTGCGAGTCGCGCCGCCACTCGCGGCACAGCGAGCGCCCGTCGCCGTCGGGCAGGCTCAGGTCGAGCAGGACGATGTTCGGGCGCCGGCTCGTGAAGAGCTCGCGCGCGGCCGCGGCCGTCGGTGCGACGACGGGGCTGAATCCCTCGCGCTCGAGCGCCCGCGCGAACGGCTCGGCGATCGACGACTCGTCCTCGACGAGCAGCACGACGGGGTGATCCGGAGGCGTCGACATCGCTGCAACCGTAGCCAGCGCGCGGCGGTCCCGGCGCGGTTGTCCGAAGCTTTACCCGCATTTGCACGGGACTTGCCGGCCCCCTGCGCATAGTGCGCGGCGCACGACCCAACCGTTGAGGAGACCTTCATGCGAAGCATCAGGACCACGATCGCGGCCGGCCTCGCGTTTCTCGCGATGGGCGCCGTCACCGCCTATGCGGTCGGCACGAGCAGCGCCGGCGACCACACGGCCACGACCGCTCCGACCACGACGACGATGACGACCTCCACCGAGGCCCGGACCGCGACCGACGACATGCCCGCGGCCACGACGACGCAGACGACGCCCGCGCCCGCGCCCGCCGACGACGACGCCGCCAAGCGGCGCGGCAGGCACCGCAACCGCGGTGCCGACGACGCGGCGCCGGCAACGGCCGCCGCGCAGCCGTCCGACGACAAGACGGTCCCCGACGACCACGGCGCCGACGACACGTCGGTCCGCGGCGGCACGCCCGGCGACGCCGCCGACGACCACGGCGGCAGCCGCGGCAGCGGCACCGGCGACGCCGTCGACAACAGCGGCCCCGGCGACGCCGGCGACAACAGCGGCCCCGGCAACGCCGACGACCGCGCCTCCGGCACCGCCGGCGCGAGCGCCGACGACAACCCCAGCGCGGGCGAGGACCACGGCGGCCACGGCGGTGGCGGCGATGACAGCGGGCACGGCGGTGGCGGCGACAACGGCGGCGGCGACCACTGACACGTCGCCAGCCGCGCGCATGAGCGCCGGCGGCAGCATTCGCCCGCTGCCGCCGGCCCGCGCGCCGGCACCCACTGCCGCTCGACCGACGACGCGCCGGGCCGCCGCGCCCCCTGACGCCGAGCGGCGATCATTCGGCCCGTGCGCCGGGCCGCCGCAGTCTGGATCGTCCTCTTCGCGGCCTACGCGGCGACGATCGGCCTGCCCGCCTTCGGCAGCTCCGAGTTCGGCGGCGATGAGCCGCACTACCTCCTGACCGCCGAGTCGATCGTCACCGACGGTGACCTCGACCTGCGCGACGAGTACGCCGCGCGCGCCTACCGCGCCTGGTACCCGTACGTGCTCGAGCGCCACGGCCGGCTGACGAACGGGCAGGCCAACGAGCCCCATGGCGCCGGCTTCCCGCTGCTCATCGCCCCGGCATACGCGGTCGGCGGGCCGCTGGCGGTGCAGCTGTTCGTGGCGGCGATCGCCGCGCTCGCCTTCACGCTCGGAGGCCTGCTCGCGCGCCAGGTCGTCCCCGCGCCGTGGGCGAGCGCGGCCACGCTCGCCTGCGGGCTGTCGCCGCCCGCGCTCGCCTACGGGACCGCGGTGACGCCGGAGCTCACCGCCAGCGCGCTCGTCGCGGCCGCGGCGCTGCTCGCGCTGCGCGCGCGCGAGCGCCCGCGGATCCGGCGCGTCGCGGGGGCTGCGCTGGCGCTCGGCGCGCTGCCGTGGCTCGGCCTCGTGGTCGCGATCCCCGGCGCCGTCGTCGCGCTGGCGCTGCTGCGCTGGCTGCGCCGCCGCGGGCGCGGCTTCGCGATGCTCGTCGTCG
>DASWQM010000283.1:0-3059 GCA_036403675.1 Solirubrobacteraceae bacterium | reverse complement strand
TCCTCGCCGGCCATGGCGGTCGCCTCGGCGTCGGTGAAGTTCTCGGGGCCCTGGTCGGTCTTGAAGTGGAACTTGACCCAGAACTTCTCGCCGCCGGCGTTGATCCACATGAACGTGTGGCTGCCGTAGCCGTTCATGTTGCGGTAGGTCTTCGGCGTCCCGCGGTCGCTCATGAGGATCGTCACCTGATGGGCGGACTCCGGCTTCAGCGTCCAGAAGTCCCACTGCATGTTGTTGTCGCGGCGATCGGTGTCGGCGCGGCGCTTCTGGGAGTGGATGAAGTCCTGGAAGTTCTGGGGGTCGCGCACGAAGAACACCGGCGTGTTGTTGCCGACGAGGTCGTAGTTGCCCTCCTGCGTGTAGAACTTCAGCGCGAAGCCGCGCGGGTCGCGCAGCGTGTCGGGCGAGCCGAGCTCGCCGGCGACGGTCGAGAAGCGCGCGAACATCGGGGTGCGCTTGCCGACCTGCGACAGGAAGTCCGCACGGGTGAACTGCGTGACGTCCTCGGTGACCTCGAAGTAGCCGTGCGCGCCGCTTCCCTTCGCGTGGACGACGCGCTCGGGGACCCGCTCACGGTTGAACTGGGCCATCTTCTGGACGAGGTAGTGGTCCTGCAGCAGGATCGGCCCGTCGGGACCGACGGTCAGAGAGTGGTGGTCGCTCGGTGCCGGGATGCCGGCATCGGTCGTCGTGGGCGGAGGCTTCGTGTCGCTCATGCGGCTTCCCCTGGCTCGGCGTGGTCGGACTGGCATGTAGGGCAGACGCCCCAGTAGGTGACATCCGCCTCGTCTACGAGGTACCCGGACGCATCGTCAGGAACCAGGCACGGCGCGTGGCCGACGGCACAGTCGACGTCGGCGACGGCGCCGCAGCTGCGGCAGACGAGGTGGTGATGGTTGTCGCCGACGCGGATCTCGAAGCGCGCGGCACTGCCCGCGGGCTCGATCCGGCGCGCGAGACCGGCCTTGGCGAGGGCGCGCAGAACGTCGTAGACCGCCTGGATGGACACCGCCCCCGACCGGCCGCGGGCGCCGTCGGCGATCTCGTCGACCGTCGCGTGCGGCCGCTCGCGGACGGCGGCGAGCACCGCCAGGCGGGCTGCCGTGACGCGCAGGCCGGCGTCCCGCAGGCGCTTGGCGTCGTCGATGTCGGCGTCGGTCGGCAGCTGGCTTCCCGGCATGCGGCGCGCACGCTATCAGCTTGTCTGGAACCGTTCCAACAAGCGCAGAGGTCCAGCAGGATGGTCAGCCCGCGCGGGCGACCGAGATGCGCAGCTCGCGCCCCTCGATGCTCGCGACGTCGCCGGTCCCGTTGCCGTCGTAGTGCACCTGCACGGCGAGCACCTCGCCGCTGAGGTAGACCTCGTGCTTGCGGGCGGCGGCCAGCAGCTCCTCGTCGCCGCCGAGCCGCAGGACGATCCGGTCGGAGATCTCCAGGCCCGCGATCCGCCGCGCGTTCTGCACGGCGTGGACGACCTCACGCGCGAGGCCCTCTCGCCGCAGCTCGTCGTCGAGCGTCAGGTCGAGCGCGATCGCGTGCGAGCCCTCGCGTTCGAGCTGGTAGCCCTCCAGCGGCGCCATCGCGAGCTGGAGGTCGTCGGGACCGAGCTCGTGGTCGTGGCCGTCGATGAACACGCCGACCGCTTCGCCTGCGCGCAGTGCGTCGGCGACATGGGCCGGATCGAGCGCGGCGACGGCGGCGGCGACCTGCGGCATCGTCCTGCCGAAGCGCGGCCCGAGCGTGCGGTAGTTCGGCTTCAGCGTGTAGGAGCCGAGCTCCCCGGCCTCGGCAACGAAGCGCAGGACCTTGACGTTGAGCTCCTCTCGCACGACGTCGGCGAGGCGCTCGATCGCCGCGCGCTCGCGGCCCGCGGCGACCACGACGGCCTCGTGCAGCGGCTGGCGCACCTTGAGCTTCGACGCGCCCCGCGCCGCCAGCCCCAGGCGGACGGCCTCGCGCGCGACCGCCATCGCGGCCTCGAGCTCCTCGTCGCGCGGCTCGGGCTCGGGCCAGTCGCACAGATGCACGCTGGGCTCGCCGCCGTCGAGGTTGTCGTAGATCTCGTCGGCGACGAACGGTACGAACGGCGCGAGCAGCTTGGAGACCGTCACGAGGCAGTGGCGCAGCGTGGTGTGGGCCGTGGCGTCGCCCTCCCAGAAGCGCCGCCGCGAGCGCCGCACGTACCAGTTGGAGAGGTCGTCGACGAACTCGGCGATCGCGCGGCCGCCGCTCGTCGCGTCGTAGGCGTCCAGCCGGTCGCCGACGAGCGCGACCGTCGCGCTCAGGCGCGAGCGGACCCAGCGGTCGAGGTCGCTGGGCGGATCGGCCGGCCGTGACTCGTCGACGGGGTAGAGCGTCGCGAAGGCGTACGTGTTCCAGAGCTGACGCAGGAACAGCCGTACGCCCTCGCCGATCGCCTCGGACGAGAAGAGGTAGCCGTCCCACGGCTGCTTGGACGTGAAGAGGTACCAGCGCAGCGCGTCGGCGCCGAAGCGGTCGATGACCTCCCAGGGCGAGACGACGTTGCCGACGGACTTGGACATCTTCTGGCCGTCGGCGTCGAGGATGAGGCCGAGGCAGACGACGTTGCGATAGGGCACCTCGGGCCCGCGCAGCAGCGTCGAGATCGCCAGCAGCGAGTAGAACCAGCCGCGCGTCTGGTCCAGCGCCTCACAGATGAAGTCCGCCGGGTAGAGCTCGTCGAGCCCGTCGCGGCCGCGGCCGGACTCCAGCGGCTCGTGACGCTGGGCGAACGGCATCGCGCCCGAGTCGAACCACACGTCGATGACCTCGGGCACGCGCGTCGCCGTCTGGCCGCACTCGTCGCAGGGAAAGGTCACGTCGTCCGCGTAGGGCCGGTGCGGATCCTCGAGCCGCACGCCCGAGCGCCGCTCCAGCTCGTCGTAGCTGCCGACGACCGTGACGTGATCCTGCGCGCAGCGCCAGACCGGCAGCGGCGTGCCCCAGTAGCGCTCGCGCGACAGCGCCCAGTCGACGTTGTTCTCCAGCCACTTGCCGAAGCGGCCGTGCTTGATGTGCTCGGGATGCCACGTGACCTG
>DASWQM010000282.1:0-4836 GCA_036403675.1 Solirubrobacteraceae bacterium | reverse complement strand
AGCGCTCCAGCGCTCCCGGCTCCTCGAGCTGGTCGCAGAGGACCGGCGTGAGCGAGAGGGTGACGGGCGGGGTGGGCGGGATCGAATCCAGCAGCTCGAGCAGCGGCAGGTACGAGGTCGCGATCGCCTCCCACAGCCACTCCTCGCCGAAGGGCCAGGTCCCGAAGCCCGCGACGTAGGGCATGTGGGTGTGCAGGACGATCGCCAGCTCGCCGCTCATCCGCGCAGGATGGCGAGGACGTCGAGCGCGCCGGCGAGCTGCGCTGCGGACCTGCGGCGCAGCGCGAAGTCGCGCGTGTCGATCGCCGGGGTGAAGCGGTCGTAGAAGCGCTGCGTGACGCCGAGGCGCCGGTGCACGGTGTCCCATCCCAGCCGCAGGGCGAGCTGGTGGAGGGCGAGCTTGCGGCCATGGAAGAGCCCGTGGAGCTCGACGTGCGGGAAGTGCGCGCGGCACAGTGCGGCGAACTCCTGCGGGCGGTACTCGTACGCGTGCCACGGGTTGCCCGACCGCTCGGCGCCGGGCGGGGCGAGCGTCAGGACGTTCGGCGTCGAGACGTAGGCGGTGCCGCCCGCTGCGAGCAGGCCCCTGAAGCGCTCGAGCAGCGCGCCCGGATCCTGCACGTGCTCGATGGTCTGCAGGAAGACGAGCGCGTCGCAGGGCTCGGCGAAGCGCTCGACCATGTCGCGCTCGAAGCGCAGGTTGTCGCGCACGTAGCGCAGCCGCGCGTGCTCGTGCGCCTCGGGGTTGGCGTCGACGCCGACGACCGAGCGCGCCCCCGCACGTGCCAGCACCTCGGACCCGTAGCCCTCGCCGCACGCCATGTCGATGACCCGCAGCGCCGCCACGCGGCGGGCGATCCACTCGTAGACGACGAGGTGGCGCCGGTACCAGTAGTTCTCCTCCGGCACGTCGGGGAGCGTGCGCTCACCGGTGAGCGCGAGCGGCGGCACCCCGGGCGGCTGGTCGCGCTGGAGGTAGAGCGGCGGCACGGCCGGGCAGCCTACGAGGTGCACGGACGCCGGGCGACCGGATGGCGCCACGCGCGCGTCCACGGGCGGCGATCAGGCCGCCCTCGGCAGCGCGACCGGCTCGACCTGCGGCGAGGACTCGAAGCTCTCGAGCGCTTCGAGGATCGCACGCTGCGTCGCCGGATCGCTTGGCATGCCGCAATGCGTGGCGTTGACTTCGACGTTGCTGCCGTCGGGGTCGATGCAGGCGCGCCAGTCCGCCACGCCGTCACGACGCGAGAACACGGAGACGGAGCCGGTGCCGGCGGGCAGGGAGGCTGTCACGTCGCGGTTGTAGCCGCGGCAGCAGTCCCCGGTGCCGCTGCAACCGATTCGCATCAGCCCGGGTACCCCGAGGCTGCCGAGCGTGGCCAGCGTCACGATGTTGGCCCAGAGCAGCGGGTGCACGGCAAGCTGGTCGCGGTGTGGCGCGCCGAGCGTGACGACACCGCTGACGAGGTCCGGGCGACGCCGCGCGGCTACGCGGGCGAGCAGTCCGCCACGGCTATGGCCCACCAGAGCAACGCGCCCGCCGTGGTCGTCGGCCATCGCCTCGAGCCGGTCCACCAGCCGCTGCACGATCATGCCCGAGCAGCCGACGTTGCTTCGAATGCCGGATGGCCAAGCGGCCCACCCATGATCGTGGAGGATTCGCGCCAGCTGCGTGAGGGAGGCGTCGCCTGCGAACAGTCCCGGAACGAGCAGTACGGGCGCGCCGGAGCGAGGACGCGGCTGGGCGTCACGGAACTGCTCGCGCAGCATCGACAGCAGGAGGCCTCCCGCACGAGCTTCGCGCCAGAGTGGCGGCATCACTCTGCGCGGCAACATCGAGGCCACGGCCGGGGATACGACGGTGGCGCGCGACGAAGCTGCAACGGCGGTGAGGTTGGTGACGACGCCCATCAGGGAGCCTCGTCGTATCGCTTCGGATACATGACCAGCACCGTGTCCGCTCTACGCGCCGACTCAGGCCGCGCGATGCTCCTGGTCGCGACCGGCGTAGTAGCGGTCGAAGTGGGCGAAGAGATCGCGCTTCTGCGCTTCGGTGTGCGCGATTCGATAGAGCAGGTCGGCGTCGTCGCTCGCGGGCGCGCCGGTCCAGATGGTGCTCCCCCCACACATCGGGCAGCGCTCGTGCTTGGCGTGGTGCGACCACCAGTTCACGTCGCATGCTGAGCAGGACTGCGACACGTGCGCCTCCTCTGGTGCGGACAACTGGGTCTTCATGTCGTAGTGGTAGAGGACGTTCGCCGTCGCCCGATACAAGAAAGCGTTTGGCGATATTGCCAACGCGATCGGACGCGGACGTTGCGAGGCCGGGGGACGGCGGGAGCGACCGTTCGTTGAGGGTCTTGCGCGGACACGCGTGCTGCCACCAACGGTTGGCGATCTCCTGGACGTACGCACGAGGAAGCCGCCATTGCGTCAGCGCGAGCCCGCCAGCTGCGCCGTCGACGGCGCAGCCTGCGCGGCCGGCGCTTTCGCGCGCCCACGCGCGGGCGCGTCGCGCCCCGGCACCTGCGCGACGAGCAACGCGGCGATGACGACGATGTTCAGGCCGATCGCCAGCTCCGCGCGAACGCGACGCCGCACGGCGTTCAGTGCCGCGCCGGCCGCGTCCGCGCTGCCGGCGGCGCGCCGGTTGCGCATCGCGAGGAATGCCACCGGACACATCAGGAGCGCCTTCGCCGCCAGGCTGCGTCCGTAGCCGGTGCTCCAGAGGTCCGCGATGCTCGCCAGCTCGCCGGCAGCGCGCAGCAGTCCCGTGACGACGATGAGCGCCACGGCGGCGAGCGCGATGCGGCTGAAGCGCGCGAGCACGAGCCGGGCCAGCCGCCGGCCACCGTCGGGCAATGCCGCGGGCGCGCGGATCAGGACGGCCGCCAGGCACGGCAGCCCGCCGATCCAGACCGCCGCCGCGGCCAGGTGGACCGCGTCGGCGACGACGGCCAGCGGAGCCAGGGGGGCCTGCGACGCGTGGCCCTGGATCGCGAGCATCGTCAGCGTGGCGATGCTCAGCGCGCCGATCAAGCCGCTGGGGACGGCGCGCCCGGCCGCGTGCCGGGGGCGCTCACCGGAGGTCTCGCGCGCCCACTCCCAGAAGGCGACCGCGACGACGGCGACCAGCAGGCCGCTGCGCCACCCGAGCAGGTCGCCGAAGCGCGAGGCGGCGGCGAGCCGGTACGCGGCCGCCGGGTCGGTCAGCGACGTAACCAGGTCGGTGTGGAAGACGACGGCGCTCTTGGCGGCGAGCACCCCGGCCTCTGCCAGGCCGGCCGCGCCGGCGACCGCCCAGAACGCGCGCCAGAACAGGCGCGAGCCGCCGGCGCGCGCCGCCGCGCGCTCGGCCGGCCGCAGCCGGCCGCCCCCGTCCACGGCCGGCCCCCAGACGAGCGAGCGGAAGGCGAGGAGGCCGAGCAGCAGCCCGAGCGCGATGAGCTCGGCGAAGCGCGCGGCGACCGCCCACGGCGCCGTCTCGGACAGCCCGCCGGCGCCGCGCAGCACCGGCGCTCGCAGCCGCCCCTCGCCGAGCGCGAACACGAGCGCGTCGTCGACGCCGTGCGAGTCGGCGGAGATGACGCGGTAGCGGACGGTGTAGCTGTCGGGCAGCAGCCGCGCGCGCAGCGCGATCGTGACGACGCGATCGTCGGCGGGGCCGGTGCGCGGCGGCCCGGCGGAGACCACTCGCCCCCGGCCGTCGACGACCGAGACGTCCGAGGGACGCACGATCTGCACGGGCTCGGAGAACGCCAGCCGCACCTGCGCCGGAGCGCGGGCGACGTGCGTCGCCGCCCGCGGCGCGGAACGCAGCAGCGTGGCGTGCGCGGACGCCGTCGACGCCACGGCCGCGAGCACGATCAGCGCGATGAGCGTCGTCGCGAGCGCACGTGGCACCGCTCGCCGGGCGCCGGCGACCGCCGGCGGCGCCGCGCGGCCGCGCAGCGCCGCGATCGCCAGGTAGGTGAGCAGCGCTGCCGCGCCCACGGCCAGGGCAAGCGCCCACGCGGGCAGGTGCGGCGCCACCGCGTTGGGATAGACGTAGTGCCCGGCGTGCCCGCCGAACCCGGGCCGGAACGCCGCGGCGCCCGGCGCGGCATGGGCGTGGGCATGGACGTGGGCGGGCGACGCCTCCGAGATCGTGCTCTCGCCTCCGCGCGGCCCGGGCCCGAGCGCGACGAGCAGCGCGCCAGCGCCCGGCGCGAGCGCCGCGACGAGCGCGGCCGCCTTGACGAGCGCGAGCGCGGCCGTGCGCGAGGGTTGCGCTCCCCCGCCCGCGGCCGCGAGCGCCACGCAGGCCGTGCCCAGCGCGGCGCCGGCCAGGCCCGGCGCCGTCGTCCAGTCGCCCGTAGCCGTCGCCAGCCCGGGCACGGCCACCGCACGGGTGACGGCCCAGCCGGCGACGGCGAGGGCACCCACCGCGGCCAGCGCCCGCCAGCCCGCGCCGCCGCTCGTCCCCGAGCCGCAGGCGAGCACCCGCGCCACGACGACGCAGACGCCGATCAGCAGCCCCGCGAGCACCGCGACGTGGCGCCCCTGAGCCAGGCCGGCGGGCAGCTCGATCACCTGGACCAGCGCGAGGCCGGCGAGGCCGGCGACGGCCGCCGACCGCAGCACGACCTCGCGCCGCGAGAGCATCGGATCCATACCCAGCAGCCGCTAGCGGACGAGCTCGAACGGGCGCATCATCGAGTTGTCCTCGTGCTCGAGGATGTGGCAGTGGTACACGTACCGCTGCGGCGCCGACACCCCGGCCGGCAGCGTCCACTTGGCGCGCAGCCGGGTGATCTGCCCCGGGTTCGCGCGGACGGTGTCCTTCCAGCCACGCTC
>DASWQM010000281.1:0-9897 GCA_036403675.1 Solirubrobacteraceae bacterium | reverse complement strand
CGCCGCGCCGCGCGAGCCGAGCCCGGTGCTCGCCGCCGAGCAGCGGGCGCGCGTGTACCGCTCGCAGGGCTGGCTGTCGCCGGTCCTGCTCGTCGACGGGCGGATCGAGGGCGTCTGGCGCCACGAGCGCAAGGGCGGGCGGCTGACGGTGGTCGTCGAGCCGTTCGGATCGGTCGCTGAGCAGGTGCGGGCGGGAGCCGAGGCGCAGGCGCAGCGGCTGGCGGCGTTCCTCGGCGGCGAGCTGGAAGTCAGCTGGGCTTGAGCGCGACGCCGGCGATCAGCGGCTCGAGGAAGCGCGGTGCCCGTGGCATCTCCCCGTGCTCGACGTCGTGCACGTCGAATCCCGCGGCCTCGATCGCCGCGAGCGTCGCGCGGTTGCAGTGACAGCCGTGGCCGAGGTGCTTCCACAGCGGCGCGAGGAGGTCCTGGCGGCGCGCGAGACGCTCGTCGGCGGCGCGGACGTGCTCGAGGAACAGCAGCCGCCCGCCGGGGGCGAGCACGCGCTGCGCCTCGCGCAGCGCCGCCTCGAGGTCGTCGACCGTGCAGAGCGTCAGCGTCGTCACGACCGTGTCGACGCTCGCGGCGGCGAGCGGCAGCTGCTCGGCCGGGGCGGCGACGACGGTCGCCGACGGCTTGTGACGCTCCGCCCGCGCCCGCAGCCGCGCGAGCATCGGCTCCTCGGGCTCGGTCAGGACGAGCTGCTCGATCCCCGCGGGGTAGTGCGCGAGGTTCAGCCCGGTGCCGGCGCCGATCTCGAGGACGCGCCCGCGCGCCTGCGCGAGCAGCCGGCGGCGCCGGTCGGCGAGGCCGGCCTCCTCGCTGACCGCGATCGCCCGGTCGTAGAAGCGCGCGAAGAGGCGTCCGTAGAGGCTCACGTGGGCGAGGTCGGGAGCCGCACGGGCTCCTCGCCCGCCGGCAGCCCCTCGCCGGATCGTGCGGCGCGCTGCTCGTAGTCGCGGCGCACGCGCCCGTCGGGCAGGTCGAGCACGCGGTCGGCCTTCAGGGCGCGCGACAGCGCCTCCCGGGCGGCGCGCGGCAGCACGCCGGCGAGGCGCATGAGCGCGCCGATCTCGCGCGGCACGAAGACGTCGAAGCGCGGTGCGCCCAGCACGTCGACGATCGCCGCGGCGACCGCGCGCGGCTCGGTGTGCTTCACGAAGCGCGGCTCCGGCAGCCCCGTCGCGAGCTCGGTCTTCACGATCCCCGGCATGACGCACGAGATCTCGACGCCGCTGCCGCGCAGCTCGAAGCGGGCGGCCTCGCTGACGCCGACGACGAAGTGCTTCGTGCCCGAGTACGTCGCGCCGCCGGCGAAGCCGGCCTTGCCGGCCGTGGAGGCCATGTTGACGACGTGGCCGGCGTTGCGGGCGAGCATCCGCGGCAGCGCCTCCTTCATCCCGTGCAGGACGCCGTGGACGTTGATGTCGACCTGGCGCCGCGCGGTCGCGTCGTCCTCGTCGACGAGGCGGCCGAGCTGCATGATGCCGGCGTTGTTGACGAGCACGTCGAGCGGGCCGAGGCGGGCCTCGACCTCGTCGAGGAAGCGCGCCACCGAGGCGCGGTCGCAGACGTCGAGCTCGAGCGCGATCGTGCCGCCGCCGAGCTCGAGGGCCGCGCGCTGCGCCGCGGCGACGTCGAGATCGCCGATCGCCACGAGCATCCCCGCGCGCACGCAGGCCTCCGCGGTCGCGCGCCCGATGCCGCGTGCGGCGCCGGTGATCGCGACGACTCGTCCGGGCAGTGGGCGGGGCGTGCGGGCCATCGTCTGCCGAGGCTACATCGTGCGGCGTCGTCGTGAGGCGCCGTGGGACGCCATCTAGCTAGGCTTTCCCGCCGATGTCCAGTCGCCAGGAGGAGAAGGAGCAGCGCAAGCGCGAGCGGCTCGAGCGCGAGCAGGCCGCGGAGGCCGCCGCGAAGCGCAAGCGGCTGCTGCAGATCGGCGGTGGCGCGGTGGTGGCCGCGGTCGTGGTCGCCGGTGTGGTGCTCGCGGCCACGGGGGGCGGCGGCGGCAAGAACCGCGCGAGCGAGGCCGACGTGACATCGGCCGCGAAGGCCGCCGGCTGCGTCTACAAGGCGTTCCCTCAGGAGGGTCGCAACCACGTGACGCAGAAGCTCACGGCGGCCGACTACAAGACGAACCCGCCGACCTCCGGCAACCACAATCCCACGCCTGCGCAGGACGGCCTCTACCCACCCGGCAACGCACCCGCGATCGAGAACTGGGTCCACACGCTCGAGCACGGGCGGATCCTGCTGATGTACAAGCCCGGCTCGGCGCCGGCGAACGTCAGCGCGCTGCAGAAGCTCTACGAGGAGCCGGTCCTGGGCAGCGGCAAGAGCTACCACATGGTGCTCATGCAGAACAACACGAACATGCCCTTCCAGACGGCTGCCGTCGGCTGGCAGCACTACGTCGGCTGCAAGGACGCAAGCCCGGGGTCGATCGTGGCGATGCGGAAGTTCCGCGATCGCTACGTCGACAAGGGCCCCGAGTTCATCCCGTAGCGCGGGCGCGCCGCGGCGCAATCGATCCCTGCGGGGGTGCGGCGCGGCGTAAGCTGCTCCCGGGAGCCGACACCCGGTGCGCAACGCCAACTCCGCCGCGTAGTGCCTCCGCAGCGCGTCGAGATCGTCATCGGCGTGCGGATGCTGCTGACGCTGCTCGGCGCCGGGCTGCTCGTGGTGCTCGCGATCCTGTCTCTCGGAACGCTGCTGTCGATCTTCCTCGCCGCCATGATCGGGCTCGGCCTCGACCCCGTCGTCGCCGCGATGGTGCGTCGCGGTTGGCGCCGCAGCCGGGCAGCGCTCGCGGTGTTCGCGGCGGTGTTCGTCGCCGTGTTCGCGCTCGTGGTGATCGCCGCCGGCCCGCTGTGGAGGGAGATCGTCGACTTCGCGCGCGCGTTGCCGGGCTACTGGTACGACCTGCAGCACACGGCCGTCTTCAAGGAGGTCGTCAACACGGCCGGCGCCGGCGATGCGATCCGCAACGCCCTGAAGGACGTCGTCGCGGGGCTCCCGGGCGCCGCGTCGACGCTGCTCGGGGCCGCGAGCGGCATCTTCGGCTCGCTGCTCTCGCTCGTCACGCTGACGTTCCTCGCGCTGTTCTTCCTCATGGAGCGCCCGACGATCACCGACGGGCTGTTCGGGCTGGCGACGCCGCAGGCCGACGCGCGCTGGCGCCCCGTGCTGGAGGAATCGATCCGCGCGGTGTCCTCGTCGCTCATCGGCAACGTCGCCATCTCGGTCGTCGCGGGGACCGTCACCGGGGTGTCGGCGTGGGCGCTCGGGCTGCCGTTTCCGATCGTGCTGGGCCTGATCGCCGCTCTGCTGGACCTCATCCCGCAGGTCGGCGCGACGCTCGCCGCAGTCATCCTCGTCACCGTCGCGCTGACGGTGAGCGTGCCGGCCGCCGTCGCCATGCTCGTCATCCAGCTGGTCTACCAGCAGGTCGAGAACTACGTGATCTATCCGATGGTCTATCGACGCGCGGTCGAGCTGTCCGCGTTCACGACGATCGTCGCGGTGCTGATCGCGGGCTCGCTGCTTGGAGTCGTCGGCGCGATCCTCGCCGTCCCGCTCGCCGCCGTGATCAAGATCGTCCTGCGGGAGGCGAGCGCGCCGCGGCGAGCCCGGATGGCGGCCCTGCGCGGGGCGTCCGAGCGGGAGCGGATCGCGGCCTGACCGCCGCGTCGGCCGGCGCCGCTCACGGACGCACCGTCCGGCAGACGTATTGCTGCTGTGAGCCCTTCAGGCGACCGTCGGCCATGCGCCGCACGAGCACCGCGCCGCTGCACGTGATCGGCCACCAGTTGCTCTTGCGGTGCGCCGCGTCGGGCAGCAACTGCGCGCGCATCTGGCAGCTGACCGCGCCCGCGTCGGCGCGGTCGCAGCCGGACGCCGGCTCGATCCACAGCCGGTCGGTGTGGAAGAAGGCCGCGCGCTCGTCGCGCAGCATCACGCGTGGCGCGCCGGGCGGCACGGCATGCTGCAGGTAGGCCCGCGCCGCGCGCTTGCCCACGAAGGCAGCGTCGGCCGTCGGGGCCCAACCACCCCATAGTGCGACGGCGAATGCCGCCGCGATCACACGCGTTCTCGTCGGCATCGTTTGGCTCCCGGCATAACATGAGTACCCCTCGCGGGACCGCGCTAACTCAAAACCGGTGGACCGCATCGGCGGGCGGGGTGCGCGGCTAAGTGACGCTCGAGAACCTGCCCGATCAGATCGCCCTCGGCCGCGAGCTGTCGGATTGGACGATCCTCTACTTCGTCAGCTACGCGCTCGTCGCGGCGTTCCTCATCTTCAACATCCTCATCGGCGTCGTCATCAACTCGCTCGAGGAGGCGCGCGCGATCGAGCACGCGCGCGAGCGCGCCGACCGGCTCGAGCACGCCGACGCGGACGAGCCGGTCGTCGAGGAGCGGATCGCCGAGGTGCGCGAGGCGCTCGACCGCCTCGAGGCGGATATCAGGCGCGGGCGGGCGTGACCGAGATCGTGCTCACGCCGATCGGGCACGTCGAGTCGCCCTTGACCGACCCCGCGTCGGCGCCGAAGCAGGGCTTCGAGGGCTCACCCGAGGCGTGGCTCGTGCTCGAGCCAGAGATGCTCGAGGGTCTCGACGGCATCGCGGCCGGCGACGAAGTCATCGTCCTGACGTGGCTGGACCGCGCGCGCCGCGACGTCCTGCGCACGCACCCGCGCGACGACCGCTCCAGTCCCGAGCGCGGCGTGTTCAGCACGCGCTCGCCCGCGCGGCCCAACCCGATCGGGCTGCACCGCGTGCGGGTCCTGTCGATCGACGGCCCGCGGCTGCTCGTCTGCGACCTCGAGGCGCTGGACGGCACGCCGATCCTCGACATCAAGCCGGTGCTGCACGAGCCGCGCGAGGACGGCGCCTAGTGGTGGACTAGCGCGGCGTCCAGCCGCCGGTCGTGCCCTTGTAGAGCCCCTCGCCGCCGAACACCATGCGCGCGCTGCGCCAGAGGATCCGCAGGTCCAGCCGCCACGTGCGGTGCTGGATGTACCAGAGGTCGAGCTCGATCCGCTGCGCCCACGGCAGCGAGGTGCGGCCGTTGACCTGCGCCCAGCCGGTGATCCCCGGGCGGATCGCGAGCCGGCCGCGCTCGCGCGCGGTGTACTGGGCGACCTGGTGTGGCAGCGTCGGCCGCGGGCCGACGATCGACATCTCGCCGCGCAGGACGTTGACGAGGTTCGGCAGCTCGTCGAGCGACGTGCGGCGCAGGAGCTTGCCGACGCGGGTGATGCGCGTGTCGCCGGCGTTGACGGCGAGTCCGGCGCCGATGCGCTCGGCGCCGTCGACCATCGTGCGCAGCTTCAGGACGTCGAACTCGTGGCCGTCGAGGCCGACCCGGCGCTGGCGGTAGATCGCGCCGCCCTTGGACTCCAGGCGGATGGCGATGAACGCCGCGAGCAGCACCGGCGACGCCAGCAGCAGGCCCGCAGCCGCGACGAGGATGTCGACGGCGCGCCGCATCATCGCGTGCCCTGCGCCGGCTCCCAGCCGGGGGGCGTGCCGTGGCGCAGCCAGTCCCACAGGCCGGCGGCGACCGAGGCCGTCGTCAGGACGTAGTAGCGCGCCACGAGCAGCGGGCGCAGCGGGAAGCGCGGCGCGAGCAGCGCTGCGGCGAGCACGGCCGCCTGCAGCGCGAAGGCGACGGCGTAGATCGGGCTGTCGCCGAGCAGCACCGCGCTCGCGAGGAAGGCGCCGAGGTGCAGGAACGGCGCCGCGTAGCGCAGGACCCGGTGCGAGGCGATCATGAGCGCGTAGAGCGGTGGGTAGCCGCGCGGCGACAGCTGGCCGCCGCGCAGGACGATCGGCCAGGTGTGGCTCATCATCCGCCGCTTGCGCGCGAACTCGCCCTCGATCGAGGGGACCATCTTCTCGGTCGCCCGCGCCGCCGGCACGTAGACCGCGCGCCAGCCGCGCTTGACCATGTTGAACGGGAACGCGAGGTCGTGGCCCATGATCGGATCGACCTCGATATAGCACTCGCGGCGGGTGGCGTAGATCGCGCCGTTGCCGGCCGTGATCGAGCCGAGCCGGGACTCGAGCGCGCGCAGCGCCAGCTCGTAGCGCCAGTACAGGCCCTCCTGGTTCGACCCGCCGTTGTCGTTGACGAAACGCACCTGGCCGCAGGCGTAGCCGACGTCGGGGTCAGCGAAGGCCGCCACGAGCCGCTGGAGCGCGTCGGGCTCCCACGCCGCGTTCGCATCCGAGAACGCGACGATCTCGCCCTTCGCGTGGGCGACGGCGCTGTCCTGCGCGCGGATCTTGCCGCCGCGCGGAAGGTCGAGCACGACGTCGGCGCCCGCGCGCTGCGCCTCGGCGACGGTGGCGTCGGTGCAGCCGTCGGCGGCGACGACGACCTCCACCCGGTCGGGCGGGTACTCGAGCGCACGCGCGTTGGCGACCTTCGCCGCGATGACGTCCTGCTCGTCGTAGGCGGCGACGATGAGGGTCACGGTCGGCGGCTCGGCGAGCGCCGGGGCGGTGCCCCCGCGGCGCCGCAGCCGTGCGAGGAGAGCGAGCAGCAGCGGGTAGCCGAGCTGCGCGTAGACGAGCAGGACGACGCAGAGCCAGAAGACGAGCTCCCAGAACGACACGGGCGCATTGTCGCCCAGCGAGCGGCCGATGCTCACCGCTCGGCGAGCGCGGAGTAGAGCGCGCGGTGCTGGCGGGCGATCTCATCCCAGGAGTACGGCCCGCTCGCGGCGGCACGAGCGCCGGCGGCGAGCCCCTCGCGGGCGGCACGGTCGGCGAGCAGGCGGCGCAGCTCGGCGGCCAGCGCGCCGGCGTCGCCCGGTGGCACGAGCGCCGCGGCGCCGTGCGCGGCGACGTCCGGGAAGCCGCCGACGGCCGTCAGCAGCAGCGGAACGCCGAAGGCGAGCGCCGTGAACAGCACGCCCGACTGGTCGATCTCGCGGTAGGGCAGCACGACGAGGTCGGCGCGGCGGAAGTAGGCGCCGATCTCGTCGTCGGTGACGAAGCGCGGCACCCAGCGCACCGACGGCGGCGCCGACGCCCGCAGCGCCTCGATGTCCATCCGCGGCATGCCGACGATCCACAGCTCGGCGTCGTCGACGTCGCGCCAGGCGTCGAGCAGGACGTCGATGCCCTTGTAGGGGCGCAGCAGGCCGAAGCAGAGGACGACGGGCTTGTCGACGGCCGCGAGCACCGGCGGCAGCGGCCGCTCGTCCGCGATCCGCGCGAGGTGCTCGAACGCGCCGTGGGCGATCACCGTCACCTTGCTTGACGCGACCCCGAGCTGCTCGACGAGCCGGATGCGACCGTGCTCGGAGTGCACGACGACCGCGTCGACGTGCGCGTAGAGGCGCCGCTGGGCGTCGAGCTGGCCGCGGCGCGGCTCGCGCGGCAGGACGTCGTGCGCGGTGAGCACGAGCGGGCGCGAGCGCGGCAGCAGGTGCACGTCGAGCGGCTGCACCGTCAGCCACTGGAAGTGCACGGCGTCGGCGTCGGCCGCGGCCCTGCGGTAGGCGAGCATGTCGGGCACGTGCTGGACGAGCTTGGCGGCAAAGCGCCGCCGCGATCGCGGCCCGCCCGGCCCGCGGCGGTAGAAGCGCTCGCAGCGCTCGTAGCCGGCGGCCGGCGCCACGGGCCCGTAGGCGAAGCGGCTCGTCTGCAGGCGCACGTCGAGCCCCTGGCGCCCGAGCGCCGCGCACAGCGCATGGTCGTAGGGCGGCGTGAAGGCCGAGGGGTCGACGACGTCGATGCGCACGGCGGCGAAGTATCGTCGGACGTCGTGCCCGCCGAGCTGTCCTACTGCGTCGTGAACACCGAGCAGCGCGAGCTGCTCGTCCGCTGCCTGGACGCGATCTCCTACGAGCAGGCGGAGGTCGCCCTCGACACCGAGGTGCTCGTCCTCGACAACGCGTCCCGTGACGGCTCGGCCGGAGCGGCGCGCCGTCATCCGGCGACGACCGAGCTCGTGGCGCGCGAGCGGCGGCGCGGCAAGGCCGACAACGACTCCGCGCTGCTGCAGCGCGCGCGCGGGCGCTACTGCCTGCTGCTCAACGAGGACTCCGAGCTGCTGCCGGGCGCGACCGCAACGCTGCATGCCGCGCTCGAGGCACGGCCGGACGCCGCCGCGGCGGGCGCGCGGCTGCTGCGTCCCGACGGGCGCCAGCAGCCGTCGGCGTGGCGGTTTCCGACACCGCTGACGGCGCTCGCAGGCGCGCTGTTCCTGCATCGCCGCTACACCGTCCAGAGCCGCGGCGACGAGATTCGCGACGTCGACTGGGCCCAGTCGGCCGCGCTGCTCGTGCGGCGCGAGGCGGCTGAGCAGATCGGCTGGTTCGACCCGGCCTTCTTCGTCTACTCCGACGAGGTCGACTTCTGCAAGCGCCTGCGCAACGCGGGCTGGCGCACGCTCTACGTGCCCGAAGCGGCCGCGGTGCATCACGAGCAGCTCTCGACCGACCGCGTGCCGGAGCGGCGAATCGTCGAGCTGTCGCGCAACCGCGACGTCTACATGCGCAAGCACCACACGCTGCCCGCAGCGTGGACGGTCCGGCTGCTGACGGCGTTCACGTATGCCGTCCGCGCGGCCGTCGCCGTCGTGCTGCCGGGCCACGACCCGCGCCGCTACTGGCGGCACGTGACCGCGACGCTCCACCCCACGCGCGGCGAGGGCCTGCGCGAGGCGGCGTTGGAGCACAACCGCGGGCCGCGGCTGTAGCGCTCAGCAGGCCGGCGTCGGCGCGTCCACGAACTCGTGGGTGACGATGCTGGAGCCCGGGACGAGGAGGTAGACCGTCGCGCCGTCGACGGCGAGGCCGGTGGCCGCGAAGGGTCCTGTCTCGGGCGTGGCGATCCGCTCGCTGCGCAGGCAGCCGCCGACGAGCCTGAAGATCAGCGTCTCCTTCGGGTCGCCGGCGTGCTCGGCATCGGTGAGCGTCCACTGCGCTGCGCCGCTGCCGAGCGCCAGGCCGCGGGCGTGCGCGTCGCTGTCGCCCTCGGAGGCGGCGACGAGCTGGGACCACATGCCGCTGCCGCCGACCGTCTGCGAGAACGCGTACTCGTAGATGCCGGCCGCGATCGCGGCGACGCGCGTGCCGCGCAGGTCGACGGCGGTGATCTCGTCGGCCCCGAACTTCACTGCGTCCTTCGGCAGGCGCAGGCGGCGCGGCGACCGGCCCCGCGTCTTGACGTACAGGCCGCTGCGGACGCTGTCGGCCTTCCCGCCCTTGACGCACGCCAGCCCGTAGGCGAGCCGGCGGCGCCACCATGCCGGCGCGGTCGTCAGCGCGCAGCCCTCGGGCTCCAAGCCGCGGAACGTCGCGCGGCGGCCGTCGAGGTCGTTCCAGAGCGCCTTGCAGGAGTTGCCCGAGTCACAGCGCAGGTAGGTCAGCCGCAGCGCGCCGTCGCTGTCGTGGCCGAGGTCGATCGAGCGATAGGAGCGCGCCTGCCGCGCGCCCTTGACCGGCGCGACGACGCCGTCGGGCGTGCGCTGCATGAGCTTCTGGTGGCCGAACGCGCCGCTCACCCAGACGATCGTGCCGTCGAGCGCCGTGAGCTGCTGCGCGGCGGGATCGGACACGACGACCGTGTCGGCGGCAGACGCGGTCGCGGGCAGCGCCAGTGCGGCCGTGGCGAGCAGGCTGGTCAACAGGACGCGGTGCATGCCGAGCATCATGCGGCCGCCGCGACCGCCGCGCGGGCCACCCCAGGGCTCGACCCGTCACACCCCTACGGGCGCGACCGCTGCGGGAGGTACGGCTCCTCGCCGGGTGCGTGCCCGGCCTCGGCACGATCGAGGATCGTCTGGCCCTCCCAGTCGATGGCGGTGTCGGCCGGCGGTGTCACAGCTTCTCTTCTGCCTTGTCGGCGGCCTTGTCGGCGATCTCGGCGGCCTTGCCG
>DASWQM010000280.1:0-9608 GCA_036403675.1 Solirubrobacteraceae bacterium | reverse complement strand
GCGCATCCGCTTGGACGATCGCCGCTGATAGGCGGCGCCGACCGGAAGGCCCTGACGGGTGTTCGCGCGGGCGTCGACGATGAGCCCCGCGTAGTCGGGCATCGTCTGGACGATGCGCCGGACCTGCGCGCCACCCGCCGACGGCGCGACCGCGGAGGCGAGCTGTGCCACGTCGGCGCCCGCGCGCCGCAGCGCTTCGGCGTAACGCCGGCGCGAGGAGGTCACGTCGGGCCCGCCGGTGATGCTGAGTGCCGCAGTGGTCTGCGCGTCCGACAGGGACGCCGAGAGATCGATGGCGGCGACCAGCAGCCGCTCGGTGCTCGCGACGTCTCGAACGGCCTGCCGGCGGCGGTCGGCGGCGTGCACGGCAACTGCACCGAACACGGTCGCGCCGATCGCCAGGAGCGCGGCCGCGAGCCGCAGGCGCCCCGGCGTCGTCGCCAGCTCGCGATGAATCGCCAGCCGGCTTCGGGCGACCGTCAGCGCAGCGTGGCTGGCACCAGTCATCGCGACCTCCCGTAGCTGAGCGCGGCGTGGGCTCGAGCGAGCACCTCCACCACGAATACATCACCCGAATGCCACCGCGTCCATCGAGCCGCTCGACGCGTTGCATGAAATAAGCACATATTCCTCCGCCACGAGCTGATCCGCCACCTGCTCTTGGTGTACGACTTCACACCTCCCTTAGGTGTGAAGCGCGAGCCCCAGGGTCGCTGTTCGAAGCGGGGCCGGGACTCGACAATCAGGGAGGCCGAGTCATCTCTCCTATCAGGAGGACGTCATGGTCTCCCGCTCGAACTCGTTCGCGACGGTGCAGCTGACACCGATTTCGCGGCGCCGGCGCCTGTACGCGCTCGAGTGCGTCGGCACGCTGCGGCTGACGGGATGGACGTCGCGCACGGCGACGGCCGAGGGGGGCGGGCGCGCCTGGCGGTTCACGTACCGCGGCCTCCGCCAGCCCGTCGTGGTGGCTGCGGACGACACGGGCACGGTCGTGGGCGAGTTCAGGGCGCGCGCGCCGCACCTCGGCGGCGTGCTGCGGTGGTCCGATCGCGCGCTCGCCCTGCGACCCGACAGCCTGTGGCGCGACCGCTACGTCCTCGCGGAGGACGACCGCAGGCTGGCGACGATCGAGGGACGGGCGTGGGGCGACTGCCCGGTGAACATCCGCGTCGACGGCGCGGCCGACATCGGCCCGGGGCTCCTGCTGTTCGCCGTCTTCGTCGTCGGCAGGCTGGCGGAGAGCCCGTTTCGCGGCGAGGGCGGCGTGACCATGCCACGATCGGCTCGGAGGTCGCCGACGCCGTTTTCGGGACCGTGCGACTGGTGCAGGTGCAGGACCCCGCGCCGCCCGCGGAGCCGTTTCTGCCGAAGGCCGGCTGCCGCTTCGTCGGCGTGAAGTTCAGGCTCACCGGCACGGCGCGCCTTGGCTGCCGCGGGTTCGTGATCTTCGAGGTGCCGAAGTCCGTCAACGCCGAGACCCTCCGCTTTCACATCGACCCGCCACTCGGCGCCAACGACAGCGTCGAACTGCGGCTGGGGTACCGCAGGCCAGCCGCCGCGCGCGCCGGGCCGGCGTGCGTACACTCGATCGCATGTCGCACGCGGCCGTCCTGCTCGTGGACGACGACGCCCCGATCCGCCGCATGCTCGAGCGGACGCTCAGCGCCGAGGGCTACGACGTCGCCGCAGTGGCCGACGGCGGGGCCGCGCTGGCGCGGGTCGAGCGCTCGTTGCCCGACCTCATCGTGCTCGACGTCTCGATGCCCGGCATCGACGGGCTGTCCGTGACACGGCGGCTGCGCGCCAAGGGCCTGCCCGTGCCGATCCTGCTGCTGACCGCGCGCGACGGGCTCGCCGAGCGCGTCGCGGGCCTCGATGCGGGCGCCGACGACTACCTCGTCAAGCCGTTCGAGGTCGACGAGCTCACGGCGCGCGTGCGCGCGCTGCTGCGCCGCAACCAGCCACCGGGCGGCCAGCTCGCGTTCGCGGACCTGACGCTCGACGTCGAGCGCTCGACCGCCCGGCGAGACGGCCGCGAGGTCGAGCTCACGCGGCGCGAGGCGCAGCTGCTCGAGCTGCTGCTGCGCAACCCGCGCGCCGTCGTCACCCGCGAGCTCGCGCTCGAGGAGGTCTGGGGCGGCGACGGCGAGGCCGGGACGAACGTCGTCGACCGCTATGTCGCATACCTGCGCCGCAAGCTCGGCGAGCCGGGACTCATCCACACCGTCCGGGGTGTCGGCTTCCGGCTCGACGCGTGAGGACGATCAGCCTCAGAGCGCGCGTCGTCGCGGCGGCTGCCGTCGCGATCGTCGTGGCGGTGGGGGTGCTCGCCGTCGCCGTGCCGGCGTTGCTCCAGCGCCAGCTCGCGGGCGAGCTGGATCGCTCGCTGCGCGGCCGCGCGGTCGAGGTCGCGCGGCTGGCGTCCGCGACGCCCGCCCTGCTGACGTCGCCGGGCGCGCTCGAGGGCCGGCTCACCGGCGGCGCGCTGTACGTCCAGGTCGTCGACCGCAGCGGGCGGATCGTCGCGCGTTCGAGCGCGCTCGGCGGACGGCTGCTGCCGGCCGGTGCGCCGCTGCGCGCCGCCCTGCGGGCCCGCCGTCCCTCCTACGGCGATGCGCGCCTCGGGCCCGATGCGATCCGTGTCTACGCCGCTCCGCTCGGCCAGCTCGGCGGCGGCGCGGCGGCCGGCGGCGCCGTCATGGTCGCCGGCGCGACGTCCGACATCGAGCGGACGCTCGACCGCGCGCGCAGGCTCGTGCTGCTGTGCGCGCTCGCGGCTGCCGCGCTCGCGGCGCTCACCGCCACGCTGCTGACGCGGCGTGCGCTGCGGCCGCTGCGCCGGCTGTCCTCCGGCGCGCGCACGATCGAGCGCACGGGCGATGCGTCGTCGCGCCTGCCGGTGCCGGCGACGCAGGACGAAGTCGGCGAGCTCGCGGGCACGCTCAACGCGATGCTCGCGTCGCTGGAGCGCGCGCGGGAGTCCGAGCAGCGCTTCGTCGCCGACGCCTCGCACGAGCTGCGCACGCCGCTGACCGCGCTGCGCGGCAACGCGGCGTACGTCGCGCGGCACGGCGCCGAGCCCGCCGTGCTCGCCGACATCGAGGCCGACGCGGCGCGCCTGGCGAGCCTGCTCGACGACCTGCTCGCGCTCGCCCGCGAGGACGCCGCCGCGCCCGCCGCCGGCGAGTCGGTCACGCTCGCCGAGCTCGCACGCGACGTCGTCGCGGCCGACGACAACGCCGAGGTCGTCGTCGAGCCCGGCGCGGAGGCCGCGACGGTCAGCGGCGAGCCGGTCGCGCTGGAGCGCGCGCTCTCGAACCTCGTGCGCAACGCGCGCGCGCACGGCCCCGACGGCGGCCGGATCACGGTCACCGTGCAGCTCGGCGGCGGCCGCGCCCGTGTCCTCGTCGCCGACGAGGGACCGGGCCTGACGCCCGAGGAGGCTGCCCACGCCTTCGAGCGCTTCTGGCGCGGATCCGGCGCGGGCGGCGTGGGGTCGGGGCTCGGCCTCGCGATCGTGCGCGCGATCGCCGAGCGCCACGGCGGCTCGATCAGAGTCGACGGCTCCTGCTTCACGCTCGAGCTGCCTACTATCAGAGAACTCTCAGACTCCCGCCGTAGAACCCCGCTTGCCCCGCTGTCCGCCGACGAAGGATCCGCCCAATGAGACGACTGCGCACCGCCACCACCCGCCAGCTCACCGTCATCGTCGCGGCCATCGCGGCGCTCGCGGCGAGCGCAGCGATCGCCCAGGCCGCGCTCACGGGCGGTGGTCCGACGCCGTCGCCGAAGGCGCTCGCCGGCGCCGTCCTCGACGCCTTCAACGCCCCCCAGCCCGAGGGCGTCACCGCGAAGATCCACTTCACGAACAACCTCCTGCCGACCGGCTCGCTGCCGGGCGGCGCCGCGTCGCCGCTGGCGTCGGGCGCCGACGGGCGCCTGTGGATCCAGAAGAGCGGGAAGTTCCGCCTCGAGCTGCAGTCCGACGCGGGCGACGCGCAGATCGTCTCCGACGGCTCCAGGGTCACCGTCTACGACGCCTCGTCGAACACCGTCTACCGCATGACGCTGCCGGCCGCCGCCAAGGACACCGCCACGCCGTCCGACCACGCCGACCAGAAGCTCACGCTCGACAAGATCAACACGACGCTGAGCGAGCTCGCGAAGACCTGGACGATCTCCGGCGCCGAGCCGACCTCGACCGCCGGACAGCCGACCTACACCGTCAAGATCTCTCCGAAGGACGACGGCGGCCTGCTCGGCGCCGCCGAGGTCGCGTGGGACGCCGTCCGCGGCGCGCCGCTGCGCGCGGCCGTCTACGCCCAGGGCCAGTCCCAGCCGGTCCTCCAGCTCGAGGCCACCGACGTCTCCTACGACGCCGTGCCGGACTCCGCCGTCGCGATCGCCCCGCCGGCCGGCGCGACCGTCAACGACTTCAGCTCCAAGGACGTGGGCGGCACCGCCAAGGACCACGCGGGCGCGTCCAAGCACGCCGACGTGCAGGGCGTCGACGCCGTGCAGCGCGAGCTCGGGTTCCAGCTCTCCGCGCCCGCCGAGCTGGCCGGCCTGCCGCGCAAGGACGTGCGCCTCGTGCACCTGGGCGAGCAGCAGGGCGCGCTCGTGATCTACGGCCGGGGCTTCGGAGCGATCGGCGTGCTCGAGAAGAAGGCCACGCCGTCGAAGCCCGCCGCCGCCGACAAGGGTGGCCGCGGCGCCCTGCGCCTGCCGGAGATCAACATCGGCGGCGCCACCGGCTCCGAGCTGGCGACCGCGCTGGGCACGGTCGTGACCTTCGAGCGCGGCGGCGTCTCGTATGTCGTCGCCGGGTCGGTGCCGCCGGCCGCGGCCGAGAACGCGGCTCGGGGACTGCAGTGAGGGCGAGCCCCGAGCCTGCGATCCAGGCGCGCGGGCTCGTCAAGCGCTACGGCCGCATCACCGCGGTCGACGAGGTCGACCTGACCGTCAGCGCGGGCGACGTCTACGGCTACCTCGGCCCCAACGGGGCGGGCAAGACGACGACGCTGCGGATGATGCTCGGGCTGATCCGTCCCGACGCCGGGACCGTGGAGCTGTTCGGCCGCAACCCGCTGATCGACGGAGTCCGCGCGCTCGACGGCGTGGCGGGCTTCGTCGAGGCGCCGCGCTTCTATCCCTACCTCACGGGGCGCAAGAACCTCGAGCTCGTCGCCGCGCTCGACGGTGACGGCGCGGCCGGGCGGATCGACGAGGCGCTCGACATCGTCGAGCTCGCCGACCGCGCGCGCGACAAGGTGGGCGGCTACTCGCACGGGATGCGCCAGCGCCTCGGGCTCGCCGGGGCGCTGCTGCGCGGCCCGCGGCTGCTGATCCTCGACGAGCCGGCCACCGGCCTGGACCCGGCCGGGATGCGCGACATGCGGGTCCTCATCCGCCGGCTCGCCGACGAGGGGATGACTGTGCTGCTGTCCTCGCATCTCATGGGCGAGGTCGAGGAGCTCTGCGACCGCGTCGTGATCATCAGCAGCGGGCGAGTGCGCTACGAGGGCTCGCTCGAGGACCTCATCTCGACGACCGCCGGCCGCTACGAGCTGCGCACGACCGACGATGCCAGGGCCGTCGAGATCGCCGCGGCCCAGCGCGGCATCGACGACCTCGCGCGCGACCATGGCGGTCTGACGTTCGCCGCCGAGGAGCGCGCGACGACGGCGCTGTCGATCGCGCTCGGCGAGGCCGGCGTCGGCATCGCCGCGCTCGTGCCGCGCACGGCGACGCTCGAGGAGCTGTTCTTCCGGATGACCGAGGAAGCCGCATCGGGGCCCGGCGAAGTGGCGGCGGCCGGATCGGCCGAGCCCGCCGGCGTCGGCCAGGAGGTGCGGGCATGACGTCGGTCGCGGCGCCACGCGCCGCTCGGCGGGCGGGCAGGCGCCCCGGCGTCGGCACCGTCTACCGCTGGGAGCTGCGCAAGCTGCGCTCGCAGAAGCGCACGTACCTCGGGCTCGGCGCGGCCGCGCTCGTGCCGCTGATCTTCATCGTGGCGCTGCTGTCGAGCAGCGGCGGCCCGGAGGACGTGCCGTTCGGGCGCTACGTGCGCGAGACCGGCCTGGCGATCCCGCTCGTCGGGCTGCTCTTCAGCTCGATCTGGCTGTTTCCGCTCATCACGTCGCTCGTCGCGGGCGACATCGTGGCCTCCGAGGACAACCACGGCACGCTGAAGACGATCCTCACGCGCTCGACCGAGCGCTGGCAGATCTTCGCCGGCAAGCTGCTGGCGGCGGTGAGCTACGCGTTCGTCGCGCTCGTCATCTTCGTCGGCGTGGGGCTCGTCATCGGCGGCCTGATCTGGGGATTCGATCCGCTGCCGTCCCTGTCTGGAACGCGGATCGGCGCCGGCAAGGGCATCGTCCTGATCGTGGCGGCGGGGCTCGCGTACTTCGTCCCGATGATCGCGATCGCGGCGATCGCGATGCTGCTGTCGACCGTCACGCACAACTCCGCGGCCGCCGTCGTCGGCACGCTGATCCTGTCGTTCATGATGCAGTTGCTGGCGGTCATCTCCGGGCTCGGGTTCATGCGCCCGTACCTGCTGTCCGAGCAGTTCAATGCCTGGCAGGGGTTGCTGCGCGAGCCGACCGACTGGGCGCCGATCGTCCACGCGGTGTGGGTGTCGGCCTGCTACGCGGTGCCCGCCACGCTGTGGGCGTTCCTGGCGTTCGTGCGGCGCGACGTCGCCGGCTGAGCGTCAGGTCGTCGTGAGCCGGTGGTGCACCCACACGTTGGGCTCGACGTAGACGCCGTGGTCGTGCTCGAGCGAGACCTGCACGGGGGAGAGGGCTCCGGCGACGTCGTATGACCCGGACCTCGCGAGCTCGAGCCCGCTCCACTCGCGCCACTGCGCGAGCGTGCCCGGCACGATCAGCGACAGCGGGCACACCTTGACGATCCGGGCGCCCAGCCGAACGTGGGCACGGAGCCACCCATCCACCGGCAGGCCGTCGCCGCGGACGCGCGCCGCATACTCGGCCATCGGGGTGCCGGGCTCCTCGCTCTTGGCCGCGGGACGGACCGGCCCGAACAGGTCGTTGAGACCCAGCCGCAGCGCGTTGCGGCGAGCGGCCTCGAGCAGGCGGTAGCTCACGCCTTGTCCTCGATGTGCCGGCGCCAGGCGCGCCTCGAGCAGCGACACGGCCGTCGCCGGGACTCCACGCTCACGGCCGCTGAAGGCCCGCTCGAGGATCGCGTCCACGCCGCGAGCGGGAAGGTCGTCGTCGATGCCCGCCCACGCGAACGGCACGCTGTTGACCTTGCCGACGATCGCGTCGTGCTCGTCGAGGGCGAGCAGCTGGTGCTCGGCGAACGCGCCCGGCAGCCGGGCGAAGAAGAAGTTGCAGACCGGGTCGTGCTCCAGGAAGGCCGCATAGGGGTACGGCATCGACCACATCGCGCCGGTGAGGTCCGGACGCTCGGCAAGCGTGACGATCGCGGCGATCACGCGCGCAACCTACGCGGTTGAGATCAAGCGATGGACCTCGCCGGCCGCACAGTCCTCATCACCGGCGCGTCGCAGGGCATCGGCGCCGCGACGGCACGGGCGATGGCGGCCCGCGGCGCGGAGGTCCTGTTGCTGGCGCGCGGCGAGGACCGCCTGCGCGAGGTCGCCGCGACGATCTGGCGCGGCGGCGGCCGCGCGCGCGTCTACCCGGTCGACCTCGCCGATCTCGACGCCGTCGCCGCCACGACGGCGGCGATCAAGTCCGACGGGATCGTGCCCGACGTCATCGTCAACAACGCCGGGATCGGTCGCTGGCTCTTCATCGAGGAGACGCCGCTGCAGGAGATGCAGGAGATCATGGCCGTGATCCCGCGGTCGGCGGCCGAGGAGCCCGGCCCGCCGATCGAGCTGCGCCCGATGGGGCCCGAGCCGTTCACGTGGCCGGTCGCTCTCGTCCGGCGCGCGCGCCGCCGCCGGCCGCCGGCCGCCAAGGCCTTCCTGGCGCTGGCGATCGCCCGGGCCGAGGCGGCCCCGGCGGTGCGGCTCGCGGCCTGACCGTCGCCGGCGTCGCCGGCGGCCGGTGCAGCGCGAACCCGGCGACGACGAGCGCCACGCCGCCGACCTCGGCCAGCGTGGGGATCTGCGTCAGCACGGCGACGCCGATGACCGTCGCGGTGGCGGGCAGCAGCGAGACCATGAGCGCGTACGCCCCGAGCGACGGTGGTCGGCTCCGGCATGGTCGAAGCATGCCCTGCCGAACACTGGACATACAGGGCAAGACGAAGCTATTCTCGGCCTCGTGCCTTCTGATCCGAAGCAGAGCGGGCAGTTGACCGAGGGTGGTCTGCTCGATGCGACGAATCGCCGGCTGCTGGAGGAGCTGCAGGCCGATGCGCGCCTGTCGCTTGCGGAGCTCGGACGACGGGTCGGCATGTCGTCGCCTGCGGTCGCCGAGCGCCTCAAGCGGCTGGAGCGCGAGGGCGTGATCTCCGCCTACCGCGCCGAGGTGGATCCGCGCAAGCTGGGCTACGGCCTCGGCGTGGCGATCCGCCTGCGACCGGCCCCGCGCCAGCTCGCGCAGGTCGCCGAGCTCGCGCGCCAGACGCCCGAGGTCGTCGAGTGCCACAGGGTCACCGGCGACGACTGCTACCTCATGACCGCCTACGTCCGCGACGTCGAGCACCTCGAGACGATCATCGACGAGTTCGCCGCGTACGGGCACACGACGACCTCGATCATGCAGTCCTCACCCGTGCCCCGGCGCGGGCTCGCGCCGCTCGGGCCGCCGTGACGCAGCGATCGCCCCCGCCCGGATCGACTAGCGTCCCCGCCGTCATGGCCGTCTCGATCGAGGAAGCGCGCGCGGCGGTGCTCGAGCACGCCAGGGTGCTGGACGCCGAGGAGGTGTACCTCGACGACGCGCTCGGGCGCGCGCTCGCCGTCGACGCCAGCGCCCCGAACGACGTGCCGCCGTTCGCGGCCTCGGCGATGGACGGCTACGCGATCCGCGCGGCCGACACGATCGACGGCTCGGCGCGGCTGGAGGTCATCGGCGAGGCGAAGGCCGGGACGGGCGCCGGCGTGACGGTGCGGCTCGGCACGGCGGTGCGGATCTCGACGGGCGCGCCGGTTCCCGACGGCGCGGACTCGATCGTGCCCCAGGAGCTGACGAGCGCCGACGGCGCGACTGTCGCGATCGACCGCCAGATCGCGATCGGCTACAACGTCCGCCCGGCCGGCGAGGACATCCGCGCAGGCGCGCTCGTCGTCCCCGCCGGCTCGCTGTTGGGACCCGCCGAGCTCGGCGTGCTCGCATCGATGAACATCCCGCGCCCGAGCGTCGTGCGCCGCCCGCGCGTCGCGATCGCCGGGACGGGCGACGAGCTGACCGATCCGGGCAAGCCGCTGAAGCCGGGCGCCATCCGGGACTCCAACGGGCCCGCGCTCGGCGGCGCCGTCCACCGCGCCGGCGGCGAGCTGACGACGCGCGTGCGCGTGGGCGACGATCTCGACGCGACGGTCGCCGTGCTCGGCGCCGCGCTGCGCGACGTCGACATGCTGATCACGACCGGCGGCGTGTCGGTCGGCCCGCACGACCACGTCCGACCTGCTTTGGCGCGCCTCGGCTATCGCGAGG
>DASWQM010000279.1:0-17321 GCA_036403675.1 Solirubrobacteraceae bacterium | reverse complement strand
GACGACGTGCCGGAGTCGGCGTTCTTCCTCAAGGGCACGATCGACGACGTCGTCAAGGCCGCCGGCGGCAAGAAGGACGACGACGACGAGCAGCAGGACGACGACGGCGAGCAGCAGGACGACGACGACGGGGAGGACGACGAGTAGTGGCACGGGCCACGTTCCGCGCGGAGGTCCTCACGCCCGAGGGATCGGTCTTCGACGAGGAGGTCGAGATGGTGTCGACGCGGACGGGGACCGGCTCGATCGGCATCCTGGCGCGCCACCAGCCGCTGCTGGGCATGCTGGAGCCGACCGAACTGCGCCTCTACCGCAGCGAGTCGGACATCGAGACCTACGCCCAGGGCGAGGGCTACATCCAGGTCTCGCCCGACGGCGTGCTCGTCCTCGTCGAGGAGGCCCACCCGCCCGGCGACCTCGACGTCGGCGACCTGCGCGACAAGCTGCGCAAGGCGGAGGACGACCTGAAGGCCGCCGAGGCCGACAGCGAGGAGGCGCGCCGCGCCGCGCGTGCCAAGCGCCGCTGGGAGGCGTTCCTGCGGATCGCCGAGGGCGCGTAGCTCCGCGTAGTCGGGGCCGTGGCAGTGACCGCTCAGATGAACTTGACCACGATCTCCGGTGCGGCGCCCTTCTGGACCGCCGTGTCGGTCTTACGGTCGCCGAAGTCACCGCGGGCGAATGTCCAGCTCCCGCGCTCGCGGGCGGCGGCGATCGGCATGGCGGCGCTGCGGCCGAACGGCTCGGGGTAGCTGCACCCGATGAGCGATACCGTCACGCGGTTTCCCGGATCCTTGGTGCGGTCTTCGGTATTGACGCTGAGGTCGCTCGTGACGAGGCTGCCGCCTCGTGCCGTTCCATCGACGAGGAACTGATTGTTGTGGAACGACACCGAGCATTCGGTCGTGAACTTCGAGACGGGCTTGAATCCGAATACGTTGCCCGCAGCGTCCGGTACGAGGTGCCAGGTGACGCAGTCGAACGTGAAGTTGTTCATGCGGTCGAGCCTGGTCCCCTGGCCGATGCGGAGTGTGCTGTTTCTGATCGTTCCGCCCGCCTGAACCACGGTAAACGCTGTCGTGACAGTCACATTCGTTGCGTCGATGGTGTAGGTCTTGCCCTTGGCGTTGAACACCATGAGCTGTGCGGTCACGTCGGCGAGCGTCCAGCTGGAGGGCTGAAAGACGTCGCTGGCCCGCGGCTGATGGTCGTAGGTCTCGCCGCTGTCTTCCAGGTGCAGGTTGTAGACGTCGGTCGCATGGATCTTGATGTTCTGGCACAGGGCTGAGAAGCCGATCGTCGCGCGACGCGGGCTCACGCGGTCTGAGTCGGTGACGTGCTCGATGATCACGTTGTCGATGTTGGGCGTGAAGTAGCCGCGCGTGAACCAGATGTCGTCGGCGAACCCGCCGCGCGTCGTGTGCACGTTCTTCACCGTCACCGACTTGAAACCGACGAACACGGTGCGCCGCACTCCGGCCGGGCTTGGCGCCACGTTGTAGCCCTGTCCGGCGAACGCCAGCATCGACGAGTGCTCCGCGGCGTGCGGGTCGAGGGCAGCGAGTCCCTGTGCCCCCATGTTGCAGTCCATGGTGAGGTCCGTGATCTCGACGTCGCCGCGAAGGATGACGCCGAACTCGAAGGGAGGGTCCTTTGGCGTGGTCTGGTGTGTCTTCCAGACGACGGCATCGATCTCGGCGGCCGTGGGACGCGAGGGCACGAGCGACAGCCCATGGTTGAAGTCGGGACGCTTGGGGTCGAGGCCGCTGTCGGGCCGCGCGACGATCGCCGGGCCCATGTGGTCGTCCGCGCGGCTCACGGAACCCATCCGCAGGCCGTTTGCGCCGATCTCGATGGACGGATTCCTCCCTGGCTTGGTCAGGTGCGTCCCGGCTTCCAACAGCGGGGGAACACCCTCGGCCGACGCCTGCGCGATGGCACGCGCCAAGGCGTCGCCACACGATGGCACCGGGCAGGCCCCGTAAGTGTGAGTGTGCTCACGCCTTTACCGAATCTGCCAGCTCACGTATGTGTAGGCGCGCCTATTTCCCCATTATTCGGACGGGGGCGTGCCCGCGCCCGCGTCGCCCTTGAGCTTGCCGCTGGACCAGGTCGCGTAGGCGCGCGCCGCCGAGCGGTCCTGGCGCTCCTCGGTGTGCTGGATGCCGACGCCGTTGCCCTCGTCCTGGTCGATGAGCCCGACGTACTGCTCGCTCACCGAGCTCACGCCGATGAGGTTCGCGGGCGGGTCGGCGCGCCAGGCCTCGAGCTGCGCGAGCGCGCGCGCGTGGACCTTCTCGCGGGTGAAGCGCAGCTCGAGCTCGGCCTGCGTGGCGCCCGGTGCCTCCGAGCGGATCCAGCCGCTCGGGCCGGCGTCGGGGTCGGTCGGGTCGCACCACTCGACCCGCTGCGCGCGGACCGAGACGAACAGCGGCTCGCCGGCGCCGGATTCGAGGACGCCGCGGATGCTGACGCCGTAGAACGCGCCGTCGCGCGTGACGCGAAGGTCGCCCATGCTGCGAGCATAACCCCGGTTGCCGGTGCCGTGGTGCGCGCATCGCGCGGGCGCGCCATCTGCGAGCCTGCGGCGATGCTCGATCGCCTGCGTTGGATCTTCCCGTTCGTCGTCGCGGTCGTGCTGCCGCTCGCCGGGATCCTGCTGGCGGCGGCGCGCCTCATCGACGGCGACCGTGACGAGGCGCGGCAGCTGGCGGCCGCGACGCTGCTCGGCGTGGCGCTGTACGCGTTCTTCGTCTTCGGCTAGCCCTCGCTGCGCGCGATCCATGTCCGAACGTCAATGGCTCACATCGAGCGCGCCGAGCAGGTTGGAGTAGTCGTCGGTCCAGGGGCGGGCGCCGGGGGAGCGCCGGCAGTCGCGCCACCCGTGGTCGGAGGCGGCGACCGCTCGCAGGTCCGTGGCATGTCTCGTCATCACCACCCAGTCCGAAGCATCGGTCTCGGGTCTCCCGTCGTTTCCGCTCCTGCGGTCCTGTTGAGCCACGCAGGCCATTCGCGCGTCGTGTGCGAGGTTCCCGAGGACAGGCTCCAGGTCCAGGTACCTGTTCGTCACGTTGAAGGCGATGATTCCGTGCTCGCGCAGCTTCGCGCGGTAGAGCGCGAGCGCCTCGCGCGTGATGAGGTGGATGGGGACGGCGTCTGAGCTGAACGCATCGGCCATGATCAGCCCGTAGCCCCGATCGGCGGCGCGGGGCAGTCTGAGCCGCGCGTCGCCGAGGACCACGTCGAACTTCCCCGCGCAGACGCGCAGGTAGGTGAAGAAGCGCGGATCGCGGGCGATGCGCTCGACCGCGGGATCGATCTCGTAGAAGGTCCACCGCTCGCCCGGCTTGCTGTAACAGGCGACGGAGCCGGTCCCGAGACCGATGATCGCGGCGCGAGTCGTCGCGTCCGGGGGCAGGGCGCTGAGCAGCTGCCCGATCGGGCTGCCGCGGTGGTAGTAGCTGGCCGGCGTGCGCTCGCGGCCGGGAGAGAAGTCCTGGGCACCGTGCGTCGTGGTGCCGTGGACGAGCCGGTGCAGGTCGCCGCCCTCGGCTGTCGTCACGCGATAGACGCCGAGGAAGCTCCGCTCGCGATGCAGCTCCTGCTCGTCCGGGGCCGAGGCGAGCGTGACCGCCAGCACGATCGCCCCCACCGACAGCCCGAAGCGGAGCGGGCGGCGCACGAAGTTGATCGCCACTCCCGCCGCCATCCCGATGATGAAGTTCTTGGCGTACTGCTGCTTGTCGGACTGCGCGAGCTCGATCAGCGCGACCGTCACCGCGACCATCGTTCCGAGGGCCAGCGGCACCGCGAGGTCGAGCCAGCGCGCGTAGGGGCCGGGCGGAATTCGGGGCGGGCGCCTCGGCAGGCAGAGGGCGGCGAGCACGAGCACGATCGGGTACTCCGCCAGAGAGTCGAACAGCGCGGGCGCCACGATCGCGTTGAACACTCCTCCGAGCGCTCCCCCGAGCGATATCAGGAGATAGAACTCGGTGAGCCAGCGCGCCGGTGGGCGGTCCCGCGCCAGCTCCCCGTGGCAGACGACCGCCACGACGAAGAAGCCCGCCAGGTGGACCGGCAGCATGATCCAGAGCGAGATCCAGAGCGGGCCGCGGACCTCCAGCAGCAGGATCACGGAGATCAGCAGCACGACGCCCGGCAGCGCGAAGACCATCGCCCGGTGCAGCCTGTCCGCCCGCGAGCCCGGGGCGAAGACGAGGATGAACGAGACGAGATAGAGCGAGAGCGGCAGCGACCACAGCAGGGGGATCGGCGCGATGTCGGTCGTGATCGCCGTCGTCACGCCGAGCATCAGGCTCGACGGCACGAAGGCGAGCCCGACCCAGCGCAAGCGCCTGGCGAGCGTTGGTCTGGCAGTCGAGGCCCGTGACGCTGCGGGCGCAGCGTCCGCGGCGGTTGCCGGCGCAGCTTCCGGATTCGCCACGGCCGCGCCCGCCGTCGCGGCCTCCGTATCCCGCGGCGAGCGCCACACGACGGCCGCGCACGCGAGCACCAGCAAGACGAGCAGCACGTAACCGGCCGACCACAACCGCCCCTGCTCCGCGAGTCGCATGGACGGCTCCACGACCAGCGGATATCCCAGCAGGCCGAGCACGCTGCCCAGGTTGCTTGCGCGGTAGAGGAAGTAGGGATCCGCCGCCGCTGGATGATCGGTCGCGGCGAGCCACCGCTGTAGCAGCGGCGCGGTCGTCGACACCACGAAGAAGGGAAGTCCAACCGTGACCGCGAGCAGGCCGAGGAGCCACGGCACCGGGTTGCTGTCAGCCGGAGGGATCCAGCCGTCGGGAACAGCGATCGGCAGCACCAGCAGCGGCAGCAGCACGACCCCGAGGTGCAGAGCGGTCTGGCGGCGCGCTCCAAGGCGACGCGTGCTCACGTGCGCGTAGAGATAGCCGATGAGCAGCGCCGTCTGAAAGAACAGCATCGAGGTGTTCCAGACGGCCGGCGTGCTGCCGAACCGCGGTAGCACGAACTTCGCGAACATGGGCTGGATGAGGAAGGTCAGCCCCGCGCTCAGAAACAGCGTGGCCGAGAAGAGCGCGACGACGCCGGTCTCACGCCTCGACACGCCCGAGCGTGCGCGCGAACTGGGGGTCGACCGGGGGCGTGAGACCACGACGGCGCACTCTAGGAGAGCCTCCCGTCAGCGGCAGTGACGCGACGAGCAGCTCACTCCACCCGCGCGAGCCCGGCCTGCGCGACGCCCTGCTCGAGCGCGTCGAGCCCGAAGCCGTCGACCGGTCCGAGCGCGCCGGTACCGTGCAAGCCGTCCCCGGCCGCCCGGAGCGCCGCCCACGCGAGCATCTCGGCGGTGAAGTCGTACGGGTTTGCGCCGCGCAGCCGGACCGTCGCCAGCGGGCGGCCGCCCGCGTCCGAGGCCACCGCGACGATCCGCGAGTGCGATTGCGCGCGGCGGGCGGCGTCGGGGCCGCCTGACGAACCCCGGACGAGCCGGCCCGCGGTCGCGTCGAGCACGCTGCGGGCTCCCGGCAGTCTCGTCGCCAGTCCGACCGCCGTCGACAGCGCCTGCAGCGGCCGCGACGCGGAGCCGAACCAGCCAAGCCAGACGCGTACGTCACGCAGGCCGGGGTGGACCCGCGGCAGCGCGAACTGCTCGGTCCCGCCGATCGAGATCGCCGGGCGGCCGTCGAGCTCGCGCACGTGCCGCGCCATCCGCTCGGTGACCAGGCGCCCGTCGCGGTACGCGTAGCCGGCCTCGGCGAGCATCCCGATCGACGATGCGCGCGTGCCGCCGCTCGCCAGGCCGCCGGCCGCGCCGCCGCCGCTGACGAAGTAGCCGACGTCGACGCTCACCGCGGGCTCGGCGGACGAGCGCAGCGCGAGCGCGCCGGCGAGGTTGCCCGGCACGTAGTCGTAGCCGAGCGCCGTCAGCAGGCCGCAGCCGGCCGCCTGCGCCGCGGCGCCGTGGCGCTCGAAGACCGAGCGGATGAACGGCGGCTCGCCGGTGGAGTCGATGTAGTGCGCGCCCGAGGCGAGCGCCGCCTGCACGCCCGCCTCGCCCCAGCGAGTGAACGGGCCCACGGTGCAGACGAGGACGTCGCCGGGCGCCGCCAGCGCCGCGAGCGACGTGGCGGCGTCGGGCGCCGTCGCGTCGACGACCGCCGTCTCGAGCTCGCCGAGCTGTTCCGCGAGCGCCTGCAGGCGGCCCGCGTCGCGCCCGACGAGCAGCGGCCGCGACCCCCGCGCGACGAGCGCGCGAGCCGTCAGCTCGCCGGTGAATCCCGTGGCCCCGAAGAGCACGACGCGCCCCGCCATGCGCACACGCTAGACGAGCGGCGCGGCCCGGGCGGGCCGCGCCGCGCGCGGGGCTAGCGCTTCGCGCGCTTGACCCTCGCCTTGCTCTTCTTCACGCGCACCGTGTCGTAGACGGGCTCGCCGTACCTGCCCGCGTCGTCCCTCAGCCGCGTCTGCACGCGGTAGACGCCCGGCTTCATGGCGTTGACGAGCGCGCGCTCCTTCAGGCGGCGGCGGTAGATGCCCGCCTTCGGGGTCCGGCGCGTGACCGTCACGAGGTGCGTGTAGGCGGCCTTCTTCCCGGCCGGCCCGGCAGCCTTCGCCGCCCGCGCGGCCGTTGCGAGCGCCGGGCCGGCGACGACCCGCGAGATCTCAAAGCGCGCAAGCGCCGTGTTCTCGTTGGCGGTGAACGTCACCGGCAGACCGCCCGCACGCAGAGCCGCCTGCGTGATCGAAGCCGGCACCGACGTGTTCGCCGAGCTCGCGAACACGAGGCTGAACGCGCGCGAGACCTGCGAGACGTTGCCGAACGCGTCGGTTGCGACGACGTGCAGCGTGTGCTGGCCCGGTCCGAGGTTGCGCCCGTTGACGGTCGCGCACTCCTCCATCGGCCGGTCGTCGTACCGGCACCGCAGCGCAGCCGGCTCGTCGGTCGTGATCGTGTACGTCGGGGCCGCGAGCAGCCCGTTGCCCTGCTGGCGGATCGTGATCACGGGCGCGGTCGCGTCCACGTGCCACGTCCTGCTGCCGACCGGCCCGGCGTTGCCGGCGCTGTCGGTCGCCTGCACGGTGAACGTGTGCATGCCCTCCGACAGCCCGCCGACCGGGATGCTCTCGTCGCAGTCGGCGGCCACGACCGGGGCGCCGTCCAGCATGCAGGCGAGGGTGTTGGTCTCGCCCTCGCCGATCGTCGCCGGGTCGATGTGCGACGTCAGCGTCGTCGACCGTCCCGTCGTCTCGTTGGGATCCGGTCGGTCGATGATCGCCGTCGGCGCGGTGACGTCCACCCGGATGCGACGCGACGCGTTCGGGCTCACGTTGCCGTGGTCGTCGGACGCGTGCGCCTGGAAGCGGTGGCGCCCCGGCGTCAGGCCGCGGTAGGTCACCTGGACGCTGCCGCCGGGCAGCAGCTCGATCGCGTACGGCTCGCCCCGGCCACCGGCGTCGGCCGGGCTGTCGCAGCGCTTGAACGTCGCGCCGTCGAGGCGGCAGCCGTACGTCGTGCCGGTCGTCTCGGACGCCTTGAACACGAACCGCGCCTCGGTGCCGGTCACCTGCCCTTCGGCGGGTGCGGCGATCGTGACCGTGGGGACGATCGCGTCAGCCTTGAAGACGAACCTGCTCGACTCGGGGCTCGCGTTGCCGGCCCTGTCGATCGCCGTGATCGTGAGGCTGTTGTCGCCGTCCTTGACCGCGGGCGTGCCGCCGGACGGGAACGTCCGTCCCGGCCGGCAGGGGTTCTTCACGACGCCGTTGAGCGAGCACGAGTAGCGCACGCCCTCGTCGCCGGCGAACGTGAACATCGGCGCCGCGTTCGTGATGCCGCCGACCAGCGGCGCGACCGCGGTGACGCTCGGCTTCGCCGGGCCCTGCGTGTCGACGGTGAACCGCAGCGTCCCGGGGACGAAGCGCGTCGGGTCGTCGACGTCGTCGGCGGGCGTCTGCACCGCCGCTGTCGAGCCGGCGGTCGAGCGGACCGTGAGCTTCCAGTCGCCGTCGGCGAGCTGCGGTGCGGTGAACGTCCCCGTGGCGCACGGCGCCCACTGCGGGGCCGTGTCGGCGGCCGGCCGCAGCCAGCACTCCAGGGGGCCGTCGCCTGCCAGCTCGAAGCTCGGTGTCGGGTCGCCCGTATGCGCCGGGACCCACGCCGCCTTGTCGGGCAGGTTCGTCGGACCGGAGGAGATGCGCGCGGCGGGGCCGCCGATCTGCCACAGCTTGCCCATGCCCTGCGGCTCGCCGTCGATGATCACGGCCGGGTCGTCCACGACGAGCACGCGGCCGTCGCGGCGCAGGCCGAGGCCCTGGACCATCGTGAAGCCGCCGGTCGTGTCGACCGCCCGGTCGGCGGCGACGTCGTAGCGCACGACCCTGTCGACGCCGAGGTCGGCGGGCGCCGCGATGGCGTCCATCGTCCCGAGGTAGAGCAGGCCGCGATCGAAGTCGTAGACGGCGGCGCCGATGTTCGGCAGGGCCACGTCCTTCGTCGTCGCCCGCGGCGCGCCGGCCGCCACGTTCGTGACGCCGGCGAGCTCCGGATCGAGCACCGCCAGGCCGTTCTGGTCGACGAGGTAGACGACCGGCCGCTGCTCGGTCGCCGGCGCGTCGCCCTCGTTCGCCGGCGGCACCGTCACGCTGTGCCCGCCGACCGCGACGACCTCGGCGCGCCGGCCGCCGGCGGACACGAAGCCCACGATGTCGGCGGTCGGGTGATCGCCGGCGGCGTCCTTGACGCGACCGACGTAGGTGTCGCGCTTGCTGACGAAGAACACCTCGGGGACCTTCGGCCCCGTGGCGCCGTCGGGATCGGGGCCGACGGCGGTGCTCACGGGCCGCGGCCGTCCGCGGCCGTCGACCGACGGGACCTGGATGCGGTCGCGGAACTCGAACCTCCTCGTCCCCGGGTCCCAGCCGAAGCGGACGAGGGTGTCGCTCGCTGCGAAGCCGTCGGCGACGATCACGACCTCGTCGCCGTTGCCCGGCCGCAGCGGCGTCGGGTCGACGAACGCCGGCGGCCCCGTGGCGTCGGCGCCCTCGCCGGCGTCCGGACGCAGCCCGCCGAGGCACGTCCGCGTCTCCACGCGCGGACGGCCCGGCAGCGTCGGGTGCTCGATCGTGCCGGGTCCGTCGACGCTCGGGTCGGTCAGGCGGCAGAAGCCCGCCATGTGGTCGGAGATCCACAGTCGCCCGGTCGGGTCCTCGAGCGAGCCGGTCGCGACGGTGGCGCCGCCCGCGAGCTGCGCGCTCGAGGTCGGATGGGTGAGGTCGGCGTGCGGCCCCGGGGCCTGGCCGTCCGTGCTGGGATCGGTGCCGACGGTGAAGACCACCGCATCGGACTCCACGCTGCCGACGTTGCCGGCCGCGTCGACGAGCTTGACCCGCAGGCTGTAGGTGCCGTCGGGCAGGCTCGGCCGGCCCTCGGCGCACGGCTCGTACGCGGGCGTGTCGGCGTCGCTCCCGAGATCGTCGAGCGTGCACACATAGCCGGCCTCGGGCTCGCCGGCGTCGCTGTTGTCGAAGCTGTACGACGGCGCCTTGAGGTACGAGCCGTTGGGGCTCGGGTTGACGACGCGCGGGGTCGCCGCGGGGGCGACGGTGTCGACGGTGAACGTCACGCTGTCGGCCGGGCCGGTCCGCGCTCCGTCCACGGACCGGACGGCGAAGCGGTAGCGGCCGTCGGCCAGGGCGCCCGGCGTGTGCTCGCCTGCCGTCGTGCACCGGCCCCAGGCGTTGGCTGCCGCGGCGGCGGGCGTGAGCGAGCACTCGCGGACGAACTCGCCCGCGAACGTGAACGTCGGCGTGCTGTCCGCGGTGACGCGGGGCTCGAGCGCCGGCTGGCCGGCCGGCGTCGAGGGGCCGCTGAGGATCGTGGTGATCGGCGCGCCGATCGAGAACATGCGGCCCATGCCCAGCGGCTGGGCGTCGATCGCCAGCGCCGGCTCGTCGATCACGAGCAGCCCGTCGGGACCGCCGGCAACGGGCCGCAGCGCGAAGCCGCCGACCGACGAGAAGCCCATGGCGACCTCGTCGTTGCGGCCGCCCGGGTTGAGCTTCAGCACGCGGTCGGGCCCGGGCAGCACGAGCGGGGGCAGCGCGTCGGCGGTCCCGGCGTAGAGCATGCCCTCGCCGTTGATCGGATCGGTGACCTCATACGCCAGCGCGCTCACGGCAGTGGGCGGCGGGACGTCGAGGGCGGACGGCTGCGTGCTCACGCTCGCGTCGCCGGCGACGCCCGAGATCTGGCGCACGCCGACGGTCTCGGCGACGTAGACGAGGTCGGGCCCGAGCGGGCCGAAGGGGCCATAGCCGGCGGCCACGGCGGCGGCGCCGCGACCGTCGGAGGTCGAGCCGACGAGCTCGACGACGGGCGCGAGGGAGGCCGGATCGTCGATGCGCTGGATCGTGGCCGAGCGCTGGAAGACGACATAGGCATCGCCGTCGGGGCCGATGCTCGCCGCCACCGGACGCGGGCGCGGCTGCGTCGTGTCGGCGTCCATCGCGATGGTGTCGACGGCCGGGTCGATCTCGAAGACGTGGTCGTGCGGGTTCCAGGTCGCACGGAAGACGGCGTTGCTCGCGGCCGCGCCGTCGGGGATGAGGACGATCTCGTCGCCGTTGCCCGACGTCTCGGGGGTCGGGTCGTAGTAGGCGGGGGCGCCGGCGGCGTCGGGCCCGGGGGCGGCGTCGGGAAGCAGGCCGCCCAGGCAGGTGCGGGCCACGTCTGCGGGCGCGCCGGGCACGTGCGGGTGGTCGATCGTTCCCGGGCTGCGGTCGGTCGGACCGGTGACGCGGCAGAAGCCGCCGTTGTGGTCGGAGACCCAGACGCGGCCGTCGGGGTCGACGATGCCACCCGTGGCGACGTGCAGGCCGTCGGCGTAGAGCGACGGCCCGGTCGCCGCGGCGGCCGAGCCGGCGCATCCGGCGGCGAGCAGCAGGGACAGGACGGCGCCCGTCAGACAGGTGTGCCGCCGTGGTGCAGGTGTGGACATGTAGGTGCGTTCCCCTTGAAGGTCGGTGTCCTCAGACATGGCTGCAGCGTGACCACCGATCGGTCGCGCCAGAAGCGCATTCCGTGCCTGCCGGACCTGCAGGAAGCTGCATCCGCGAAGGGGAAGACCGCAGCGGCTCATGCCCGGAGGTCCCAGCTTCGAGAAGGCTCGACCAGTCTCAACCTAACTCTCAACTCAAGCGTTAGATCGACCGGTGCGCACGGGGTGCACTACGCTGGCGGCGATGGACGAACGGGTACTGGCCGAACGGCTGATCACCTATGACACGTCCACCGGCGACGGCCTGCGCGCGGCGGTCGGCTTCGTGAAGGGCTGGCTGGAAGCTCGTGACATCCCAGTGAGCGGACGCGAGTTCGGAGGCCTGCCGGTGGTGCTTGCCGACGTCGGCCCGGAGGAGGGGCCGCGCGTCATCCTCCATGGCCACCTCGATGTCGTACCGGCGCACGACAAGCAGTTCGAGCCCCGTATCGAGGGCGACCGGCTCATCGGCCGCGGCGCCTACGACATGAAGGGCGCGCTGGCGGCGATGATGTGCGCCGTCCACGACGTCGCCGACAACGGCCATGTCCGCGTGCGCTTCATCTGCGTACCCGACGAGGAGTCCGGGGACGTCGAGCACCACTGCACGGACGCGCTCGTCCAGGAGGGGCTGCGGGCCGACTTCGCGATCACCGGCGAGCCGACCGACCTGCACATCGGCGTCCAGGCGAAGGGGGTTCTGGCGGTCCGCGTCGAAGTCAGCGGGATCGCGGCTCACGGCTCGACGCCGTGGGCCGGCGACAACGCGATCCTCAAGGCCTATGACGTCTTCCGTCGCATCGAGACCCTACGCTTCAGCCGCGAGTCGTCGGACCTGTTCGACCGGCCTTCGATCAACGTCGCGCGGATCGTCGGCGGCGACGCCTTCAACAAGGTGCCCGACCGCTGCACGATGGACGTCGACATCCGCTTCCTCCCCAACCAGGACCCCGCCGAGATCCTCGCCGAGATCCGCGCGCTCCCTGACGTGCGCATCGTGAAGACCTTCCACCGCGCGCCCGCGCGCGTCTCGCGGGCGAACCCGTACGTGCGCGGGCTGCGCGACGCGGTCTCCAGCTCACTCGAGGGCGAGGCCCTCTCGATCGGCCGCGACGGCGCCTCGGACGCGATCTCGTTCCTCCAGGCCGGCATCCCGGCGGTCGAGTTCGGGCCCGTCGGCGGCGGCCACCACGGCCCCGCGGAATGGGTGTCGATCGACTCCCTGCACCGCTACCGCCGCGCCCTCGGCGACTTCGTCACCGGCCTGCCCGCGTGGCTCGCGGCGACCGCCGCCAGCGAGGACGGGCCGCCGCTGCGCGCCGTCGACGGCGGATGGACGTAGCGGGGACATGAGCCCGGACGCACCGCCCCGGCTGGCCCTCGCGATGGCGAAGAAGTTCGTCGTCGGCGCGGTCCTCATCGTCCTGCTGTCCGCGACCGCCGTGGCCAGCGCGGTGCTGCTGCAGGTCGACAAGACGATCCAGGTCTTCCAGGAGGCCTCGATCCCGATCCCGAACATCGAGAACGAGCTCGACAAGGTCGACCCCGGCAGCCCGCAGACGATCCTCGTCCTCGGATCGGACCGGCGCTTCGGCGACGGCAAGATCCCGCCGCGCTCGGACACGATCATCGTCGTGCGCCTGGATCCCGACAAGAACGCGACGGCGATCCTCTCGATCCCGCGCGACCTGCGCGTCGACATCCCCGGTCACGGCCGCGACAAGATCAACGCGGCCTACGCCGAGGGTGGCCCGAGGCTCACCGTGCGGACCGTCAAGCAGCTGCTCATGCTGCCGATCAGCCACGTCGTCAACGTGAACTTCGGCGGCTTCCAGCGGGCTGTCAACCGCCTCGGCTGCGTCTACGTCGACATCGACCGGCGCTACTTCAACGCCCACGGCGGCCCCGGCGGCTACGCCACGATCGACCTCAAGCCCGGCTACCAGAAGCTCTGCGGCAAGGACTCGCTGGACTTCGTCCGCTATCGCCACACCGACGACGACTTCGTCCGCGCCGCGCGCCAGCAGGAGTTCCTGCGCCAGGCGAAGGACCAGATCGGCCTCGGCAAGGTCTTCGGCGACCGCGAGGAGCTGCTGCGGATCTTCGGCCGCTACACGCAGACGGATATCGCGCGCAACAACGACGCGGCGGTCCTGCGCCTGCTGAAGCTCGGCTACGAGTCCTCCAAGCATCCGATCCGCGAGATCCGCTTCCGCGGCCAGCAGTCGCTCAACGGCGACTACGTCGACATCTCGCCGGACAACCTGCGGCGCACCATCGACGAGTTCATCAACGTCGGGCTGATCGGGACGGCGGCGACGGCGGCGCCGGCCGAGCCCGCTCCGCAGCGACCCAAGCCGAAGCGCATCAAGACCCGCAGCGGTCTCGCGCCGGGGCTCGTCATGCGCCAGACGGAGGGCCAGAACCACGTCCTCGACATCACGACGAAGCTGTCCAACCTGCCGGTCTACTACCCCGCGGCCCGCCTGGCCCGTGGCGGCTACGCCCGGGACAGCCCCCGCTCCTACGACATCTACGACCGCAACCACAACAAGTACCGCGCGTACCGGATCGTGCTCTCGGAGGGCGAGAACGGCCAGTACTACGGCGTCCAGGGCATGACGTGGAAGGCGCCACCGATCCTCGACAACCCGACCGACGAGGTGCGCATGCGCAAGCGCACCTACCAGCGCTACTTCGACGGCCACCGGATACGCCTGATCGCGTGGAAGACCCCCGGCGCCGTCTATTGGGTGTCCAACACGCTCTCGAAGTCGTTGACGAACGCGCAGATGATGGACATCGCTCGGTCGCTGCAGCGGCTCCGCTAGGACCCCTGCGGCGCGGCGGCCAGTAACCTGCCCGCCGCATGTCAGCCCGCCCCGAGCCCATCGGTGTCATCGGCACCGGCTACGTCGGCCTCGTCACCGCCGCGGGCTTCGCCCACCTCGGCACCGACGTCTACTGCATCGACATCGATGCCGACAAGGTCGCGCGCCTGCAGGCCGGCGAGATCCCGATCTACGAGCCCGGGCTCGCCGAGATGGTCGAAGCCAACCGCGAGCGGATGCACTTCTCGACCCAGATCGCCGATGCCCTCGAGCATGCGCGGCTGCTGTTCGTCGCCGTCGGGACGCCGCCCACGTACTCCGGCGATGCCGACCTCAGCGCGGTGCACGCCGTCGTCGACGCGATCCCGGCATCCGATGCTCACGCCCTCGTCATGAAGTCGACCGTCCCGGCGGGCACCGGCGCCGCGATCAAGCGCGTGCTCGCCGAGCGGGGCAAGGAGGCGCTGGGCTACGTCTCCTGTCCGGAGTTCCTCAAGGAGGGCTCGGCGGTGAAGGACTTCCTCGCGCCGGATCGCGTCGTCATCGGGGACGACGGCGACTGGGCCGGCGACGCGGTGGTGGAGCTCTACGCGCCGCTGCACGCGCCGCTCGTGCGCACGGACATCGCGTCGGCGGAGATGGTCAAGCTCGCGTCAAACGCGTTTCTTGCGACGAAGATCTCGTTCATCAACGAGATCGCCAACGTCTGCGAGGAGACCGGCGCCGACGTCATCGAGGTCGCCAGGGGCATGGGGCTCGACGACCGGATTGGACAGAAATTCCTGCAAGCAGGCATCGGATTCGGTGGTTCGTGCTTTCCGAAAGACGTCAATGCACTCAAACAGCTTGCCGGCAACTCCGGCTATCACTTCCAGTTGCTCAACGCCGTCATCGAGGTCAACGAGCTGCAGAAGCGCCGCGTGATCGGCAAGCTGCAGAAGCACCTCGGCTCGCTCGTCGGCCGGTCGATCTGCCTGCTTGGGCTCGCCTTCAAACCCAACACGGACGACATGCGCGAGGCGTCGTCGCTGATCCTCAGCGCGCGGCTGCAGGCCGACGGCGCGAAGGTGCGCGTGTTCGACCCCGTGGCCGAGGACGAGGCGCGGATGCTCATCCGCGGGGTGCACTTCGCCGGCGACGTGCTCGATGCCGTCGACGGAGCCGACGCGGTCGTGCTCGTCACCGAGTGGGGGGAGTTCCTGGAACTCGACTGGGCGCAGGTCGCAGAGCGGATGGCCGGGACGCTCGTGCTCGACGGCCGCAACGCGCTCGACAGCGACGCGGTCACGGCCGCCGGGCTCACCTATGAGGGCATCGGCCGCGGAACGTTGACATTCTTACCGTGATGCGCGGGCCAGGTCAGCCATGCAGGCCGTGATCCTCGTCGGCGGGGAAGGCACCCGGCTGCGACCGCTGACGTCGACGGTGCCCAAGCCGGTCGTCCCGCTCGTGGACCGGCCGATGATGGTGTACATGCTGGAGTGGCTGCGGCGGCACGGCATCGACGACGTCGTCATGTCGTGCGGCTTCAAGGCGACGAACGTCCGCGCGGTGCTCGGCGACGGCTCGCAACTCGGGATCAGCCTGCGCTTCGTCGAGGAGCCCGATCCGCGTGGTACCGCGGGGGCGCTGAAGTTCGCCGAGCGCTTCCTCGACGAGCGCTTCCTCATGCTCAACGGCGACGTCCTGACCGACCTCGACCTCACGGCGCAGATCGCCCAGCACGAGCGCACCGGCGCAACCGGGACGCTGGCGCTCGTCCCGGTCCCCGATCCGTCCAGCTACGGCCTCGTGCGGGTGCGCGAGGACGGCTCCGTCGACGAGTTCCTCGAGAAGCCGTCGCTCGACACGCCCCTGGACACGAACCTCATCTCCGCGGGGGCCTACGTCCTCGAGCGCTCGATCCTCGATCTCATCCCACCCGATCGCAACGTCTCGATCGAGCGCGAGGTGTGGCCGGCGCTCGTCGACGACGGCCTCTACGGCTACGTCGACGATGGCGCCTACTGGCTCGACATCGGCACGCCCGAGCGCTACCTGCAGGCGACCTGCGACATCCTCGAGGGCAACGTCGACACGGCCGTCGCCGGCCGGCTCGGCGACGGCTTCCTCGCCATCGACGCCACTGCGAGCGTCGCCGGGCGGGCGATCCCGCCGGCGCTCGTCGGCGCCCGCGCGTCGGTCGCGGCCGGCGCGCGCGTCGGCAGCCTCGCGGTCCTCGCCGACGACGTGAGCGTCGGGCGCGGGACGACCGTCGAACGCAGCGTCGTCCTCCACGGTGCCACGATCGGGGCGGGCTGCGTCCTCAGCGACTGCATCGTCGGCCCGGGCGCGCGGATCGGCGACGGTACCCAGATCCTCGGCGGCGCGGTCGTCGGAGAGGGCGTCACGATCGGCGCCGACAACGTCCTGGCACGTGGCGTGCGCGTGTTCCCCGGCATGGAGGTACCCGATGGCGGCCTCGCCTTCTGAGACGACCGAGCTGCGGCTGGATCCCGAGACGGTCGCCGCCGTCGACCGCTCGGACCTGCTCGCGGACATCGTCGGGCTGCCCGAGCAGCTGCGCGACGCGCTCTGGAAGGTGCAGTCGGCGCAGCTGCAGCCGTGGGAGTCGCCGGGCGGGCTGATCGTCGCGGGCATGGGCGGCTCCGGCGTCGGCGGCGTACTCGCACGGGCGATCCTCGGCGACCACGCGTCGCGGCCGATCCTGTCCTCGCGGACGTACGGGCTCCCGGCGTGGACGACGCCCGACACGACCGTGCTCTGCGCGTCGTACTCGGGCGACACCGAGGAGACGCTGGCCTGCTACGAGGCGGCCGGGGCGCTGGGCGCGGCGCGCGTCGCGGTGACGAGCGGCGGCAGGCTCGCCGAGCTCGCGCGGGCCGACGGCGTGCCGGTGATCCCGGTGGCGGGCGGCTTCCAGCCACGCGCCGCCGTCGCGTACATGACCGTCGCGGCGCTGGAGGTGGCCGGACTCTGCGGCGCCGGGCCGCGGGTGGGCTCGGAGATCGACGTCGCCGCCGACCATCTCGAGCAGCTCGTCGTCGAGTGGGGCGCCGGCGGCCCCGAGGACGCCGAGCCGAAGATGCTCGCCCGGGCGCTGCGCGACAGCGTCCCCGTCATCGCCGGCTCCGGCATCACGCAGCCGGTCGCGTACCGCTGGAAGACGCAGCTCAACGAGAACGCGAAGGTGCCCGCCTTCACGCACGAGCTACCCGAGCTCGACCACAACGAGATCGTCGGCTGGGAGGGAGCGAACGACGTCGGTCGCTTCTCGGCCGTGTTCCTCGATGACTCTGACGCGCACCCGCGCGTGAAGACGCGAATGGACTTGACCGAGCAGCTGATCGTCGGCAACACGGCCGCGAGCTTCCACCTCGAGACGCGCGGGCAGACGACGGTCGAGCGCGTCACCTCGCTGGTTCTGCTCGGCGACCTCGTCTCGATCTATATGGCCGTTCTGCGTGGCGTC
>DASWQM010000278.1:0-5906 GCA_036403675.1 Solirubrobacteraceae bacterium | reverse complement strand
GACTACATCTCGACCTCGTGGGTCGGCGGCAGGGCGTTCGGCGCCGTCGCCGTGGCGCGGCCGCGCAGCCCCGGCGCGTTCTCGCAGGGCCTCGAGGTGCCGACGGGCGGGATCGTCGCTCCCGGCGCCCCGTGATCGTTCAGGGATCCGCGTAGCGTCGCGCTCGTCGCCGTCCGGCGGCGAGCGGATCGGTACGCCGACCAGCCATGACAGGCTCGCGCCGGCTGCTGGCGTTCGCGACACGCTTCGCGGGGACCGGGGACCGGGGAGCGGCGCCGCGCGACGCGCTGTGGTGCCCCTCAGGCGAGGAGGGCCAGCAGCTCCTCCCGGTTCGGACCCGCGGGCGGCCGGGGTGCCGACGCGGCCGCGAGCTCCAGCGCCCGCTCCGCCAGTCCCGGCCGCTCCAGCACGGCGGTCGGCGAGCCGAGGCAGCAGCGGAAGTCGAGCAGGACGCGGAACATCTCGGGGTCCTGGCTGGCTGCCAGTGGCAGCGCCGCGAGGACCGCTGCGTCGGCGTCGGCCGGCGGCGGCGGTGTCAACCCGTTGCGGATCGACTCGATCTCGCGCATCCGCCCGCGGTCCTCCTGCACGGTCGCCCGGTACCACGGGGTGAGCTCGGCTTCCGTGGCTGTGTCCCATGCCACGGCGAACGAGCGCGGGTCGTCGAGCTGTTCGCGCACGACGTCGCGCAGGAGCCGGGCGTGCATGAGGCCCAGCGCGATCCCCCGGCCGAGCGACGGGTTCGTGCAGGCGTAGGCGTCCGCCACGAGCGCGAGCCCAGTCGCCACCGGTCGACCGTCGGTCATCAAACGGCGGTAGCGGTCGACGACCCCGCCCATGGGCAGCACACCGGTGATCGGCTCCCCGTCCAGCCAGTGGGCGTGCAGCGGGCACGCGGCGAGGACGGCCGTCCAGCGGTCTGCATCCCTGAGGCGCTTGAGGGGCCGGTCACCGCTGGCGATGAAGACCGTGATCGACCAGGTGGTCTTGTCCGCGGGCAGCGTGACCACGGAGAACGAGCCGACCGGCATGAGCATGGGCCCGCGGATCTGGGGAAGCTGCTCGCCGCGAAAGAAGCGCGTGTAGTTGATGAAGCCGAGGTCCTCGGCCTCGTCGTGCACCGGCGGAGCGCCCGCGGCGGCGAGCCACTGCGGCGCCGGCGACCGGCGGCCCATCGCATCGACGACGAGATCGGCGCGCAGCTCCTCGCCCTCTGCCGTGCGAACGCCCGTGACGTGTACGAGCCCGTCGATCTGCCTCGTGAGCAGGTCGCGGATGGCGGCCCCGCGCCGGACCTCGAGGTGCGGCTCGTCCTCCGCCGCCCGTGCCACGACCTGCTCGAGCGTCGTGCGCCGGCCGGTGATCGTCATGAAGCGATCGTCGCCGGCTCGAGGGGCGGGCTCTGTCAGCCACGGCGGCATGACGTCGAGCAGGCCGAGACTCAACGCCTCGTTCAGCAACGCGTCGTAGATCTCGGGCAGCTCCTCCTCGAGCACGGCGCGGCCACTGGACTGCAGCCAGTGGGCCTGGCGAAACTGCGTCACGCCGTCGCGCTTCCAGTCCTCCCACGCCTCCTCGGGCGAGCCGGGCACCGGTGCCGGGTCGCGTTCGAGCACCGTCACGTCGTGGCCGTCGCGCGATAGCATCATCGCGCCGGCCAGGCCGCAGATCCCAGCGCCCATCACGACGATCCGTGCCATCGAGGCCGACCATACGGGCGCGGACGACACCGACGCAAGGGCGCGCGAGCGCGGCCTGCCGGCGCGGCCTCAGCCCAGCGCGTCGAGCATCCCGTGCAGGTGCGCCGCGGCGTTCTCGACGTCGAGGTACTTGCGCTGCCCGGCCCGCGACTCGGCGCTGATGACCCCGCAGCGGTGGACGTCGCGGAAGTCGCCGTAGGGGAACTTGTAGCGGGCCTTCGTGCCCTCGCGATGCTCGTCGTCGATCGCGAGGAACCACTTGCGGTACTCGCGCTCGCCGTGCTCGGACAGAAACTCGTTCTCCTGCTGGGCCGACGGCTGGTGCTCGCTCCAGTCATCGCGCTTGTCCAGGACGGCGTGGCGCTCGCGGATGAGCCGCTTGGCGTAGTCGTACGAGGTGCGGTTGAGCTTGACGGCCATGCACGACCTGGCGGTAGGTCGCGGGCGGCGGGCGTCCAGGCGGTTGGTTGTTGCCACCCGCCGACCGGCTGCGTAAGGTCTGCGCCCAGTGACGGACGCCAGGGGGCCCAGGGACGTTTTGAGAGTTGCGTTCGTCGCGGTACTCGCGGTACTCGCCTGCGCGCCCGCGGCGGCGGCAGCCGCCGCGCCGTACGAGGCGCACACGGTGATCGTGAAGTACGCCGACAGCGCGCCGAGCGCGCAGCGTTCGCTCGTGGCGCGGACGGCGGGCGTGCTGCAGACGCTCGCGCGCGTCGCCGGCGTGGGAGCGCAGCTCGTCCGCGTGAGCGGCGACCCCGCCGCGGTCGCCGCCCGCCTCCAGCGCTCAGGCGCGGTGCGCTACGCCGAGCCCAACTACGTCTACCACGCGACGGCGATCCCGAACGACCCCCTCTTCGGCCAGCAGTACGGCCTGAACAGCCCGCTCGATGCCGATATCGACGCCCCCGAGGGCTGGGATGCCGGCGGCCTCGGGTCGTTCCCGATCGGCGGCGGCGCCACGATCGGGATTGTCGACACCGGCATCGCCGACGGCCACCAGGACCTCACGGGCAAGCTCGCCATCTGCGCGGGCGTGCGCTCGTTCGGGCTCGACCTCCTGGGCGTGCCGCTGCTCGACAACCCGACGGTCGTTGCGGGTAGATGCGCCGACGACAACGGCCACGGAACCCACATCGCGGGCATCGCCGCTGCGCGCGCCAACAACGGCGTCGGGATCGCCGGGGTCGCGTTCAACTCGCAGCTGGCGGTCTGCAAGGCGCTCAACAGCGCCGGCGCCGGCACGCTCGTCGCCCTCGCCAACTGCATCGCGTACCTCAGCGGCCAGGGCGTGAAGATCATCTCGATGTCACTCGGCGGCCCCGCCTCCCAGACGCTCGCGACCGCCGTCGCCGACGCAAGCTCCCGCGGCGCGCTCATCATCGCCGCGGCCGGCAACGACGGCAGCTCGATGCTGAACTTTCCGGCGGCGTTCCCGCAGGTCGTCTCCGTGGGAGCCGTCGACCGCTCCGGCGCGCGGGCGGCGTTCTCCAACGCCAACACCGACGTCGAGGTGTCGGCGCCGGGCGTGGACATCCTGTCGACGTGGTCCGACGGCGGCTACAGGACCGAGTCGGGCACCTCGATGGCGACGCCGTTCGTCGCCGGCGTCGCCGCGCTCATCGCGGCGCGCGACCCCGCCGGCGGGGCCGCCGCGTGGCGCTCGCGGCTCACCGGCGCCGTCGACGACCTCGGCCCGCCGGGTCGCGACCCGCAGTTCGGCTTCGGCCGCGTGAACCTCGCGAAGGCGCTCGGCGGATAGTCCACGCGCCCGCGGCAGTACGCTCCGCCGCCGTGGCTCCCGTCATCTTCTCCGGCATCCAGCCGACCGGCCGCAAGCACCTGGGCAACTACATCGGCGCGATCACGCAGTACGTCGCCGGCCAGGAGCGCGGCGATCCGGCGATCTACTGCATCGTCGACCTCCACGCGACCACCGTGCCCTACGAGCCGGCCGAGCTGCGCGAGCGCGTGCACGACACGACCGCGATCCTGCTCGCCGCCGGGCTGGACCCCGAGCGCTGCATTCTCTTCCGCCAGGCCGACGTGCAGGAACACGCCGAGCTGAGCTGGCTGCTGAGCTCGGTCACGCCGCTGGGCGAGCTCAACCGGATGCACCAGTTCCGCGACAAGTCCGCGGCCCAGCGCGAGCTCGTCTCCGCCGGGCTGCTCTTCTATCCCGTGCTCATGGCCGCCGACGTGCTCGCCTACCGCGCGCACGAGGTCCCGGTGGGGGAGGACCAGCGCGAGCACGTCGAGCTCATGCGCCGCGCGGCCGAGCGCTTCAACGCGCGCTTCGGGGAGATGCTCGTCGTGCCCGAGCTGCGGATCCCCGAGGTCGGCGCGCGCGTGCGCGACCTCCAGGAGCCCGAGCGCAAGATGTCGACCACCGGCGGCACCGCGCAGGGCACCGTCTACGTCCTCGACGAGCCCGACGCGATCCTGCGCAAGTTCAAGCGCGCGGTGACCGATTCGGGGGCCGAGATCGTGCGCGGCGCGGACAAGCCCGGCGTGACGAACCTCATCGAGATCCTCGCGGCGGTGCGGGCGGTGAGCCCCGAGACCGTCGAGGCGGAGATGGCCGGCGCGCGCGGCTACGGGGACCTCAAGGCCGCGGTCGCCGAAGCCGTCACCGCCGAGCTCGAGCCGGTGCAGGAGCGCTACCGCGCGATCCGCGGCGACACCGACGCGCTCGAGGCGACGCTCGCCGCAGGCGCCGACAAGGCACGCGTGATCGCGTCCGCGACGCTCGCCGACATCCGCGAGGCGATGGGCGTCGGACCCGCCCGACGTTGACCGCGCCGCAGCCCTACTATGCGCGCCATGCGCCTACGCAATGAAGAGGGTCGGATCACGGGGCTGGACGTCGCGCTCGCCCTGCTGATGCTGTTCCTCCTGTTCGGCATCTCGCTTCTCATCGCCTTCTCCTAGGGTCCCGACCGGGGCCCCGGCGGCGGGACGTCAGCCGCCGGCGTTAGCCTGCTCACGATGACCGTCGCCTCGCTCGAGCTCGATCTCGAGGTCTTCTCCGGCCCCTTCGACCTGCTCCTGACGCTCGTCCTGCGCGAGGAGATCGACCTGCTCGAGGTGTCGCTCGCGGACGTCGTGCTCGCCTACCTCGACCACCTCGAGGCCCGCGGCGAGCTCGACCTGGAGGTGGCGACGGAGTTCCTTGTGCTGATCGCGGCGCTGCTGGAGCTCAAGTCGCGGCTCATGCTGCCGCGCCAGGACGAGGAGCTGCTGGACTTCGAGCCCGGCGAGGCCGCCGACGAGCTGCTCGCGCGGATGCTCGAGGCGCGCCGCTACCGCGGCGCCGCCGAGCACCTCGCCGCGCGGCTGGCGGGGGAGGACGGCGTGCGCTACCGAGCGGCGCCGCTGCCGCCCGCGCTGCGGCGGGCGAACCTCGCCGACGCCGGCGCCGTCTACGACCCGCGCCGGCTCGGCGCAGCGCTCGGCGGGCTGCTGCGCGTGCCGCCGAAGGTCAGCCTCGCGCACCTCACGATCGCGCTGGTGACGACCGCCGAGCGCCTGGCGCACCTGCGCGCGCTCCTGCTTCGCGGGGCGACGACGTTCGACGAGGCGGTTCGCGGCGCCGACCGCGTGACCGTCGCCGTGACGCTGTTCGCGCTCCTGGAGCTCTACAAGCAGGGCGAGGCGACCTGGACGCAGCCCGAGCCGTTCGGCGAGATCCGGATCGCGCCCGCCCCGCCGCGCGCGGGGGCGGCCGCCGCGCGATGACCGAGCTCGCGCGCGTCGTCGAGGCGTTGCTGTTCCTCGCGCCTGATCCCGTCGCGGTCGCCGATCTCGCGGCGGCCGCCGCGTGCGGCGAGGAGGAGATCGCAGAGGCGCTCGCCGAGCTGGACCGCGCCTACGCTCCCGGCGCGCGCGGGTTGCGACTCAAGCGGGTCGCCGGTGGTCTCGCCCTCGCGACGGATCCCGTCGCCGAGGAGGCCGCCCGCCGCCTGCTCGCGCGCCCGCGCACGCCGCCGCTGACGCCCGCACAGGCCGAGACGCTCGCGATCGTCGCCTACCTGCAGCCGGTCTCGCGCCCTGAGATCACACGGATCCGCGGGGTGGCGGCGGAGTCCGCGACCGCGACGCTCGAGGAGCGCGGCTTCATCGAGGAGGCGGGCCGCTCGCAGTTCGGCGCGGTCCTCTACCGCACGACCGACGTCTTCCTCAAGCTCTTCGGGCTGGACTCGCTCGACG
>DASWQM010000277.1:0-4471 GCA_036403675.1 Solirubrobacteraceae bacterium | reverse complement strand
TGATCTACAACCACCGCGACGGACTGGACCCGTTCCGGGTGCTACTTGCCCGAGCCGCCCTTACGACGACGTGACGCGCTTGCGCCCCCGCGAAGGGGGCGCAAGACCGAGAGAACGTTCCGGAGCGGGGCGTCAGGGCTGTGCCGTGCTCAGGGGTGCACCTGGGAGCCGTAGCCGAGGTCGAGGCGGATCGACTCCATGACCCAGAACGTCGTGCTCGCGGTGAACACGTCGGCCGCCGTGAGGACGCCGGTGTACTTCTCGATGACCGGCGCCGCGGCGACGGCCGTGGTCGCGTCGAGCAGGCCGCGGACGGCGGCCCAGGCGTTCTCGCCGTACTTGGCGAAGTACGGCGTGGGGTCGAGCGTGTCGATCGCGGTCCTGACGCTGGCAGCGATGTCCGCCATGTACTGCTGGTGCAGGCCGATGTCGTCGCGGGTGCCGAGCCTCCCGAGGTGTCCACCGATGAAGTGCTTCCACGGGTAGGTGAGCGCGGTGGCGGGCGCCTCGACGTACCCGGGGATGTCTTCCGTGAGGTTGCTGAGGTAGACCGGCGCCCAGCCCGGGTTGACGATGTCCACGAGCATCAGCGCGTCGTGATCGGGCAGGTGGATGAAGATGTTGTCCGGCGAGTGGTTGGAGCCATGCCAGGCGAGCTCGATCCGCTCGCCGCCGATCTCGAGCGTGCGGCGATCCTGGAAGGTCTCCTCCGGCGCGGGTCGCGCCGGGTCGTCGTCGCGCAACAGCAGTTTCCGCGTCTCCTCGTGCCCGATGCGGGCGACGTCGCCGTCGAACAGCGAGGACGCGCCGGCGTGGTCGGCGTGGTGGTGCGAGTAGATGAGATGGGTCACCCGGTTGCTGACGCCGTTGGCGGAAGCGATCTCATCGACGGCGCGCTGGATGTTGTGACCGATGGTGGGCGGCGCGTCGAGGAGGACGACGCCCTCCGAGGTCGTCAGGAACGCCGACTGGTAGGTACCGTCGGTGACCCAGTAGAGGTTGCGCTCGACGCGTCCGACGTAGTAGCCCTGCTCGTTGAGGGCGGGCCCCAGCGCCGACCGAGGGACCGGCGCGTAGTCCGGCAGGGCCTCGGCGGTGCTCGGGCGCGTGTTCGCAAACGCCTCGGTTGTCGTGTCGGGTGTGCTCATGGTCCCCGCAGTTCGGTGAGTGCGCGCGATCCGATGAACCGGGTCGCGCCGGTGAGTGTCACGTGCATGGGGGCGATCGTCGCGCTCCCGCCACGCGATCGAATCCTTGAATTCCTTAGTCCGCGACCCGAGCCGTCGTCCTCGGTCATGCTCTCTCCAGACGAGATGAGCGCAGCATCGTCACCCGTTCACGCGCCGGGAGAGCATCTGCTCGGACGGCGCCGCGAGCGCGAGGCGCTCGACCGGCTCCTCGAGGCGGCACGCGGCGGGCACGGCGGCGTCCTGGTGGTGGACGGAGAGCCGGGCGTCGGCAAGACCGCGCTGCTCGAGTACGCGGTCGAGGCAGGGCGGGGGTTTCGCGTCGCTCGGACCAGTGGGGTCGAGGCGGAGATGGAGCTCCCGTACGGTGCGGCACAGCAGCTGAGTTGGCCGTTCATCGCGCTCCTGGAGCGACTCCCACAGCCCCAGCACGACGCGCTCGCCGTCGCTTTCGGGCTTGCCGCCGGGCAGCCACCGAATCCGTTCCTTGTCGGACTGGCGGTCCTGGGGCTGCTTTCCGAGGCCGCGCAGGAGGGGCCGCTCCTCGTCGTCGTCGACGACGCGCAGTGGCTCGATCGCGAGTCGGCGCGCACGCTGGCGTTCGTCGCCCGCCGCCTGCTGGCGGAGAAGGTTGCGCTGGTGTTCGCGACACGAGCGCTGGGCGACGCGCTCGTGCGCCTGCCGGAGCTGCGTGTCGAGCCGTTGGGTCGTCGCGATGCGCGGGCGCTGCTGGAGTCCGTCCTGCCGGTCCCGTTGGACGAGCACGTGCTGGACCGGATCCTCCAGGAGACGCGTGGCAATCCGCTTGCCCTGATCGAGCTGCCGCGCGGGTTGACGCCGGCCCAGCTCGCGGGAGGCTTCGGCCTGCCCGTGGCGGTGCCCTTGTCGGCGAGCATCGAGGAGAGCTTCACGCGACGGCTGGCGAAGCTCCCGCATGACGCGCGGCGCCTGTTGCTCGTGGCGGCAGCCGATCCGGTCGGAGATCCGCCGCTCGTCTGGCGGGCGGCGGAACGGCTGGGGATCTCTGAGACGGCGGCAGAGACCGTCCAGGCGGAAGACCTGTTGACGCTCTCTCCGCGCGTGGTCTTCCGTCACCCCCTCGTTCGCTCGGCCGTCTACGGCGCGGCCGGGCTCAAGGAGCGCCGCGAGATCCACCGCGCGCTGGCGCAGGCAACCGATCCCGACACCGATCCCGATCGCCGCGCCTGGCACCGCGCGCAGGCGCAAGCCGGACCCGACGAGGACGTCGCCGCGGAGCTCGAGCGTTCCGCGGCCCGAGCGCAGGCTCGCGGTGGCTTCGCCGCTGCAGCGGCGTTTCTCGAACGCGCCGCGGCGCTGACGCCCGATGGCGAGCACCGCACGCGGCGCGCCCTGGCCGCCGCGCGCACGAAGTTCCAGGCCGGCGCTCTGGACGACACGCTCCGATTGCTGGCCGCAGCCGAGACCGGCGCCCTGAGCGAGCTCCAGCGTGCTCAGGTCGACCTGCTCCGCGCCGAGACGACGTTCGTCGTCACCCGCGGCCGCGACGCGCCGCCACTGCTCGTCGAAGCCGCCCGGCGGCTGAGCCGGCTCGATCCGCGGCTCGCGCGCGAGACGTATCTCGAGGCGCTGTCGGCTGCGATGTTCGCGGGACGACTTGCGCCACCGGGCGCAGGGGTGATGGAGGTGGCACGAGCCGCCAGAGCGGCGCCTGCCCCGCCGCACGCGCCGCGTGCGCCCGATGTGCTGCTCGACGGCCTGGCGACGCTGTTCAGCGAGGGCTACGAGGCCGCGGTGCCGGTCTTGCGAGAAGCGGAACGGGCGTTCGACGCCGCCGGCATGTCCGTCGCCGAGCAACTGCGCTGGAAGTGGCTGGCGACCGTGTCCTCCATCCACCTCTGGGACGACACGCGATGGGAGCTGATCGCCGAGCGCCACGTCCAGCTCGCCCGCGAGACGGGCGCCCTCGGCGAACTTCCGCTCGCGCTCACCCAGCGCGTCTACGTCCACCTCTTCGCGGGCGAGCTGACAGCCGCCGCTTCGTTGGTCGAGGAGATCAGAACAGTGACGGAAGTCTCGGACACCGTCTTCGCGCCGTACGGCGCCGTGGGACTGCTCGTCCTTGCCGGCCACCGGGCTGAGGCGAACCACCTCGTCGAGCGCAGCCGCGCGGAGCTGACCCATCGCGGCGAAGGCGTCGGCCTCTCGATGCTCGATTGGGCCGAGGCGCTTCTCGGCAACAGCCACGGCCGATACGAGGATGCCCGGGCCGCCGCGCTTCGCGCCACGGCGGATCCGCACACGCTCGCAGCCTCGAACTGGGGCATGGTCGAGCTCATCGAGGCCGCCGCCGGAGCCGGCACGCCCGACCGCGCCGACGATGCCCTCCGGCGTCTCGTCGACACGACCGCCGCGAGCGGCACGGACTGGGCGCTGGGGATCGCGGCACGCTCGCGGGCGCTGCTCCTCGATGGCCCGGACGCCGAGGACCTCTACGTCGAAGCGGTCGACCGGCTGGCCCGAACACGGATGGCGGTCGATCTCGCCCGCGCCCATCTGCTCTATGGCGAGTGGCTGCGACGCGAACGCCGGCGTGTGAACGCGCGCAAGGAGCTGCGGGTCGCCCACGACCTCTTGAGTGACTTCGGCGTGCGGGCGTTCGCCGAGCGCGCCCGGGTCGAGCTGGAGGCGACCGGTGAGCGCGCCCGCGAGCGGACCGTCGACACGCTCGACCAGCTCACGCCGCAGGAAGTGCAGATCGCGCGCCTGGCCGCCGAAGGCGACACCAACCGCGAGATCGCCGCGCGGCTCTTCATCAGCCCGAGCACCGTCGAGTACCACCTGCGCAAGGCGTTTCGCAAGCTCGACGTGAAGTCCCGCACACAGCTTGCGCGCCGGCTGTCGTGAACCGCGGGAGCGGGGACGGGATTTGAACCCCCGCGGCCTCTGGATCATGAGGACAGCGTGCATTTTGCCGTTTCACTATGCGTGACGCGTTCTGCGCCGGCGAGATGCGCCGACAGGAGCCGTCCGGCTCTGTCCAGCGCCGCGGCCGCTTCGTCGAGGATCGGGTGATAGGCCTGGAAGACGTGGGGCACCCCAGGGGTGATGTCGAGGGCGACCTCGAGGTCGGCGGTGGCGGCTTGTTGCGCGAGGCGGACGGCGTCGTCGAGGAGAACCTCGTGAGTTCCGGCCTGGATGATCAGGGGCGGCAGGCCGGACAGGTCGGCGAAGACGGGGCTGATGAGGCCAAGGGCGGCGTCCTGTCCCGCCGTATAGTCGGTGACTCGGGCTTGGAGGGCTTC
>DASWQM010000276.1:0-9553 GCA_036403675.1 Solirubrobacteraceae bacterium | reverse complement strand
GCTCGAGCGCGCGCAGCTCCTGGTCGACGGCGCCGAGCGCTCCGAGCTTGGCGTCGAGCAGGTCCTGACGGTTGCGGCCGAAGCGGCGCATGTCGAAGATCAGCCCGCCGATGTCCCGGTAGGCAAGCTCTCGCGCGCGCCGCAGGAAGCGCAGCCGGCGGCGCAGGAGGCCACGGTCGCGGAAGCTCGCGCGGCTGGGAGGCTGCTCGAGGAGCTGCGCCTGGCCCTGCCCGTCGGCGGACTGCGGCGGCGGTGGCGCGGCGTCGGCGTTCTTGCCCCACGCGGGACGATCGGCGCCGGATCGGCGACCGCGGAAGAGGCCGGATCGCGGAGGGCGTGGAGCGCCGCTGGCGCGACGGCGGAAGATGCGCTGCATCAGTCCGGTCATGAGGGCGGGGCGCCCGGTGACGGCTGGGTCGGCGCCTCGGCGGGCGAGTATAGCGGCGGGGGCGGTCCCCCCGACGCAAGCCAGCGCCACGCGGTGGCGACCCGCTCGGCGAGCGCGTCGGCCGAGTACAGCAGTGCCCGCTCGCGCCCGCGCACCCGCGGATCGGCGGTCTCGAGGTGCGGCGCGAGCGCGGCGCGCCACGCCGGAAGGTCCCACTCGCCGCAGTGCGCGCCGTCGATCCCGGCGAGCGCCTCGGCGTGGGCGCCGGTGGGCCGGGCCAGCACCGGCACGTCGCAGGCGAGCGCCTCGAGGCAGGACAGGCCGAAGGTCTCCCACTCCGAGGGGCAGACGACGGCGTTGGCCGCGTTTATCCAGAGCGGGACGTCCTCCGGTGCGGCGGTGCCGAGTGTCAGCAGGTCGGCGTCATCGTCGGCGAGCTCGCGCGCGCGGTCGACGCGCTTGACCCGGCGGGCCGGGTCGTAGGGGAAGAGGAGATAGCGCCCGTCGGTGTCCAGCCCGAGTTGCTCGCGCGCGGCACGGCGGTCGAGCGGGCGGAAGCGATCGACGTCGATGCCGCACGGCAACAGCGCGACGGTGCGGCTGATGCCGGCGCCGGGCACCTCGCCCGCGAAGGCGGCCGTGGGCACGCCGACGAGCTCCATCCGTGCGAGCCCCGCGATCGTGATCGGGCGCGAGCGCGGGTGGTGGAGGTCGCTGCCGTGCAGCGTCACGAGGCGATGGCGCCCGCGGACCGCGAGCGCGGGCCAGGCGGTGAGGCCGAAGTGGGCATGGACGACGTCGAACTTCTCACCCGCGAAGCGGCGGCGCAGGTCGCGCGCGGCGCGCAGGTAGCTCCCTGCGCCGCCGGGGGGGAAGGCGTGCAGCTGCACGTCGAGGCCGGGGATGCGCTGCAGCGCCCGCACCTGGTCGCGGACGAAGCTGCCGAGCGCGGGGCGGGCGGGGGAGGGATACATGTTCGTCACGACGAGCGCGCGGATCACGGTGGCGCAGGTTCACAGACTCGGCACACGTTCGCGGTCAAGTTGTCACGAGCGCGTGTAGTTCGGGCACGCGGTCGGGCGCAGCATCCGGGGCACGATGACCGCAACCACTTGGAGGCCGCACATGCCGTACCGCACGATGGGCTGGATCCACGCACGCCTCACGCGCCTGTGGCACGAGACGACCGGGCAGGGCACCGTCGAGTACGTCGGGCTCATGCTCCTGCTCGCGACGCTGCTGACGGGCGTCGTCGCCGCCGCCGGAGGTCTGAAGGGCGGCGGCATCGCCCAGGAGGTCGCCAACAAGCTGAAGGAGACGATCGAGTCGGTGGGGAAGAAGCCGTAGCCAGGTAGGAGCCCGCCGCCGCCGTGGTGCTTCGCGGCGCGGCGGCGGCGCGGGGCGGAGCGCTTGGCCTCAGGTGCGACCGGGGGTGCCGGCGGTGGCCGTGCGTGGCGTCGGCGGGGCGGGAGGCTTGCCGGTTGTCGTGGTGCCGCCGCGCCGGCACGCCCCGCTACCCCGCTGCTGCGAACATGGGCCGCGCCGTGGTCTCCCCTCGCGAACGCACCGCGCCGATCGGCGTCTTCGACTCGGGCGTCGGTGGCCTGACCGTCCTGCACGAGCTGCTCGTCGCGCTGCCGCAGGAGGACTTCCTCTACCTCGGCGACTCGGCGCGCTTTCCGTACGGCGATCGCACGCGGTTCGAGCTGCAGGCCTTCAGCCGGCAGATCGCGGACGTCCTGCTCGATCGCGGCGCGAAGCTCCTCGTCGTCGCGTGCAACTCCGCCACGTCGAGTGCGCTGCAGGACCTCGCCGGGTACGTGGCCGCCGGTGGGCATGGCGTCGACGTCATCGGAGTGGTCGGTCCCGAGTCCAACCTCGCGGTCGCGAGCACGCGCAACGGGCGCATCGGCGTGCTCGCCACCCCCGCGACGATCGCGAGCGGCGCCTACGCTCGCGCCGTGCTCTCCGCCGATCCGCTCGTGCGCCTGACGAACGTCGCCTGCCCGCAGCTCGCGCAGATCTCGCAGACCGGCGCACCGATCACCGCCGACGACGTCGACCTGGCGCGCGGCTACTGCGCGCCGCTGCGCGAGGCGGGCGTCGACACGGCGATCCTCGGCTGCACGCACTATCCGTTCGTGCGCGCGCTGCTGCAGCGCCTCCTCGGGCCCCAGGTGACGCTCATCACGTCCGGCACCGCGATCGCGCGCCGCGTCGAGCACGCGCTGGCGCTGCGCGATCTCGCCACCACGCGTGCGGGCGAGGGGCGCTACAGCTTCCTGTGCACCGGCGACGCGACCGCGTTCGCCGAGATCGGCTCCCGCTTCCTGCAGCTGCCGATGGGCGCGGTGGACCACGTCGAGCTTCCCATGGAGGCCCTCGCATGATCGACGTCACGCGCTCGTACGACCGCGCGCCGAGTGAGCTGCGCCCGACGCAGATCGAGCCGAACTTCGTCAAGCCCGCGACCGGCTCGGCGCTCATCACGCAGGGCGAGACGCGGGTCATCTGCACCGCGTCGGTCCAGGACGGCGTCCCGCGCTGGATGGCCGGCCAGGGCCGCGGCTGGGCGACGGCGGAGTACGGGATGCTGCCCGCGTCGACGGGCGTGCGCAAAGCACGCGACGTCAACAAGGGGCGCCCTGACGGCCGCACCGTCGAGATCCAGCGCCTCATCGGGCGCTCGCTGCGCGGCGTCATCGACTTCGGGGCGCTCGGCGAGCGCACGATCTACCTCGACTGCGACGTGCTGACCGCGGACGGCGGCACCCGCTGCGCCTCCATCACGGGCGCCTACGTCGCGCTCGACCTCGCGTGCCGACGGCTTCTCGGGGAGGGCAAGCTCGAGCGCTCGCCGCTGACGGGGACCGTGGCCGCGATCTCCTGCGGGATGGTCGGCGGCGTCCCGCTGCTCGACCTCGACTACGTGGAGGACTCGACGGCCGAGGTCGACGCCAACGTCGTCATGACCGGCGAGGGAGGACTCGTCGAGGTCCAGGCGACGTCCGAGCGCACGCCGCTGTCGCGCGCGCACCTCGACGAGCTCCTCGCGCTCGCTGGCGGCGGGATCGAGCAGCTGCGTGCCATCCAGGCGCGCGCGGTGGCGTGAAGCTCGTCCTCGCGACACGCAACGCCCACAAGGCGCGCGAGTTCGAGACGCTGCTGGCGCCCCACGAGGTCCTGGCGCTGCCCGCCGACGTGCAGCTGCCGCCCGAGACCGGCGACACGTTCGCCGCCAACGCGCTCGACAAGGCCCGCGCGGCGGCGCGCGCCACGGGCCTGCCGGCGATCGCCGACGACTCCGGCATCGAGGCGGCCGCCCTCCGCGGCGCGCCCGGCGTCCGCTCGGCGCGCTTCGCCGGCGACGACCCGACCGACGAGCAGAACCTCCGAAAGCTCCTGCGCGAGGCGCCCACCGGCTCGGCGCTCACGTACGTCTGCGCGCTGGCCTACGTCGACGCCGACGGCGGCGAGCAGCTCCTCGAAGGTCGCTGCACCGGCACGCTCGCGGCCGATCCGCGCGGCGACGGGGGCTTTGGCTACGACCCCGCCTTCCTGCCCGACGACATCCCCGACGGACGCACGATGGCCGAGCTCGAGCCGGCGGAGAAGGCCGCCATCAGCCACCGCGGCCGCGCCGCCCGGGCGCTGCTCGCGCGGCTCGGAGGCTGACGGTGGCCGGGCGGCTCATCGCCCCACAGCCGGCCGCGCCCGGCACCGTCAAGATGCGCGCGACGGCGCTGTCGATCGCGTCCAATTGCACGCTCATCGCACTGAAGCTCGCGGCCGGCGCGATCACCGGATCGGTCGCGATCATCACCGAGGCGATGCACTCGTCGATCGACCTCATCGCGTCGATCGTGGCGTTCGTCTCGGTCCGCCAGGCCGACAAGCCCGCCGACGAGGACCATCCCTACGGGCACGACAAGTTCGAGAACCTCGCCGCCGCGATCGAGGCGCTGCTCATCCTCGTCGGCTCCGGCGTCATCGTCTACGAGTCGGTGCGGCGGCTGTCGACGTCGCACACCGAGGTCGGCTCGCTCGGCGTCGGCATGGCGATCATCGCGTTCTCGGTCGTCGCGAACGTCGTGGTCTCCGGCGTCCTCGCCCGGCGCGGGCGGGAGACCGACTCGCCCGCGCTCGAGGGCGACGCCGCCCACCTGCGCACGGACGCCGCGACATCGGCCGCGGTCCTCGTCGGGCTCGCGCTCGTCCAGGTCACCGGCCAGACGTGGCTGGATCCCGTCATCGCGCTCCTCGTCGCCGTCGCGATCGTGACGGCCGGCGTGCGCCTGCTGATGCGCGCTTCGCGGGTGCTCGTCGACGAGGCGCTGCCGCAGGAGGAGCTCGACGCCGTGCGCGACGCCGTCGCCGAGTTCGGCCCGCGCGGCGTCTGCGGCTATCACAAGCTCCGCGCGCGGCGGGCGGGCTCGCGCCGCTACGTCGACATGCACGTCCAGTTCCAGTCCGGCACGACGCTCGAGGACGCGCACGCGACCGCCCACGCGCTGCAGGACGCGATCCGCGAGCGCCTGCGCGGCGCCGACGTGCTGATCCACCTCGAGCCCGAGGGCAGCGTGCACCCGGGAACCGAGATCCCGCCGCACTGACCGGCCGCTCAGCGGACGTTGATCGCCGCGGACGCGCCGACGGCGATCGCCAGCGCGCCGTAGCCGTTGTAGCCCGAGAGGAAGAGCAGCAATGCGGTGATCAGCGCGGCCACCACGGTGACGAGCCAGCCGATGCGGTTGAGCGGCACGGGGAGCATCCTGCCTCATCTCCTGCGGTCCGGTCGCGCTGCTAGCGTCGCGCCACCCTGTATCCGCAGCACGAGGAGCATCTGCCGTGACGAAGACTCAGCTCGTGGACGCGATCGTGGCCCGCACGGGCCTCACGCGCAAGCAGTCCAACGACGCGATCGATGCCGCGCTCGGCGCCGTCGAAGACGTCCTCGGCCGGGGCGGCGAAGTGTCGCTCGCGGGTTTCGGGAAGTTCACCGTGGCCGAGCGTGGTGCGCGCCAGGGCGTGCATCCGCGCACCGGCGAGCCGATGGAGATCGCCGCCACCCGCGTTCCCAAGTTCACCGCCGGCTCGAACCTCAAGGCCGCCGTCCGGGCATGAGGCCGGACCGCTAGTGGACGAGTCCTCCCGGCCACATCCGCTAGCGCTGCGGTGACGTTCGCCGACCGGCTCGCCGGCCTCGTCGAAGCGCGCGGGTCGCAGATCATCCTCGGCCTCGATCCCGACCCGGCCCGGCTGTGGCCGGAGGCGGTCGGGCGCGCGCCCGCGGAGGGGTCGCCGGCGCACCGGGCGGCGGCGGCGGTGCGCACCCACTGCGCGGCGCTCATCGACGCCGCCGGCCCCGCCTGTGTCGCCGTCAAGCCGCAGCTCGCGTGCTTCGAGCGCCTCGGCGCGGACGGCTGGTCGGCGCTTGCGGCGACCGTCGAGCACGCGCGCGAGGCTGGTCTGCTCGTGCTCGCCGACGGCAAGCGCGGGGACATCGCGGTGTCCGCGGCCGCCTACGCCCAGGCGCTCGTCGGCACGACCCCGACGCCGTTCGGCGACGTCCACGGCCTCGGCGCCGACGCGTTCACCGCCAATCCGCTGCTCGGCGCCGACGCGCTGTCGCCGCTCATCGACGGGGCACGCGCCGCGGGGGCCGGCGTCTTCGTGCTCGTGCGCACGTCCAATCCCGGCGCCGCCGACGTCGAGGACCTCGAGCTCGCGGCAGGCGGCCCCCTCTGGGAGCGCCTGGCGGCGATCGTCGCCGCGCTCGGCGAGCGAGGGCCGGCGAGCGGGCTGACCGACGTCGGCGCCGTCGTCGGAGCGACCCGACCGGAGCACCTGGCGCGGATGCGCGAGCTCATGCCGCTGGCGCCGTTCCTGCTGCCGGGCATCGGCGCGCAGGGCGGGCGGGTCGAGGATCTCGCGCCCGCGTGGGCGGCCGGCCGCGCCGGCGGGCTCGTCAGCGCCTCGCGCTCGATCGCCCAGGCGTACGAGACGGCCGGCGGCACGCCGGCCGCGGCCGCCCGCGCGGAGGCAGAGCGGCTGCGCGAGCTCGCATGGTCGGTCTCGTGACGCGCCGGGGTGGCGCGCGGGCCGTATGCTCCGAAGGGGATGGAGGAGATGCCCTACGCGCGGTATGTCCTGCCGGGTCTTCTGGTCTTGCTGGCATTGGGCTCGTTTCTCATCATCGCCACGAGCGGAAGCGATCAGCCTCCGGTGCGCCCGCTCGAGACGCCGGCGCGGGTGGGCCCGGCCGCCGGCCGTGGCAAGCAGAAGACGGTCAAGGTGAAGTCGGGCGACACGGCATCGACGATCGCGCAGCACGCGGGCATGACCGTCGACCGCCTGAAGGCCCTCAACCCGGGTGTCGCGCTCGACGTGCTGCGCCCCGGCCAGCGGCTCAGGCTCGCGCGGTGAGCGCCCGGCGTGTCCTGCTGGCGGCTCTCGCCGCGCTGCTGACGTTCGCTCCCGCGGCGGCCGCGCAGACGCCCGCGGGGCCGAGCCTCGAGGGCGCCAAGGCGGCGATCGTCATGGAGGCCTCGACCGGCGACGTCCTGTTCGCGCGCAACCCGCGGGACCGGCGTGCGATCGCGTCTACGACGAAGCTCATGACGGTGCTCGTCGCCCTGCAGCGCGACGATCTCGACGACATCTTCAGCGCCGTCGACTACCGGGCGCTGCCGATCGAGTCGCAGATCGGGCTGCGCGCGGGCGAGCGCATGAGCGTGCGCGATCTGCTGCGCGCGGCGCTCCTGCCGAGCGCCAACGACGCGGCCGCGACGCTCGCCGCCGGCACGATGGGATCGACGGCCGGGTTCGTGCGGGAGATGAACCGCAGCGCCGGGATCCTCGGCCTGCGCGACACGCACTTCGCAAACCCGATCGGTCTCGACGACCCGGGCAACTACTCCTCCGCCCGCGACCTCGCGACGCTCGCGATCCGCCTGCGCCGCTACGACTTCTTCCGTCGCACCGTCGACCTGCCGCGCGCGAGCCTGCGCAGCGGGGCCCGCATCCGCACGGTGCTGAACCGCAACACGCTCGTGCGCCGCGTCCCCGCCGTCGACGGCGTCAAGACGGGACGCACGAACCGTGCCGGCTACGTCCTCGTCGGCTCGGCGACGAGCCACGGGGTGACGGTCGTCAGCGTGGTCCTCGGGGAGCCGAGCGAGCGCGCGCGCGACAGCGACTCGCTCGCGCTGCTGCGCTACGGGCTGAGCAGCTACGACGCGGTGACGCCGGTGCCGGAGGGGCGCGTGCTGGGGCGGGTGGCGCTGCGCTACCGCGGGGGCGAGTCGGTCGAGGTCGTCGCCGGCGCGACGGTGCGCCACGTCCTGCGCCGGGGGGCGCGGACGAGCGTGAACGTCGCCGGGCTGCCCCAGGAGGTCGACGGGCCGCTGCCGCGCGGCTCGCGGCTGGGGACGGCGATCGTCCGCGCCGGCAGCGAGGTGCTGGGACGCGTGCCGGTCGTGACGGCGCGGCCGGTGGCCGAGGCCAGCGTGGCAACGCGCCTGGACGATCTCGTCGGCCGGCCGGAGACGATCATCGCCCTCGTGCTGCTGCTGGCCTGTAGCCTCCCTCTCATGCTCTTGCGCCGCCGCGTCCTCCGCGACCGGCGCGCGCTCGACGCAGAGCACCGGCGGGCTCGCCGCCGGGAGGAGTCAGTCGTTCCATGATCATCACCGTCACGCTCAACGCGGCGATCGACAAGTCGCTCTCGGTCCCGAACTTCCGCCTCGGGCGCCGCCACCGGACCGTCGAGCAGACGACGCTGCCGGGCGGCAAGGGCGTCAACGTCGCCCGGACGCTCAAGACGCTCGGCCAGCCGGTCATCGCCACGGGCTTCGCCGGCGGCGCGACCGGGACGCGGATCGTGGAGGCCCTGACCGACGAGGCGATCCTCAACGACTTCGTCCGCATCCGCGAGGAGTCGCGCACGAACACCGCCGTGCTGGACCCGACGAACGGCGAGCAGACCGAGATCAACGAGCGCGGTCCAGCCGTCAGCGCGCGCGAGCTCGAGCTCTTCCGCGACAAGCTCATGTACCTCGCGCGCGGTGCCGCGATCGTCGTGTTCGCCGGCTCGCTGCCGCGCGGCGTCGACTCAGACGTCTACGCCGACCTCATCAAGGACATGCGCAAGCTCGGCCTCGTCGTCGTCATCGACACCGACGGCGACCCGCTGCGCCACGCCGTGCGCGCCGAGCCGCACGTCGTCTCGCCAAACGTCCTCGAGGCCGAGGAGCTCGTCGGCCACGAGTTCAACGACGACGAGGATCGCGTCATCGCGGTGCGGGAGATGGTTGCGCTCGGCGCCGTCGAAGCGATCATGACCGTCCCCGACGGCTGCTTCGCCTCGATGATCGTCGACGGCGAGACGATGCTGCACCGGGTCCGCATCGAGCCGCGCGAGGCCGTCGCGACCGTCGGCGCCGGCGACGCATTCCTCGCCGGCTACGTCGCCGCCCGCTACGGCGACAAGCCGCCGGCGGAGTGCCTGCGCTACGGCGTCGCGTGCGGCGCGGAGTCCGTCCAGCGCCTCGGCGCCGGCCTCGTGGACCCCCAGAAGGTCGAGCGGCTGCTGCCCGAGGTCGAGGTCGAGCGCCTGCCGGCGCCGGCCGAGGTGTCCTGACCCGGGCGGCCGGCCGCGCACGTCAGGCGAGGGTCAGCTTGCCGGCGCCCACGTCCACGGGCTCGAGCCGAGCAGCCGGCGGACCGCCTCCACGGGACAGCCGGGACGCGCGCGGTGGTAGTCGCCGGCGACGCCGCCGAAGGACCGGGCGCGCCGTTGGCCGGGATCGTCGACGAGCCGCATCGCTCGCCACGTCCTGGCATCGCGCGGCACCCGGGTCACGGACGTGCGTGTGCGGCGGCCGGGTGCGCTACCGCGGAGACACCCGCATGCGCTCCTCACCGCCCGGCTCGCCGCCGAGCGCGACGGTCGCCCGCGCGGTCGCCATGTGGTAGAGGATGAGCAGCTGCACGAGCGCCAGCGACTCCGAGCGGTGCACGTCGGTGCCGACCCTGAACTCGCCGAGCTGGTCGGAGCGCAGGTGGCTGGCGAAGTGCATCCGGTCCCAGATCGACTCCTCGATCGCGGCCGCGCGCTCGCGATCGAGCATCCCGGGGATGAAGAGCACGCACTCGCCGTGGCGC
>DASWQM010000275.1:0-18834 GCA_036403675.1 Solirubrobacteraceae bacterium | reverse complement strand
CCCAGGGGATCGGTGAGGTCGTGCGCGGAGCCGACCTGCTGGAGACGACGCCGCGTCAGTTGCATCTTCGCGCGCTCCTCGGAGGCCCCGGCGTCATCCACGCCCACGTCCCGCTCGTGCTGGGGCCCGACGGGCAGCGTCTGGCCAAGCGCCACGGCGCCGTCACCCTTGCCGACCGCGCCGCCGCGGGTCAGTCGCCGGTCGCCGTGCGCGCCGAGCTCGCCGCCTCCGTCGGCCTCGCCGCGCGCCGTGAGCAGCCGTCGCTCGACGAGCTGCTCGCGCGCTTTGATCCCGGTCGCCTGCCGCACGAGCCGACGGTGCTGGCCGCATGACCGCGCGCCAGATGCTCAATCGCTACGGGCGCCACGTGCCGTACGTGGTGATCGGGATCGTGGCGATCCTCGCGTTCGTCCTGAATCCCACCATCACCGGCATCGCCTACGCGCTCATCGTCATCGTTGGCGCCTGCACCGTCTGGCTGCTGCGCGTGCTCTACCTCAACGAGGTCGAGCGCCAGCGCCGCGAGGAGTAGCGGTAAGGTCGCCCAGATCGTGAGCGACCTCGCCAGCAGCAGCGACATCGCGGAGCTGGCCGAGCTGGCGCGGGCGAGTGGGCGGTTCGGCATCGACACGGAGTTCATGGGCGAGGGGCGCTATCGCACGCTCCTGTGCCTCGTGCAGGTGGCCGTCGAGGTCGACGGCGACATCCGGATCGAGGTCATCGACCCGCTCGACGACGACGTCGACTCGAGCCCGCTGGCGCGGGTGCTCGCCGATCCGGGCGTCGAGATCGTCATGCATGCCGGACGCCAGGACGTCGCGCTGCTGCGGCGGGTCTGGGAGACGGACATCGCGAACCTCTTCGACACCCAGCTCGCGGCCGGCTTCGCGGGGATGCGCGCCCAGCTCGGCTACGAGGCGCTGCTGCACGAGCTGCTCGGCGTGCGCCTGAGCAAGAGCGCGAGCTTCACGCGCTGGGACGCGCGCCCCCTCAGCGACGAGCAGATCGACTACGCCCGCGACGACGTGCGCCACCTCCTGCAGGCCACGACCGCGCTGCAGGAGCGCCTCGCGGCGCGCGGCCGGCTGGAATGGGCGCGCGAGGAGTGCCGCGTGCTCGCCGCCGCGACCGACGATCGCGATCCGGACGTCATCTTCGCCCGCCTGCCCCGCGTGAACTCGCTGGACCCGAAGGTCCGCGCGATCGCGCGCGAGCTCGTCGAGTGGCGCGAGGAGACCGCCCGCACGCAGGACCGCCCGATCCCCGCCGTCCTCAGCGACGCGGCGCTCATCGAGGTCGCCAAGCGGCGGCCGGGCGCGATCGGCCAGCTCGAGCAGATTCGCGGCATCAACGAGGCGACGCTGCGCCGGCGCGGGAAGGCGATCCTCGCCAGCGTGGAGCGCGGGCGTTCGCGGCCGCCGATCCCGGTCGAGGGCGAGCGCCCGGCGCAGCCCAACGCGCTCGACGCGCCGGTCATCTCGCTCGCCGAGGCGCTCGTGCGCACGCGGGCGCTCGAGGAGGAGCTCGCCTACGAGCTCATCGCGGCCCGCGCGGACCTGCAGGCGATCGTGCTGGCGATGCGTGACGGCTCACCGCAGCCGCCCGTCCGCACCCTCCAGGGCTGGCGCCGGGAGGTCGTCGGGGACGAGCTGCTGGAGCTGCTCGCCGGTCGCCGCTCGCTCACCGTCGGGCCCGACAGCCACGTCGCGGTCGCCGTCCGCTGACGCAGCGCCGCGCAGGATCGTCAGGCCGGCGAGCGAGACGAGCAGCGACAGGAGCCCGGCGGCGACAGTCCCGGTCAGCTCAGGGCAGCAGGCAGGGGGCGGCCGGGACGTAGCCGGTACCGACGACGGAGACCGTCGGCGGGCTGACGGGGTTGTTGCGGTCGCGGAGGTAGGCGGCCACGGTCGTGGCCACGGGCGCAGCACTGACGTAGCCGGGCAGCTTGATCGTCGTGCTAGCCAACTGCCGCACGCGGATGTCCGTGTTGCCGGCGCCGCCGAGGCCGGCCCCGGTGAGCGCGTTCTTCAGGGCGCCGTCCGCCGGGTGCCCGAGGTCGAGGCAGGCGCTCGTGCTCTCGGTGCCACCCTGGGACCCCGAGCGCAGCAGCACGCCGTTGGAGGCCGTCGCGCCGGGGTTGGAGATCGTGTTGGCGCGGACCGTCGCGTCGAGCGTCCCGTTGCCGTCGCTCATGGCGAGGTTGATGCCGGCGGCGCTCGCGTACTGCCTGATCGTGTTGTTCGTCACCAGCACGCGGACGCCGGCGCCGCCGTTGGAGTTGACGGCGATCCCGTCGCCCGTGCGCGACCCGGAGCCGGCCGTGCCGGGCGTGCCGATCGTGTTCTGACTGATCGTGGCGGCGATGCTGACCGGCTGCGGCGCGGCGGCGGTGCCGGGGCCGTCGATGACGATCGCCGGGCCGGCGGACCCCTGGATGTCGTTCGACGTCAGCGTCGCGTCTGCGGCGGCGTTGCCGCCGGGGTTGACCCTGATCGCGCTCCCGACCGAGCCGGGGTTGCTCGTCATCGTCGCGTTGTTGACGGTGAGGTGCTGGACCACGGTGCTCGTCGCGTCCGTCGTCATGCGGACGTGATCGCGGCGGTCGTTCGCGAACGTCGCGTTCTGGATGTTCGCGGTCATCGTGCCGTCGCGGGTGCCGCGCAGGAGGATCCCGTCGCTGCCGATCGTCGCCGAGTTGCCCCCGTAGCTGCCGCCGGTGACGGTCGCGTCGAGCGTGCCGCCGTTGTGCTCCATCGAGACGTTGGCTGCCGCGTTGCCGGTCACGGTGGCGCTCGTGAGCCCCACGGTCCCCGTGAGCGCGGTGAGGTCGATGCCGCTCTCCCCGGCGGCGTCGCCGTTGTTCGTCACCGCGCCGTCGGCGAACCGCAAGCCGTCGACGTTCGCGCCGCGGATGCCGTCGTCGGCGCCGCCCGTCACGTTCATCCACGCGAGGTCGGCGCCGCCGCCGACGCCGGTGAGCGCGATCCCCGGTCCGGTCGAGCCGGCGATCGTCCCGCCCGACCCGGCGCTGCCGCTGCCCGTCACCGCGAGGCCGCCGGCGTTGCCGGTGGCGGTCAGGACGATGCCGCTGGGCGCGCCGCTCGACGAAACGCGCTCGAACGTCACGCCGCCGGCGCGGATCCTCGTGTTGGCGATCGTCAGCGCAGTGGCGGTCGTGGTGGCGAGCGTGTTGGCGGCCGGGCCGGCGGGGTCGGTCACGGCCAGCGTGCCGCCGCCGGTCGCGCTGAAGGCGGGGTTGGCGCCCGTGGCGAGCGTCATGCCGCCGCGGAAGCGGATCGCGGCGGCGTCGGCGTTGTTGGTCAGCGCGATGCCGCTGCCGTCGCCGTCGCCGCCGTCGCTGATGGCGCCGTTGAAGTCCTTCGTGCCGGCCGTCTCGTTGCTGATCGTGACGAGCGGCCCCACGTCGTCGGAGATCGTGCCGTCGTAGGTGACGTTCGCGCTGCCGCCGCTGAGTGCGACATCGTCAGCCGTGGCGCCGGCCAGCGTGCCGCCGGCCGCCGTGAAGCCGCCGGCGACGTTCGCGAGTGCGATGCCGCTCGTGCCGCCGTTGGACGACACCGAGCTGAACGCCATGTCGAGCGTGCCGCCGCTGATGCTGACCGCGCCGCCGGTCTGGTTGTCGATCGCGCCGGGGGTCACCGTGTTCATCACGGCCTTGCCCACAGCGGTGCCCGACAGCGCGGCGTCGGGCGCGTTGCCGAGGTCGATGCCCTGGATCGTGTCGCCGGCCGCGAGGGCGAGGCCGCCGGTGACCGTCGACGGTGCGCCGCCCGGGCCGGGTGCGGCCGGTTCGAGCGTCACGCTGCCGCCGGCGCCGTCGGGCACGCTCAGGCCGTGGCGCTGGCCGAGCAGCGACTGCCCGGGCTCGAGCGGCAGCCCGCCGCCGTAGGAGCCGGCGTAGAGGAAGATCGTGTCGCCGCTGCCGTCGGCGTCGCCGGCGCCGGCCGGGCCGGCAAGCGCGGCCGGCGTGCGCAACGGGGTGCGGGAGGTCCCGTCGCCGGCGCTTGCGGCGGAGCCGTCGACGTACCAGACGCAGTCCTGGATCTCGATCGTCACGCGGCCGGCGGCGGTCCCCGCGCTGCCGGGCGGCTTCGTGGAGTTCTGGTCGGTGACGGTGTAGTCGAAGAAGTCGGAGTGATCGGCGCAGCTCGTGCCGGCGGCCGGGTGGAAGACGAAGTCGCCGTCGCTCTGGAGCTCGACCGTGCCGCCGTCGTTGGTCGGCAACGTGCCCGCGACGACGGCGAGCGAGCCGGTCCCGTCCTGGTCGCTGTCGTTGGCGAGGATGTTGCCGGAGATCGTCTTCTGCGGGCCGGGTGGATCGGGAGCGCCGTCGGTCGGATCGTCGACCACGAGCGCCGTGTTGCCGACGGCGCGCGCCTGCCCGGCGAAGCTGTCGTCGGCGGCGACCGGCGCGTCGTTGACGTCGGTGACCGTGATCTGCAGCTGCTTCTCGAACGTCAGGCCGCCGTCGTCGGTGGTGCGGACCCGGACCGAGCGCGTCGCGGCGGCCTCGAAGTCCAGGCTCCGGCTCGTCCGCAGCGACGTGCCGGATATCTCGAACTGCGCGTTGTCGGTCGAGCCGGCGCCGCCGACGAGCTCGTAGGCGTGCGTCGCGCCGGCATCCTGGTCGGCGGTCGAGAGCGCGCCGACCACGGTGCCCGCGGGCTGATTCTCGGCGACCTTCGCATTCGCCAGCGCGATGTCCGTCGGCGCGTCGTTGACGTTGGTCACGGTCACCGCGAGCCGCTGCTCGAACGTGGCGCGCCCGTCGCCGACCGCGACGCGGATCGCGTAGCTGCTCTTCGTCTCGAAGTCGAGCGGGGCGTTCGCGTGCAGCGAGCTTCCGGCGATGCGGAACGCGCCGTTGTCAGCCGAGCCCGCGCCGGTGACGAGGCTGAACGTGTGCGCGTCGCCGGCGTCCGGGTCGGTCGCCGAGAGCGCGCCGACGAGCGAGTCGGCCGGCTGGTTCTCCGCCACCGTGGAGGGCGTGAGGGCGATGGCGGTGGGCGCGTGGTTGACGTTGTCGACCGTCACGGTCAGCGGCTGCTCGACGGTGGCGCCCCTGCCGTCCGAGACGCGGACGCGGATCGTGCGGGTCGCTCCGTCGGTGAGGTTCAGCACCGCGGCCGTCTGCAGCGTGCTTCCGGAGATCTCGAACGAGCCGTTGTCGGCCGAGCCGGCGCCGGTCACGAGCGCGAAGGTGAACGTGTCCCCCGGCCGGTCCTCGTCGGTCGCGGTCAGCGTCCCGACGCGCGTCCCCGCCGGCCGGCGCTCCTCGACGTTGGCGGGCGCGAGCGCGATCGCCGTCGGCGGGTCGTTGGCGTCCGTCACGGTGATCGTCAGCGGCTGCTCGAAGGTGCCGCCGTTGCCGTCGGAGACGCGCAGGCGGATCGTGTGGCTCGACCGTGCCTCGAAGTCGAGCACGGCGGCGGTCTGCAGCATTCCGCCGGCGATCTGGAAGCGGGCGTTGTCGGCGTCGCCGGGCCCCGCCGCGAACGAGAAGGAGAAGGTGTCGGCCGGGTCCTGGTCGCGGGCGGACAGGAGCCCGACGAGCGTCCCCGCCGGCTCGTTCTCGGCGACGTTCACGCGCGACAGCGCGATGCTCGACGGCGCGTCGTTGGCGTTCGTGACCGCGATCGTCAGCGGCCGCTCGAGCGTGCCGCCCTTGCCGTCGGAGACGCGCACGCGGATCGCGAGGCTCGGCTTGGCCTCGAAGTCGAGGACCGTGGCCGTCCTCAGGGTCCGACCGTCGATCGCGAAGGAGGCGTTGTCATCGCTGCCGGGACCGCCGACGAGCGAGAACGCCAGCGTGCCCGCCGGGTTCTGATCGGTCGCGGACAGCGTGCCGACGGTCGAGCCGGCGGGGCTGTTCTCCGCGATGGCCGACGCCGACAGCGCGATGGCCGAGGGCACGGAGCTGCCCTGCGTCGGCGGCGCCGGTCCGACGCGCTTCAGCGCCACGACGCCGCGGGCCTTCGTGGGGCCGATCCGGGCGGTGACGCGCAGCTCGAGCGCGCCGCCGGGCGCGTCCTTGGCGAGCCTGCGCGTGATCGTGTGCGCGCCCGGCTTGAGCCTGAACTCAGACCAGCCCTGGAGCCTGCGCTGGCCGCCGCGGACGACGTCGAGGCGCAGCTGGACGGTGCGCGTGTTGGAGATCCTCACGCGGACGCGCCGACCGCTGAGGGTGGCGCCCTTCGCGCTCACGCCGACGCGCGCGAGCTTGTCGTAGCCGTGTGGCGCCTTCGAGGCCGCGGCCACGATCGCGGCGCCGGCGAGGACGAGCAGCAAGGCGGCCACCGCCACGATGCGCGGGCGCGCGCGGTGAGACGTCGTGGAGTGAGAGGAAGCGTCCATGCGCACAGCTGTCGCCGGCGTGGTGACCCCAATCACGCCGCTCCAGCACAAGCCGACCGTCGGCGCGAGCCTATCCCGCCGCGCCGGCGGCGGGCAACCTACGCGCCTAGCCGAAAGACCAGCAACGGCCGGTCGTGGGCGAGGTCGCGGGCGATCGCCGCGGCCTCGGCCAGCGTCAGCCGGTGCTCGCAGACGAGTTCGGCGAGGAAGGCGCAGTCGACGCGGCGGGCGACCTCGTGGCGCGCCGGTATCGAGCAGAGCGCCCGCGCGTCGTCGACGAACCCCGCCGTGCGGTGGAAGCCGACCGTGTCCGTCACCGCCCGGCGGAAGCGGAGCATCCCCGCCGGCGAGTCCAGAAACCACCACGGCGCGCCGAGGAAGACCGACGGGTAGAAGCCGGCGAGCGGCGCGAGCTCGCGCGAGAACGTCGTCTCGTCGACGGTGAACGGGACCATCCGGAAGCGCGGATGGGTCCCGTAGCGCTCGAGCAGCGGGCGCAGCGCGCGCGTGAACTCCGCGCGGACCGGGATGTCGGCGCCGGCGTCCGCGCCGTGGGCGCGCAGCGTCGGCCCGTGATGGTCGCGCAGGACGCCCGGGTGCAGTTGCATGACGAGGCCGTCGTCGCACGACATGCGAGCCAGCTCGTCGAGCATGTGCGCGCCGAAGGCCGCCGCCTCGCGCGGCTCGCTGTCGCCGCGCAGCGCCGCGGCGAAGATGCGGCGCGCGGTGCGGTCGTCGAGGCGCTCGGTCGCCAGGCACTGGATCCCGTGGTCGCTCGCGGTGGTGCCGTGCTGCGCGAAGAACTCCCGGCGGCGCTCCAGCGCGGTCACGAAGTCGTCGTAGCCGGCGATGTCGACGCCCGCCGCCGCGGCGAGGCGCTCGATCCGCGCGGGCCAGCCGGGACGCGCGACGTCGAGGTAGGCATCGGGGCGGAACGTCGGGACGACGCGGCCCTCCCAGGCGGTGTCGTCGGCGAGCGCGCGGTGGTGGCGCAGGTCGTCGGCGGGATCGTCGGTCGTCGCCAGCACCTCGATGCCGAAGCGGCGGTACAGCGCGCGCGGGCGCGACTCGGGCAGCGCGAGGCGCTCGGACAGCTCGTCGAAGAGGGCGTCCGCGGTCGCGGCCGAGGGCACGACGCGCACGCCGAGGACGTCGTGCAGGATGAGCTCGAGCCACAGCCGCACGACCGTCCCGCCGAGGGCGGGCCAGTGCTCGCAGAGCCGCCGCCAGATCGCGCGCGGCTCGGTCGGCGGGCGCAGCTCGTCCAGCGCGACGCCGTCGGCGTGCAGCAGGCGCGCGACGTAGTGGTCGGGGGTGACGAGCAGCGCGGCGGGATCGCCGAACGGCGTGTCGTCCGCCAGCAGGGCGGCGTCGACGTGCCCGTGCGGCGAGACGATCGGCGCCCCGGCGACCTCGGCGTAGAGCTCGGCCGCGACGCCGCGCTCCGGCTCCCCCGGCGGCAGGAGGACGTGCGGGTGGACGGCGAGCGGCTCGCTCATCCGATCGCTGCCTCGATCGCCGCGCGATGACCGTGCGCGACGAGGACGGCGTGCAGGTCGGCGACCGCGTCGGCGAACGCCGTGGCGTCTCGCAGCTCGGCCGGGAAGATCCCCAGCTCGAAGACGGCGGCCACCAGCTCGCGCGAATCGCGCGCGCGCCGGCCGAGCTCCTCCAGCTCGTCGCGGCGCGGGTCGGCGACCGCGCCGAGGGCGGCGTCGTAGGCGCCCGGGGTCGCGAGGCAGCGGACGTAGGCGGCGACCGTCAGCGCCAGCACGCGCGGGACGCTGCCGCGCGCGGTGTGGTGACGGACCGCCCCGGTGAGGCGGGCGGGCAGCTTCGCCGAGCCGTCGGAGGCGACCTGGCGGGTGCGGTGATCGAGCGCGATGTTGGCGAAGCGCGCGAACAGCTCGTCGACGTAGCGCGGCACGTCGACCCCGACGGGCGCGTCGAGCGTCGGGCGCAGCTCGCGGTGGACGAGGTGCTCGGCGGCGGCGCGGATCTCCGGCCGCGCGACGGCCCCGGCGATCGTGCGCTCGCCCGCGAGCAGCCCGAGGTAGGCGAGCAGCGAGTGCGTCGCGTTGAGCAGCCGCAGCTTGAGCTCCTCGTAGCGCGCGACCTCGTCGCTGAACACGGCGCCGGCGGTCTCCCAGCGCGGGCGCCCGGCGGGGAAGCGGTCCTCGAGCACCCACATGCTGAACGGCTCGGCCGCGACCGGCGCGGCGTCGTCGAGGCCGAGCAGCTCGGCGGCGCGGGCCCGGTGCTCGGGCCGCGTCGCCGGAACGATCCGGTCGACCATCGTGGACGGGAACGCGATCGACCGCTCGATCCACGCGCGCAGCTCGGCGGCGTCCGGGTCGGGCAGCAGCCCGGCGAGCTCGAGGACGAGCGCGCGCGTGTGCTCGCCGTTGCGCGGGACGTTGTCGCAGCTGACGATCGCCAGCGGCCCTGAGTGCTCGCGGCGGCGGCGCTGCAGCCCGCGGGCGAGGAGGCCGATCGTCGTGCTCGGCGGCGACCCGGCGAGGTCGGCACGCACCTGCGGGTCGTCGGTGTCCAGCCCGCCGCTGCCGGGGCGAGCCGTGTAGCCGCGCTCGGTGACCGTGAGCGTGACGACCCGGGTGGCGGGGTCGGCGAGCCGCGCGACGACCGCCCCCGCCTGCTCGGCCGCGACGAGCAGCTCCGTGTGCACGCCGACGACGAGCGGCGGCGCCTGCGCGCCGCCGAGCTGCAGGACGGAGTAGAGGCCGTCCTGTGCGCGCAGCGCGTCCGCGACCCGGTGCGAGCGGTGGGCGACGCCGACGATCCCCCACGGCCAAGCGTCCTCGCGGTCGAGCGCGTGGGCGGTGTAGACCGCCTGGTGGGCGCGGTGGAAGCTCCCGAGGCCGAGGTGCACGATGCCCGCCCGCGCGGGAGCGACCCCGGGGACGAGCACATGCCCACCGAGGCCGCGGCGCGAAAGTCGCGCTGTCGCCGCCGCATTCACCAGTCGTGCATCGTGCCGTCGGTCAGGCGGTTGACCGGCAGGTAGGCCGGCGCATACGGATGGCGCGCCGCGAGCGACTCGTCGAACGACACGCCGAGCCCTGGCTCGTCGCCGGGGTGCAGGTAGCCGTCGTCGAAGCGGTAGGCGTGCGGGAAGACCTCGTCGACGAGCGGATCGTGACCCTGGTGCTCCTGAATGCCGAAGTTCGGGATCGCGAGCCCGAGGTGCAGCGAGGCGGCCAGTCCGATCGGCGAGATGTCGGTCGCGCCGTGGCAGCCGGACCGAATCTGCGACAGCTCGGCGAGCGCGAAGATGCGCCGGACGTGGCTGATGCCGCCGGCGTGCGACGGCTCCGTGCGGATGTAGTCCACGAGCCGGTCCTGAAGGATCGTGCGGCACTCCCAGATCGTCGTGAACACCTCGCCGATCGCGAGCGGCGTGACCGTGTGCTCGCGCACCAGCCGCAGGGCGTTCTGGTCCTCGGCGGGCGTGACGTCCTCGAGCCAGAAGAGGTCGTGGGGCTCGAGCGCGCGCCCGAGCTGGGCGGCCTGCAGCGGCGTGAGCCGGTGGTGGACGTCGTGCAGGAGCGCCGGCTCTGGGCCGAACTGCGCCCGCAGCGCCGCGAAGACGCCGGGCACGTGACGCAGGTACGCGCGCGAGTCCCACACCTCCTCGTCCGGGCGCGCGCCGCGCGCGGCCGGCTCGTACGCCACGACGTCGGTCGCGACGCCGTAGACCCTTCCCAGCTCCGGCACGCCGGCCTGCGCCCGTACCGCACGGTAGCCGAGCTCGAGCTTGCCGGCGACACGCTCCAGCAGCTCGGCCGTGTCGCGCCCGGACGCATGGGCGTAGGCGAGGCAGCCGTCGCGGCAGGCGCCTCCGAGCAGCTGGTACACGGGGACGCCGCAGGCCTTGCCCTTGATGTCCCACAGCGCGACGTCGACCGCCGAGATCGCCGTCATCGTGACCGGCCCACCGCGCCAGTAGGCGCCGCGGTAGAGGTACTGCCAGGTGTCTTCGATGCGGTCCGCGTCGCGGCCCACGAGCAGCGCCAGCAGGTGGTCGCGCAGGTAGCTCGCGACGGCGAGCTCGCGACCGTTGAGCGTCGCGTCGCCGTAGCCCACGAGGCCGTCGGAGGTCACGAGCTTGAGCGTCACGAAGTTGCGTCCCGGACTGCTGACGACGACCTCGGCGTGCTCGATCCTCATTGGCTCTCCCGTAGCTTGGCGACTCACCGCTTCTCCCGCAGCCGGACGACGAGGTTCGTCGGGTTCACGAAGCTCAGCGCTGCGACGAGCAGCGTCAGCATCAGCCCCATGTAGATGACCGCCATCGCGTCGATCGACTGCGACGCGCGCACGCCGGGCGCGAACGCCGCGTAGTACAGGACGACCACGAGCGGCTGCGTCCCCGGCCCGGCTGTGAAGAAGCTCAGCTCGAACATGCCGACCGTGCGGACGAGGACGAGCAGGGCGGCGGCGAGCATCCCCGGGACGAGCAGCGGACCGAGGATGCGCACGAGGATCGTGCCGGTCCCGGCGCCGAGCGTGCGCGCGGCCGCCTCGATCCGCGGGTCGATCTGCTCGATGAACGGCGTCATCGTGAGGATCACGAACGGGACGCTCGGGACGAGGTTCGCGAGGACGACGCCGGTCATCGTCCCGCCGAGCCCGCGCTCGAGCAGGACCGTCGCCAACGGGATCCCGTATGTCACCGGCGGCAGCAGGAGCGGGACGAGGAACGCGAACATGACGAGGCGCCGGCCCGGGAAGTCGCGGCGCGCGAGCGCGTAGGACGCCGGCACGCCGATGAGCAGCGCGAGCGCGACGACGGCGCCCGCGATCTCGACGGTCACGAGCATGACCGACGTCAGGCCGAACTCGCGCCAGGCGTCGCCGTACCAGTGCGCCGTGAACGCATCGGGCAGCCAGTGGTCCAGCCAGCGCGTCCCCAGCGAGTTGACCACGACCGCGGCGACCAGCGCCAGCATGAAGACCAGAAAGCCGCCGACGAACCCCCACGCCACCCACGCGAGCGGGCTGGCGACGACCGGCCGCCGTGCGACCGCCGTCACGCCCGCCGTCCGGGCCCGCGGTACAGCTGGCCGCGCAGGCCCAGCACGACGCCGACGACGGCGAGCTGCACGACCGCCATGATCATCGCGATCGCCGAGGCCATCGAGGCGTCGAACTGCTCGTAGGCGGCGCGGTAGGCGACGATCGACATGACGCGCGTCTGCCCCGCCGGCTCGCCGACGAGGACCGCCGACGGGAAGACCGCGAACGCGAGCACGAACGTCAGGATGAACGTGATCGCCAGCCCCGGCAGCAGCAGCGGGAACGTGATCCGCCAGAACCGCTGGCGCGGCCCGGCGCCGAGCGTCGCGGCAGCGCGCTCGAGCATCGGGTCGATCCCGCCGAGGTAGGACAGGGTCAGCAGGAAGGCGAACGGAAACCCCGTGATCACGAGCGTCATGAGCACGCCCCAGTAGTTGTTGACGAACCGCACCGGGTCGTGGACGAGGCCGAGCTCCAGGAGCGCGCGGTTGACCCAGCCGCGCGCGCCGAGCAGGGTCAGCAGCCCCTTGGCGATGAGCACGGTGCCGAGCGTCACCGGCATGATTAGCATCCCGATGAGCAGGCGCTTGCCGCGGAACGCGCCGCGCATCCGGTACGCGATCGGCACCGACGCGACGACGTTGAAGAGCGCCGCCGGCACGGCGAGCCCCAGCGTGATCGCGATCGTGTCGCGCAGGAACGGGTCCGCGAAGAACTGCTGGTAGTTCGCCAGCGTGCCGACGTAGCGCTCGGGGCGGAACGACAGGAAGAGCCCGTAGCCGAACGGGTAGACGAACACGGCGACGAGGAACGCCAGCGCGGGCAGGAGCAGCAGCAGCGTGCGGTCGACCCCGTGCGCGGCGAGGCGGCGGCGCACGCTCACGCCGCCTCTCCGAAGAGCAGCACCCGCTCCGACGGCGCCCGCAGCACGACCGCGTCGCCGACCGGCACCGCGGCCGGCGACGTCCCGCGCAGCCGTTGCCCGGATGCCGTGCACCCGTCGACGACGAAGCTGCGCCCGCGGAACTCGACCGCGTCGACCGTGATCTCGAACGCGTTGTCGCCGGGTCCCCCGACGACGAGGTCGTCGGGCCGGATCGCGAGCGTCACACGCCCGCCGGCCGCGTCGCCGACGACCGTGCCGCGGGCCGACAGCCCGTCGCCGCGCGCCATGCCGGCGTCGCCGTCGCGGCGCTCGAGCTGCATCGGCACGGCGTTGCGAAAGCCGACGAAGTCGGCGACGTACGGGTTGGCGGGCCGGTAGTAGACGTCGTCCGGCGTGCCGATCTGCTGCGTCACGCCGTCGCGCAGGACGACGAGCCGGTCGGCGAGCGAGAACGCCTCCTCCTGGTCGTGTGTGACGTAGATCGTCGTCAGCCCGAGCTCGCGGTGCAGGCGCCGGATCTCGGTGCGCATGTCCAGGCGCAGCTTGGCGTCGAGGTTCGACAGCGGCTCGTCCATGAGGACGAGCGGCGGCTCGATGACGATCGCGCGCGCGATCGCGACGCGCTGCTGCTGGCCGCCCGACAGCTGGGTCGGGTACTTGTCGGCATGGCCGCCGAGCTGGACGAGCGCCAGCGCCCGCTGCACGCGGTCGGCGACGCTCGCCTTCGGCAGCCGCCGCATGCGCAGCCCGAACGCGACGTTCGCGCGGACGGTCATGTGCTCGAACAGCGCGTAGCTCTGGAACACGACGCCGAAGCCGCGCCGCTCGGACGGCGTGCCGTCGAGCGGGCGGCCGTCGAGCGTGATCGTGCCGCTCGTCGGCGCGATGAGGCCGGCGATGCAGTTCAGCGCCGTCGACTTCCCGCAGCCCGACGGTCCGAGCAGCGCGATGAACTCGCCGCCCGCGATCTTCAGGTCGAGCGCGTGGAGCGCCGTCTGCGAGCCGTAGCTGCGGCTCAGCCCGTGAAGCTCGAGCTCGCGCAGCCGCGGCGTCGCGTTCACCCCTTGACCTTCGATCCACCAACCTCCCGGTCCCACTTGTCGAACATGAAGACGATGTCGTTGACATTGAGCTGCGTCTCGACCGGGACCGTCGCGAACAGCCGCTCGTACTCGGGCCGCGCGTACTCCTTGACGACCTTCTGGCTCGCCGGCGGCGCCAGCGACAGCGGGACGCCCTTCACCGCGGGACCGGGATAGAAGTAGCCCTTGTCGTAGGCGTACGCCTGCGCCCGCGGCGTGAGCATGAACGTCATGAGCTTGAGGATCACCGCCTGCTCGCCCGGCGGCACGCCGTGCGGGATCGCCATGTAGTGGGCGTCGGCGACGAACCGGAAGCGATCGAAGGGCTGGATCTTGAAGTTCTTCGGGACGACCCCGAGGGCGCGCGGGTTGACGTCCCAGCCGGTCGTGCTGGCGATCATGTTGACCGCCCCCGACGTCAGCTCGTCCATCGTCACGCCGGTGGCGGCCGGGTAGTGGTCGACGTACTCGTCGAGGCCCTTGAGGAAGGCCCACGTCTTGTCCCAGCCCTTGTCAGGATCGCGCGGGTCGGCGTCACCGAGGATGTACGGCAGCCCCATGAGGAACGTCCGGCCGGGTCCCGAGTTGGCCGGGCGGGCGTAGGTGAACTTCTTCGGGTTGGCCTTCGCCCAGGCGAGCAGTGCCTCCGGCGTCGCCGGCGGCTGGTGGACCTTCGCCGGGTCGTACTCCAGGAGCGGCCCGTTGGGGTTGTAGTACGTCGTCAGCGCGAAGCCGCCCACCTGCTGGTGCATCTTCAGCGCGCCCGGCTGGTAGTTGCTCTCGACGTCGCCGAGCGCCTTCGCGAAGTTCGGCAGCAGCTTCTGCCACAGACCCTGCTGCGCGCCCGTCGCGATCTCGCCGTAGCCGGCGACGACGACGTTGTACTGCACCTTGCCGGCCCGCTGCCCCGCCTGGATCTTGCCGGCGAGCTCCGGTCCGGTGGACTTCGAGTAGGTCACCTTCGTCACGAGCTTTGAGTTGTTGCGGACGAACTGGTCGATCGCGGACCGGGAGAGCTGCAGGTCACCGCCGCCGTCGATGACGTTGAGCGTGATCGGCTGCGTCGGCAGCGCCGGCGGGCCGGAGAGGTCGGAGGCCGTGTTGCTCGCCGCGGTGCTGGTCTTCGTCTTCGGCGAGCCGCCGCAGGCAGTCAGTCCGCCCGCCAGGGCCGCCGCCCCCGCGGCGAGGAGTGACCTTCGACTGATCTTGCGCATTGGACCTCTTTCCCGTACTTAGTGCAGGGCACCGCTCGTGGATGGGTTGCTGCTGCGCGTCTCGAATGCCTCACCGAGCCGCCGCGCCAGGCGCCGGACGGCGTCGCCGCCGCCGCTGCGATGGGCGGCGTCGAACTCGCCCGACAGGCCGACGGCGTGCGCGCCGGCGGCAAACCACTCGGCGGCGTTGTCGGCCCGCACGCCGCCGGTCGGGACGAACGCGATGTCCGCGAACACGGAGCGCAGCGCGCGCAGGTGCCCCGGCCCGACCGTGTCGGCCGGAAAGAGCTTCAGCGCGTCGAGCCCGAGCGCGCGGCCCGCCGCGACCTCCGTCGGCGTCAGCGCTCCGGGGACGACCGGCACGTGCGCCGCCACGCAGCGCTCGACGACCGCGCGATCGAGGCCCGGCGCGACGACGAACTGCGCTCCCGCCGCGAGCACGGCGTCGAGCTGGTGCATCGACAGCACCGTGCCCGCGCCGACGAGCACCTCGGCGGCGAGCGAGCCGCGCAGCGTGGCGATGAGCGACGCCGCGCCGGGGACGGTGGTCGTGATCTCCACGGCGCGCGCGCCGCCGTCGGCAGCCGCCCGGGCGATCGCCTCGGCGACGGCGCCGTCGCCGTGACGCACGACGACGACGATGCGGCGCTCGGCGAGCAGGTCGACGAAGCTCGCGGGCCGCGCGCTCATCGATCGACCGTCGCCGTGGCACCGCGCCAGGCGTCGTAGTCCGCGCGGTCGGGCAGCCCCTCGTAATCGCCCGGGTGCGCGACGACGTGGCCCGCCGCCCACGCGCCGGTCGCCATCGCGATGGCGAACGGCGCGCCCTGGAGGCGCTCGAAGAGGTAGCCGACCGTGAAGGCGTCCCCGGCGCCGACGCAGTCGACGACGGGCCCGGCCGCCTCGGCCGCGATCTCGATCCGCTGGCCTGCGGCGACACCGACGGCGCCCGCCGCCCCGCGCCGTACGACGACACGCGCGATTCCCTGATCGCCGAGCCGGCGCAGCGCCTCGTCGAGCTCGTCGCTGCCGGCGATCGCGAGCGCCTCGGCCTCGCTGAGCAGGAGGTCGTCGACGCTCGGAAGGACCGCGCGCACGGCCGCGACCGCATCCGCCAGCGACCAGAGCTTCAGGCGGATGTTGGGGTCGAAGCTCACGGTCGCGCCCATCGCGTGCGCCGCCGCGAGCAGCTCGGCGACCGCCGTCGCCGGGCCGGCGCCGAGCGCGAGCGTGATCCCCGTCGCATGCGCGTAGCGCGCCGGCGGGACCTCGCCGATCCCGTCGAGCTCGGTGGCCGCGGACCCCTCGCGGTAGTAGTGCACGCGAACGTCGGTCGGCGAGCGCAGCTCCCTGACCATGAGCCCGGTCAGGCGCTGCGGCGAGCGCTGCACGCGCGACACGTCGACGCCCTCGCCGCGCAGCGTGCGCACGATCTCGTCGCCGAAGGGGTCGGCGCCGACGCGCGACACGTAGCCCACGCGCAGCCCCAGCCGCGCCAGACCGATGGCGACGTTGGCCTCGGCGCCCCCGATCGACTTCCGCAGGCCGGGGGAGGCCGCGAGGCGCCCGGTCGCGGACAGGGAGATGAGCGGCTCGCCGACGGTGAGCAGATCGAGCATCTCCGCCGCGGGCGCGGACGGAGCCGCGGCGGACCCCGCGGCCGCCGCATGGACTGTGGACACTGCTTCTCCCTACCTCTCGCAGCTCGCCGCCGACCAGAGCGACTCGTCGCCGATGCGGCGCCTACGTGACCACACATCGACGCCCGCTGTCAAGCGGCGACCGGCGGCGCGACCGAGTTGCATGACGGATGCTCGGCGGCGGCACCCGGCGTAGTGTCGCGCCATGTCTACCACCGCATCACCGCTGTCCCAACACGAGCTCGACGGGGTCGACCGGGCCAACGCGACCGGCCTCGCACCCGTCGTCTTCATCCACGGCCTGTGGCTGCTGCCGAGCAGCTGGGACCGCTGGGCCGCGGTGTTCGAGGAGGCCGGCTACGCTCCGCTGACCCCCGGGTGGCCCGACGATCCCGAGACCGTGGACGAGGCAAACGCCCATCCCGAGGTGTTCGCCGGCAAGACCGTCGGCCAGGTCGCCGACCACTACTCCGACGTCATCGGGATGCTCGACCGCAAGCCCGCCGTCATCGGGCACTCGTTCGGCGGCCTGCTCACCCAGATCGTCGCCGGCCGCGGACTGTCCGCCGCCTCGGTCGCGATCGACCCGGCGCCGTTTCGCGGCGTGCTGCCGCTGCCGATCTCCGCGCTGCGCGCAGCGTCTCCTGCTCTTTCCAACCCGGCCAACATCCACCGCGCCGTGCCGCTCACCTACGAGCAGTTCCGCTTCTCCTTCGCAAACGCCGTCGACGAGGACGAGGCCAAGGAGCTGTACGCGACGTTCGCGGTGCCGGCGTCCGGCACGCCGCTCTTCCAGGCCGCGTCCGCGAACATCAACCCCTGGACCGAGGCGAAGGCCGACACGAAGAACCCCGAGCGCGGCCCGCTGCTGATCGTCTCCGGGGAGAAGGACAACACGGTGCCGTGGGCGATCGCAAACGCCGCGTACAAGAAGCAGAAGCGCAACGACGGCGTCACCGAGATCGTCGAGATGCCCCACCGCGGCCACGCGCTGACGATCGACAGCGGCTGGCGCGAGGTCGCCGACACGGCGCTCGCGTTCGTGAGGCGGTTCGTGTAGGGGGGCCGGCTCCCTGCGGGCCGCCGCCGCGCGCAAACGCTCGCTCATGGTCCGCGCGCCCGCTCGGGCCGCTCCTCGATGATGCCGATCGCCGACGGCGGCGCGGTCAAACGCGCGGCCCGTCGCCGCCCCCTCGGGCGCCGCCTCTCAATCCCGCGATCATGTGCGCGTGTCGGTCGATGGCCAGGCAGCAGAGCTCGATTCGGACGGGGAGCCGCCCTCGGGCGGCTTCACGATCTATGACCTGCATCAGGCAGGCGCTCAGCGCTCGGCGCGGGCCATGCCGGGGCTGGTCGGCGCGGCGATCAAGATCGTCTGGGCGGCCGGCCGGCGCGAGGCGCTCATCGCGGCGGCGATGCAGCTCGTCGCCGGTGCCGGCGTGGGGGTTCTCGTGCTGCTTGGCAAGCACGTGCTCGACGCAGCGTTCGCCGCCGACCACGCGGGCCGCGGCTTGGGCGACGTCCTGCCGAGCGTCGCCATGCTCGGCGCGGTCACGGCGCTGCTCGGCCTCGCCGCCGCCGTCCGGCGCGAGCAGGAAGAGCTGCTCGCGGAGCTGACGACACGCTACGCGCAGGCTCGCATCCTCGATGTCGCCTGTGCCGTCGAGCTTGCGGCATTCGACGAGCCCGGGTTCCACGACCGCCTGGCGCGTGCGCAGGCGAGCATGGGGCGGGGACCGATGGTCGTCTTCGGGCTCGCCCAGGTCGGGATGTCACTCGCCGGCGCGCTGGGAGCGCTGGGAGCCCTGCTGGCACTCCAGCCCCTGCTTGCGCCGCTCGCCCTGCTGGTCCTCCTGCCCGCTTGGCTCACGACGTCGCGCCGCGGCGACGCCTTCTATCGCTTCGCGTTCCACCTGACACCGCGTGACCGCGAACGCCAGTACCTCGCCGATCTGCTCGCGGCACGCGATCCGGCCAAGGAGGTTCGTGCCTTCGGCCTCGCAGCGTTTCTGCGCGCGCGCCACGATCGGCTCTACGACGAGCGCGTGGCCGAGCTGCGCCGTGTCGCGCGGCGCCAGGTGCGCTTCGCGCTGCTGGCCAACCTCGCCACGGCGCTGATCGTCGGCGGCACGCTGTCCCTGCTCCTCGGCCTGGCGCTCGCCGACCACCTGACCCTGGCCGGCGCGGCCGCCGCCGCCACCGCGATCGTCCTGCTCTGCCAACGGCTGGTGTTCGCCGGGTTCGGCGCGGGCAACCTCTATGAGTCCGCGCTGTTCATTCGCGACGTCGTGTCCTTCCTCGATCTCGCGGCGGAGGCGAGCACACAGCAAACGCCGGTGTCGGCGGCGCCAACCGGCCCGGTTCGCGTCGCGGCCGAAGACGTCGCGTTCGCTTACCCCGACGCCGACCGACGCGCGCTGGACGGCGTCTCGCTGGAGATCGAACCCGGCGAGGTCGTGGCGCTCGTGGGCGAGAACGGCTCCGGCAAGACCACGCTCGCCAAGGTGCTCTCGGGGCTGTACGCGCCGGACGAAGGCCGCGTGCTCTGGGACGGCGTCGACGTCGCGACACGCGACCCGGGGTGGATCTATCAGCGCGTC